>CAXTVZ010000079.1:0-13380 GCA_964247685.1 uncultured Acetobacteraceae bacterium
GCCTGGAGAAGCAGGCCGCCCTCGGCGTGGCCGAAGCGAAGGCGCCGCAGATCGTAAGCTGATCCCTGGCCGCTTCGCCTCGATGCCGCGACCGGTCAGTTCCTGCCACCCGTCCCTGGAGCGCCATGTCCGAGTTGGGCCGAACTCGGCTGCAGAGGCAGCCGGGCAACTGAATCGAACTTTCGGTCCGGCTGCCACCGAAACCCCGGGCCTGACGTGTTCTCATGGCGCGAGTGACAGTCCGGGCTGCCGCATGCGCCATGATGCCTCAAGGGGCGCTTGGGCAAGCCGCGCGTCCGGCGGTTCAACGTCCGGATGACGTAGGCGGCGACCTGACGAACGGCATTCTTGTAAACGGATCGACCAAATCGATCCTTATCGTGCGCCCAGGCGGCGCAGCATTCTGAAGGCGTTCGCGCTGCTAGGTGTCAGTGCGAGCGACTTTTTGTAGTTTGAGATCGCCTGCACCGTGTCACCGCTGTCCATGTAGGTTTCAGCAAGGCTGTCGTAGACGTTTCCAGATCTGGGATAGGTCTCGACGTTAAGGCGGCGGATGCCCGATCGCGTCTTGCCAGCGCCGAGCGGCGAGCATCTTGTATCCGAGTTGATTCAACTCGGTCTCGGAAAAGCTGTAGCGTGGTGAGCTCATCGCCTTGATCGTCTCGTAGCGTCGTTGGACCTCGGCCGTGCCGCCTGCCGCCTGCCGCCTGCCGCGAGGGCGCGTTCGACGGGCTCGGCGACGGAGGTACGGTTCTCGTAGGCGAGGGCCAGCTCGGGCCCGAACATGGACGCGGCGACGCCCGCGATGCCGCCGCCGAGCAGCAGCGTCAGCAGCACCAGTCCGATGCAGTCGCCACTCGGATCGTCGCACCGCCGTTGTCGCGGGCGCGCCGGTACTGTTCATAGATTGCAAGCGGCACGACGAATTGCGCGAACGACAGCATCGTCAAAACCGGCCCGTTTACCGCCTCCTGATCGAGGCCAAACGGGAGGGTGAACACGAAGCTTGCAGGGAGGAAGAGTGACGCGCTCACCGCGAGATAGAGGCGCATCGCCCAGCGTCCATGCAACTGGAAGTTCCGCGCCAGCGCCTGCCGCAATGCGAGGCCGGCAAAGAGCATGATGAGCACGCCGTCGAGACTCTGCCCGACATGCTGCGCAGAGCGCAGCCCGCACCTACCCCGCCCGCTCCAGCACCGCCAGATGCGCGTCGTAGCTGACCGACGCTCGCGCGTGCAGTCGCGTCCGCCACGGGAAGTGCTGCTCCTCCGCCCGCAGCGCCAACCCGGCCTCGCCTGCCGCGCGCCGGAACGCTGTCTCGGCCGCCCCGCCATGTGGTGCGCGTTGCGAATGCCCGCCGAGCCAGTTCTCCGCCGGCGTCGCGCGCGCCGACCAGTCCCACGGCGTCGCCAGCAGCAGCTCGCCCCCGGGCTTCAGTGCGGCCGCCGCCGCCCGCAGCAGCATCGCCGGATCGGCCACCGCGTCGAGCAGATGCAGCGCCGCGATCCGGTCGACAACCGCGGCGCGGAACGGCAACGCAAGCGCGTCGCAGGCCCAGAAATCCACCCGTTCCGCACCCGCGACTGCGGTCGCAAAGCAGCGTCGGTCATAAACCAGGCCCACCTCACGCCGCGCGTACGAGACCCGTCCATGGGCGGCGCCGTTCGCCACGCGCAGCAGCGCCAGGCCCAGATCCACGCCCAGCACCAGCGCCCCCGGGTCCGCGGCCGCCAGCTCGCAGGTGGAGCGGCCGGCGCCGCAGCCGAGATCGAGCACCAGCCCGCCCGGCGCCGGACCGGCGAGCGCCAGCAACCGCGCGAGGCAGCGTGCGCCCGCCCCCGGCGCCTCGCCCCGCACCTCGTCGGGATCCTGGTCGGCCCAGGCATCCCACGCGTAGGTCGAGACGGTCTGCCGCAGCTGGTCGAACCAGGTGTCCGGCCCGATCGCGTCCCCCACCAGGCTCTCGAGCTCGGGCGCGAGGTCGCGACGCAGCAGCAGCTCGATCCCGCGCTCGCGCAGCAGCGGCCGCAGCTGCGGCACGATCAGCGGGATGCCGTCGATGATCGGGTATTCGTGCCGGCAGGCGGCGGCCTCGCAATGCAGGATGCCGGCCTCGATCTCCGCCTCGTCGCCCGCCAGCACATGGGCGGGCACCAGCGGCGAGGCCGGTCGCGCCGCCGCGGCGCAGACCGGGCAGATCGGTGCGAACGCCTCGAAATGCCGCAGCCGCACGCGCTCAGCCGCCGATCAGGACGGTGGGGCAGCCCGGCGGCATGATCTGTCCCGTGGGGCTCGGGATCGGCGCCACGCAGGCCGCGTGCTCGGTCATGTCGCCCACGCGGGCGGCCGCCATCCCCTCGATGATTACGGTGGCCGAGGCCTTCATGATCACGCCCGGACCGCCCGGCACGCAGCCGGGCAGCAGGCAGGGCTCGGTCATGTCGCCCATGCGGGCGGCGGGCTGCCCGCCGATCAGCACGGTCGAGGCTCCCACCGCCACCAGCGGCAGCGGAAGCGCCGGGTGCGGCACGGCGGTGGGCACGAGGGCCGCCGGATGGATTGGCGCGTGACAGTGCGGTGCGGCCTGCAGGACCTGGTCGCCGATGCGTGCGGCTGGCTGCCCCATCAGCGGGCACGCCTGCAGGCGTCTTCTTTTTCTGAAGAAAAAGAAGCAAAAAGACTTTTATCCATGAGGACTCTCCAGGGGCTCACGCCGGACTCCAAACGGACAAAAGTTCTTTGGTTCTTTCTTTCAAGAAAGAACATCTTTCTAAGCATTCAGCGTCAGCACGGCCGCGTTCGTCTGCACCTTGGTCTGCCCGCTCATCTGCTGCGCCGCGTAGGTGATCGTGACCTGCCGGCAGACGAACTTGACCGACTGCCGCACCACCTCCTCGACGCTCAGCTCGACGCTGGTGATCAGCGGCTGCAGAAAATCGAAGCGCACATAGGTGAGGTTGCCGACCGCCGTGCCGCTGCCGTCGCCGCCTGTGTCCTTGCGCTTGATGATGGTGGCCGACTGAAACATCGTCGGCTTGAAGCAGTTGGCGATCAGCGTGGTCGATGCGAGGTCGATCTGCTTCTTGAACGAGAACGGCGCGATCCGCGGCTTGTAGCCGGCCGGGTCCTGCTTGCCGGTCACGTATTCGTCGAAGCGGCCGCCGCCGCGCCCGGAGCCGTCCTGCTTCTTGTCCGAGTCCTTCTTGGCCGCCGCCGGGGCCGCGTAGGGGCTGCCGGGGTTGCGCCGCACCTCCGTGCGCAGGTCGTCGATGTCGGCCTTCAGCCTAGCGTAGCCGTCGGCACCCAAGCCGCCACCTTTGCCGCCGCCATCGACCCCGCTCTGCTCGTCGAGCTCGAGGCTGAAGTCGAAATCCTCGATCTCGAAATAGGAGCCGGGCGTCCAGGTGGCACCGGTGGTCGCGAGGTCGTCGTCCGGGTCGACCACCGACTGGCTCTCGCCGGGGATCGGCTGGCCGCTCGCCAGGATGAACTGCATGAGTGCGTTGATGGCCATCGTGTCGGTCCTCCGGGTGGTCCTCTACCGTGTCGCGAGCCGGGTCAGCAGCCGCAGCGAGGCGGTGGCCCCTTCGAGCTGGAAATGCGGGCGCACCGAGAACACCGCCTGATACTGCCCGGGCATGTGCGGATGCGGCTCGAGCGTCATGTCGGCGTCCGCCAGCGGCCGGCGCGCGCGCCATTCCTCGCTCGACGTCGCCGGCGCGTTATCGACGTAGGATTGCAGCCAGCGGCCGAGCCACGCCTGCAGCTGCTCGCGCGTCATGCCGCCGCCGGTCTTGTCGCGCACCATGCATTTAATGAAATGCGCGAACCGGCAGCACGCGAACAGATAGGGCAGCTTGGCCGAGATGCTGGCGTTCAGCGTCGCGGCACGGTCGTCGAACGTGGCGGGCTGCTGCAGCGACGGCGCGCTCATGAAGGCGGCCCCCTGGCTGCCCTTGAGGTGCAGCAGCGACACCAGCCCCATCCGCGACAGCTCCGCCTCGCGCCCCTCGCTGATCGCGACCTCGAGCGAGCAGCGGCGGTCGACCGCGCCGTCCGCGGTCGCGAAGCGCAGCACGGGAAGATCCTCCACCAGGCCGCCATTCTCGATGCCGGTGATGCGCGCGCACCAGCCATGGCGCTCGAAGGCGCGCGCCACCACCACCGCGAACAGCCAGCTCGCATTCGCCCACAGGAAGCGCCTGCGGTCCGGACCGTCGCAACGCTCCTCGAAATCGAGGCGGTCCTGCGGGTCGTCGCGGCCGCCATAGGGCAGGCGCACCAGGAAGCGCGGCAGGCAGAGAGCCAGGTAGCGGCTGTCCTCGCTCGCGCGCAGCGCGCGCCAGGCGGCGTATTCGGGCAGCGCAAAGACGCGCGAGAGCTCGCGCCGGTCGGCGATTTCGGCCCAGTCCTCCATCTGCAGCAGCGCGGGCGAGGCGGCGGCCACGAACGGCGCATGGGCGGCGGCCGCGATGCTTGCGATGTCGCCGAGCAGGTGGACGTCCTCGGCACGGTTGTCGAATTCGTAATCGCCCACCAGCAGCCCGAACGGCTCGCCGCCGAGCTGGCCGTACTCGTCCTCGTAGATGCGGCGGAAGACGGGGCTGTCGTCCCAGGCGGTGCCACGGAACTTCCGCAGGTTGCGGGCGAGCTCGCGCTTGGAGATGTCGAGCACGCGGATCTTCAGCGTGGAGCCGGTCTCCACCGAGGCGAGCAGCAGGCGGAGCGCGCGCCAGCTCGCCTCGAGACGCTGGAACTCGGGGTGGTGCAGCACGGCGTCGAGGCCGTCGTTGAGCTTGCGGTCGAGCTCGGCCACGATCGCCTCGATGCCGCGGCGGACATTGCTGCCCAGCAGCGGCGCGAGGTAGGGGGCGGCCGCGGCGATCGCGGCGAAGGGCGAGCGCGCGGCCGTGGCCGGCGGACGCCGCAGGATGATCGTCTCGTCGTCGTCGTCGCGTCCCATCTCAGTTGATCATCACGGTGGCGCCCTGGAGCTGCATCTCGCCGCCGGCGCTGGCGGCGAGCTTCGCGTCGGCGGTGAGCTCGATCTGCGCGGCACTGATCGTGACCCCGGTGGTGTCGATCTTGATGCTGTTCGCACCGACGCTCAGCGTGATCGACTGGCCCGCGGTGATGCTGACCGAGCCCGCGTTCACCGAGATCGTCAGATTGCCGGTGCTGACCGTGATGCTGTCATTGCCCTGACTGACGGTCGCCGAGCGGTTACCGGTGCTGACCGTGGTGCTGTCGTTCCCCTGGCTCACCGTGACCGAGCGGTTTCCCTGGCTCACCGTCAGCGCCTCGTCGCCCTGGCTCACGGTCACCGTGCGCTTGCCTTTCGAGACGGTCAGAGAGTCGTCCTGCGTGGTGGTGACCGCACGGTTGTTCAGCACCGTGACGTTGAGGTCCTTCTGCGCCTGCAGGAACACCTCCTCGCTGCCGGCCTTGTCCTCGAAGCGGAGCTCGTTGAAGCCGTTGCCCCCGATCGACGAGTTGGTCTTGAAGGTCGAGCGCGTGGCGTTGTCGGGCAGCGTGTAGGGGACGGTGTTGGTGGCGTTGTAGACGCAGCCGGTGATGATCGGCTGGTCCGGGTCGCCGTCGAGGAAGTCGACCAGCACCTCCATGCCGATCCGCGGCGTCACCAGGCCGCCGAACGCGGCGCCGGCCCACGACTGAGCGACGCGGATCCAGCAGGACGCATTCTCGTCGGTGGTCGTGCTGCGATCCCAGAAGAACCGCACCTTGATCCGGCCGTACTGGTCGGTGGTGATCTCCTGGCCGCTCTGGCCCACGACGCGCGCAGTCTGCGGTCCCGCGATCCTCGGGCGCGGCGTGCGGCGGTCGAGGCTGAAGCTGGTGGTGGCGGGAATGGTCGTGAAGGTCGCGCTGTAGACGCCGGCGAAGTCGGCGCCGGCCGCCTGCGTGCCGGTCGCACCCAGCGACCAGGCCGTGCCGGTGACGAGGTATTCGGCGTTGGCACTCGCATCGGGGAAGTCCGACAGCGTGAAGGTCGTGCCGACCCCCGCGGCAAGCGCATCGGTCTCGCCGCGCAGCATCTTCCGGGGGGCCGCGACCTGCTGCATCCGGACGGTGGCCAGCGTGGTGCCGTCGGCGACGACGCCGTAGCGGCCGGGATATTCGTAGTTCGCGAGCTGGCCGTGGCCGTAGGTGCCGGCGTCGATCGCGCGTGCGGTCAGGTCGGCGGCCGGGGTCGTGAAATTGTAGTCGCCGAGTTCGTGCTGCCCGGCGGTGAAGGTCTGGTCGGCGGTGACCGCCCAGACGCGTCCCACGGCGTCGCTCGCGACCGCACCGTCGAGTGCCCCCGACAGGGTGCCGATGCTGGTATGCGAGCCGGGATTGTCGGCGAACACCAGCGTATGCGCGCCCTCGGCGTGGGTGACGTAGTAGTAGAGGCCCCATTCCTCCATCAGCCTGGTCACAAAGTCGAACGTGGTCTCGTTGTACTGCACGCAGTATTCGAGCGTGGTGCTGCCGCCCTGGTTCTGCCGCTTGTCCTCGTAGGCGGTGAACCCTGCGTCGCGGAAGATGCCGGTGATCAGCGTCCAGGCCGACATGTTCTGGAAGATGCAGCAATCCGACTGGTGCGACAGCAGCCAGATCCAGGGCCGGAGCTCGACATGGTAGTGGAAGGCGCCGGCCACCAGGCCGAGATAGGTTGCGCGCGCGACGATGCCGTTCAGGTAATGCGTACTGCCGTCCGCCCCACCCACCGACACGGTGGCCGAGCCGCCGAGAATGGCGGTCAGGTCGGTGGTGGGGGTCTTCTGGTCCTCGCCCTGCGCCGAGACGATCAGGGTGGCCACGAACGGGCGTCCGAGCTCCTCTTCCATCTCGACGCTGCGGATCGTGAGCGCGATGCCGGGATCGGGGTCGATCGTGAGGGTCGCCGCCGTGGTGCTGGTGTCCGACATCGCTCTAGAGCGAGGCCGGGCAGCGGAAGCTGCTGAGTGCCGTCAGCGTGAACGGGTTGCGCACGCTGTTGGCGTCGACCTCGAAGCTCGCTTTTCCGGCCGGACTCGCGAAGCTCACCGCCAGCTTGTCCGGCTGACCGCTCGGCGTGACGGTGGCAGCCCCGATCAGGCGCAGCAGCGCCCAAGGACCGTTCTCCTCGATGATCTTGGCGGCACTCCCGTCGGCGGGCGTGAGGATCACTCGCACGCCGGTGGTCCCGCCCGGACCGGGCCACTGCATCGGCATCGGCTCCTGCGGTCCGTGGGCGTAGGTGAGCCTGCTGCCGGCGATCTCCACGCTGACCTCGGCCAGGCCCGCGTCGAGATCGGTGGGCTTGAGGTCGAAGCGGGCCGAGGGGGTGTGCGACGCGTCGGGGAACAGCGCGTCGCGGATCTCGCTCGCGCGCTCGAACTGCACCAGCGTGTCGTCCGAGAGGCCGAGCGTGGCGCTGCCGCCCGCCTGCCAGCGCCAGGGCGTCTGGTCGGTGTCCACGAACGGCTTGAGATACTGGTCGAAGAACGCGTCGATCAGCCCGCCGGGGCCGAGCAGCCGGCTGAAATCATCGGCCGGCACGTCGGCGGTGCTGGCGGCCACGAACGGGAAGCGGTCGAACGCCTGCTGGCAGAGCGGCAGCACCTTCGATTTCCAGGCCTCGGCGAGCTCGGCGGCGGCCCCCGAGCTCGCGACCTGGCTGGAGCTGGCGGTCACCGTCTGCAGCATATCGGCGACCGGTTTGGGCGCGGTCTTGGCGGCGTCCGCGATCTGCTGGGCGGCCGATGCCTCGCCACCGCCTCCGCTGGCGCTTGCCATGCTGAGCAGCGCCTGGCCCTGGTTGGCCGCGTTACCGGCCTGGTTGAGCCGCTGATAGATCTGCCCGATACGGGCGATCACCGTGTCGAGTGCAGCGGGCGCGTCCTTGGTCGCGGTGACGAAGGTGTGCAGGCCGGCGAAATGCTGCTCGACGCGCTGGGCCGGATCGATCCGCTTGCCGGCCTCGTCGTTGCCGAACGCCTCGCCAATCACGTCCACGGCCTCGTTCTGCTCGAAGCTCATCCCCTCGCGCACGAGCTGGGTCTCGAAATGGCCCAGCCCCTTGCTCTTCTCGAGCTTCGCCGCGGCGTGGCCCCCGGCCGCTTCGCCCTCGGACGGGTGCGCGAGCTGCGTTTCCGCATCGATCGCCAGCAGCAGGTCGCGCAGCGGCGAGTCCGGTGCCGACAGCAGGAACAGCTCGTCCTGCCCTTCCTGCAGCGAGGTGAACGGCTTGAGCACGACGTCGGCGAGCATCGCGTCCCAGCGCCGCGCGTAGTCGTCGAGATAGAGCGACAGCACGTCGCGGTGCAGCCGGTTGCGCTCTTCGGCCGCATGCAGCGGGTCCTTGTGCCTGCCTTGCTCCTCGTCGCCGCGGCCGAGCACCCAGGCCTCCTCGGTGGCCTGCCTGGTCACCGCCGGCAAGAGGTGGAGGAACACGTCGTGGTAGCCGGCGGTCGTGAAGATGCCGGGAACCCCGCTGTCGAGCGGCTTGCCGTCGCGCAGCACGAACACCCGGGCACCGCCCGGTCCCGAATTGTCGGCGACCGCCCATTCCGGCAGGCGCCGGACCGCGGCGCTGCGCATCACCCGGTTGTAGACGTAGTCCGCGAGCGGCTCGCGGGTGAGGATGGCGCGGACCTCCGCGACCAGCGGCCCGTTCAGCGACACCGCCGGCAGCGGCGTCTCGAGCATCGCCGCGAGATGGGAGGCGAGCGCGTCGCGCATCGGTTGCCCGTCGTCGCCGGGGAAGCTCGCGGCGAGGTCGGCGCCGATCCACTGCTCCACCAGCGCGCGGTCCATCGGGCCCTGCCGCCCCAGGATGAGGTAGACTTTCAGCGCCTCGTAGAGGATCGCCGGCCGCTCGAGGTTGGACTGCATCTGCCCTTCGAGCCGGAACAGCAGCCGCGGCAGCAGCAGCCCGTCGAGCGCGCGGCGGTAGACCTCCACGGTCGCGCCATGCAGCTTGGCCGCCTGCGACAGGCCGAACCCCGCGAGCGAGGTCGGTCCGTGCCCGGTCGCGTCGTAGCCGCCGGGCAGGGCGCGCGCGGCGTCGAGCACCGGCACCACCGCGGCGAGGTCGGTCCGCTGCCGGTCGTGTGCGACGGCCTCCGTGTAGGCCGCCTCGTAGTGCCGCGCCGCCGCGTCGAGCGCACGCATGGTGGCGCGGTTGTCCGCCCAGGCGATCGCCCAGGCCGCGGTCAGGCCCACGAGCACCAAGGCAGCGGTGCCGTATTCGGCGATCCGGAGCGTCCTGCGGCGCCGCTCCACCTTGGGGTCGAGGCCGACCAGGCCCGCTTCGGCGAACACGACGTCACGGAGCATGCGGCCGAGGAAGTAGGAGCGGCCGGCCCCGCTGAAGGCGGCCACGGCCTGGCGCTGCAGCCCGAACTGTCCCGCCATCGCCCCCATCAGCCGGTCGATCGGGGTGCCGTCCTGCGTGCCGCTGGTGAGATAGACGCCGCGCAGCAGGCCGCGCGGCTCGAGCCGGTTCGGGCGGAACGCCTCGTCGAGGAACTCGGCGGCGACCGTGCGCAGGGCGGCGAGCTGCTGGGGAAACCCGTAGATCAGCCGGCGGCGGCGCAGATCCGTCTCCTGCTGCAGGCGCTCGGGGATGTGCTCCTCCAGGCGCGCGAGCAGGGCGTCGAATTCGGCGCCGAACGCCGCCACCCCGCCCGCTTCGGTCCTGCCGTCGTCGAGCGCCAGGGTCGTGCCCCAGACCTGCTCGCGCTCCTCCCGCGAGAGCCCGTCGAACATGTCGACGAAGCCCGGCACGAGGTCGGTCTTGGTGAACACGACATAGGCCGGCACGCGGACGCCGAGCTCGTCATGCAGCTCGCGCAGGCGGCGGCGCACGGCGCGCGCGTGGCCCGTGCGCTGCTCGTCCGAAAGTGCCGCCAGCTGCGGCAATCCAATCGCTACCAGCACGCCGTTCAGCGGCTGTCGCGAGCGGTGCTTCTTGAGCAGTCGGAGAAAGCCGAGCCAGCCGGCCGCGTCCACCGCCGCCTCGCTGTCCTGGGTGGTGTAGCGGCCGGCGGTGTCGATCAGCACCGCCTCCTCGGTGAACCACCAGTCGCAGTTGCGGGTGCCGCCGACGCCCTTGATGGCCTCGGCTCCGCCCGCATCCGCGAGCGGGAAGCGCAGGCCGCTATTGACCAGCGCCGTGGTCTTGCCCGCACCGGGCGGCCCGATGAAGAGATACCAGGGCAGCTGGTAGAGGCTCTGCCGTCCGCGCCGGCCGCCGATCCGGGCGTGGCGGAGCTTGGCCAGCGCCTCGCGCAGCCCGTCCCGCAGCACCGCGACCTCGGCCGCCGACGCCACCTCGGGGGACTCCGTCACCGCGTCGGCCAGCGCCTCGTCGCGCCTGCGCTCGCGCCGGCGCTCGAGCCAGTGCAGCAGCGCCCACAGCAGCAGGATCACCACGATGGTGACGGCGCGCGCGAGCTGGCTGTCGAACGGGTGGAACGCGCCGAACCCCAGCAGCGGGCCGAAGAACCACACCGTCAGCGCGAGCAGGATCGCGGTGAGCAGCGTCTGGAACCACCGCTTGCGCAGCAGCTCGGTGATCGGCTCCATCATGGCGCGGCGGTAGTCCTCAGCAGGACGATCTCCGTCCGGCGATTGGCCTGGCGGCCCTCAGCTGTGGCGTTGGTGGCGATCGGGTCGGCATCCGCCCGGCCCACCGCGTGGACGCGGCCGGGATCGGCGAGCTTGCCCCCGATCACGCCCGCGACCGCGGTCGCGCGCGCCTGGCTCAGCTGCCAGTTCGACGGGAAGCGCACCGTGTGGATCGGCTGGTCGTCGGTGTAGCCGTCGACGTTGACGCGGCCGGCCTCGGTCTGCAGGGCGCTCCCGATCCGCTCGATCAGCGGTTCCCAGTGCGGGTTGAGCGTCGCGGTGCCCGAGGCGAACAGGTCGCGCGCGGTCAGGCGCACGGTCACGGTCTGCGCGTCGTCCAGCACGGTCACCAGATGCGCGCGGATCTCGGGGGCGAGAAAGCGGCGCAGGCGGTCGGCAAAATCGTCGGGGGCTGCGGACGCCGGCGGGGGCGGCGTCGCGACG
Source organism: uncultured Acetobacteraceae bacterium (assembly GCA_964247685.1). Classification (GTDB taxonomy): domain Bacteria; phylum Pseudomonadota; class Alphaproteobacteria; order Acetobacterales; family Acetobacteraceae; genus CAXTPV01. The sequence goes on from CAXTVZ010000079.1 coordinate 11,062, forward strand.
GCCCGCGGCACCGAGACCGGTCCCTGCGGCGGCAGCGCGTTGAGCCGGGTGAGTGCGATGTCGGAGGCGCCCGCCAGTGAAAAGTCGAACGCGACGTAGATCACGCAGGCGGCGGCGAGCGTCGCCACCGCCGTGATCCACGCGGGCAGACCCGCGCTGCCGCCGCGCCAGGCGGTCTCGGTGCCGCGCCAATGCGGCGAGAGCTCGCGCTCGAACGCGCCGCGGCGCTGGCGGATCGTGCGGAACACCCCCTCGCGCAGCTCGGCGAGTGCGGTGCTGCCGCGGGGCATCACGCGGTAGCGGCCCTCGAAGCCCAGCGCCAGGCAGACATACATCAGCTCGACCACCTCGGCATGGCGGCCGAGGTCGCGCTGCATCTCGGTGAGGATGTCGAAGAAGCGCTCGCCGCCCGAGACCTCGTTGTGGAAGATGCTGGTCAGGCTCTGCGCGGTCCATGACGAGCGGCTGCCCCAGGGCGTGCTCAGCACCAGGTCGTCAACCGTGGCGCACAGCGCGTAGCGGGCGGAGCGGAGCGACAGCGTGTCGAGCCCAGTGGCCAGCGCCGCCCCCTCGAAGGCGCGAATGGCGGCAACAAAGCCGCGCTTGAGCTGGTCCGGATCGGGCGCGGTGCGCGCATCGCCCAGGCGCAGCACGGCGGCGAGCACGGGGGCTGCCGCCGCCACGAGCTTGTTCAGCCCGACCGCGGGAGGTGCGATCGCGGCGGACACGGTCTCGGCCTGCGGCCGTGGTGGCGGCGACGTGGCCGTTGCGCGGCCGCCCGGTGTCGGGCGGATGATGGTGGCGTCGCTGTCGTTGTCTTCGCGGAAGGGATCGTCGCTCATCGGCGCGCTACTCCCTGATGGCCCAGCATTCGATGTCGAGGCCGGGCAGCTCGCCCGTCACGTGGATCGCGATCCCGCCCGAGCGCGCGAGCCCGGCCCAGTAGGCGCTGCTGCGGTCGAGCTCGAAATAGGTCGTGCCGGCGTAGTACGGCAGCTGGCGCGGCGCCACGGGCAGGGCGCGCACCGCGATCCCCGGGAGTGCCACGTTGATCAGCTCGCGGATCTGCTCCACCGGTCCGATCTTGACCATGTTGGGGAAGTTCCGGCGCAGCGTCTCGGGCGGCAGCTGCGCCTTGACCGCCAGCACCCAGGCGGCGTTGGCGAGCAGCGAGCGGTCGGGCAGCGGGCCTACGCGGATGCCGAACTTGCGCTCCTGCAACGGGATCGGCACCGCGGTCTGCTCGAGCACCGCCGACAGCGACTGGCGGAGTGCCGCCATCACCGGGCGCCAGGTCGCCACCCCGTCGTCGTGCCGGTAGGGCGGGAAGGCGGGCAGGCGCTTGCGGCTGTCGGTGAAGGTCGCGAGGTCGCCCGCCAGCGCCACGCATCTCTCGTAGAGCCGCTCGGGGTGAAGCTGGTGGACGATGGCGTTCAGATGCGCGAGCACGGCTTCGTTGCGATTGCAGATCTGCAGCATCAGCACGTCCGAGATCTCGGCGGCCCCGCGCGCCGAGCCCTCCGACATGCGCCCCGCGATCGCCTCGGCCCGATGGCCGAGCAGACCCTGGAGCTGGGTCGCGAACCCCGACAGCACGGCCGACGCGTTGGTGAGGAGAACCGGCGGGATGAAGCCCTCGTCGAGCACCACGCTGCGGTCGGGCCTGACCTCGGCCACGCGCGCGAGCGGGATCGCGGTGTAGCCGTCGCGGCTCTCGCCTTCGAAGCCGAGCCGGAGCCGCAGGCGTCCCACCTGCAGCGTCGCCGTGGTCTGCCGGCCCGTGCCGGGACCGCCATTGGTGTCCCACGCCTCGAGCTCGCCGGTGGTGTAGCGCGCCACGCTCTCGACCTGCTCGGCGCTCGCGGTCTCGACCGAGCCCGGCTGGCGCGAGGGCACGAGCAGGAACACCAGCGCGTTGCGGGCGGTCTCGGGGACGTCCACCGGGCGCGGATGGTCGGTGTCGTAGGGGGCGCTGAACACGGTGCCGTCGGGGAACAGGCCGGCGGCCGCGCGCAGGCCGAACTTGCCCAGGCCCAGCTGGTCGACGTCGATGTCGAGCGCGGTCAGGCCCCAGCCGAACGGAACCAGGCCCGCCGTGCTCGCGCGCACCAGCCGCTCGACGTAGCGATCCTGCTGCTGGAGGTGCTGCGGGTGGAGGAACAGCCCCTCGCTCCAGACGATCTTGTTTTCCCAGCCCATGCTCAGGGAGACTTCGGCGAGGGCGAGGGCGAGGGCGAGGGCGAGGGCGGCGCGGCAAGCGCCAAGCCGTGCGACGACGCGGCGATCGCGACCGCGGTGCTGGCGTGCGGCTTGACCGGC
>CAXTVZ010000080.1:0-13279 GCA_964247685.1 uncultured Acetobacteraceae bacterium
GGCGCTACGAGATCCGCAGCGGCACCGGGGTGGGCGTGGGTGCGCCGCAATTCGGGCTACGGCGAACGATCCTGGCAGGGATGGCGGAACGTTTCTAAACAAAGGGGTCTGGGGCCAAGGCCCCAGCGGGGTCCAGGGGCAGAGCCCCTGGCCTTCACTGCCGTGACGGCGCCGTATCAGGCACAACCCACCCCTTATCCGTCTGCACCAGCGTCGCATGATCGGTCGTGGCCTTCACCACCGCGAGCTGGTCGCCGTAGCGTGCCTGCACGTCGGCGTTCTTCACCCAGTCGGCCAGGCCAGGCGTGACGTCGAAGGTGACGCTCGACGTCGTGCTTCCACCGGTCGTCGCGGGCGTCGTGAAGCCCTGGACGTCGTCCACCTGGTAGTGCCCGGCGCAGAAGCCGCGATCGCTCGGCGCACCGTTCTGGAACAGGGATTTCCCCTGCGCGGTGAGGTCGTAGGTCTTGGACTGGTCGCGCACCGTGCCGATCCCGAGCAGCCCGGGGTGCTCCACGGCCTGTTCCTTCGCCGTGAGCAGGCCGGCCGACACGAGCGCGTCGTAGCGGCCGGTCTCGCTCTGCTCGCTCACCGAAACGGGGAACGCGTTCAGCCCGACCGACGGGGTGATGAAGATGCAGTGGTCGCGGAAATGGGCCGCCAGGGCCTGCTTGAAGTTGTCCTTGTTCGCAGCTTTCGGATCGCCGCAGCCGAAGAGCGCGGCGAGCAGAGCGAGACTGGCGCATAGGGGCGCGGAGGAGCGGATCGACATCGTGTCCTCGACAGAGGCGCACCAAAAAAAAGCGCGCCGGGATGACCCCGACGCGCCGTGTCCTTCAAAGTTCCGCAATTCTCAGTTGTTCGAGGACCGCGTCCCGCTCAGCTGGAGCAGCAGGGTGAACAGGTTGATGAAGTTCAGGTAGAGGGACAGCGCGTCGTAGAGCGAGCGCTTCGCTGCCTCGTCGGGACCGGCCGCGTAGAGGTAGTTCGTGTAGGTGAACTTGATCCGCTGCACGTCGAAGGCGGTCAGGCCCGTGAACACCAGCACGCCGACCACGCTGAAGACGAACTGCAGCGCCGGACTGTGCAGGAACATGTTCACGACCATCGCGATCACCACGCCGATCAGCCCCATGAACAGGAACGAGCCGAAGCGGGTGAGGTCGGCGCGGGCGGTGTAGCCGTAGAGCGCCGTGCCGGCGAAGGTCGCGGACGTGATGAAGAACACGCGCACGATCGAGGTGCCGGTGTAGACGAAGAAGATGTTGGTGAGGCTCACCCCCATCGCGGCGCAGAACAGCCAGAACAGGGTCTGGGCGGCCGGGCGCGACAGCCGGTTGATGCCGAAGCTCAGCACCATCACGAAGCCGAGCGGCGCCAGCATCGACACGAGGCCCAGGCCGGTCGGGCGCAGCGCCGAGCCATACACCGTGTCAACCTGCTGGTAGAACACGTCGCGCAGGCTGGTGTTGGCGACCAGGTAGGCCACGATGCCGGTCAGCAGCAGGCCCGACGTCATCCAGTTGAACACGCGCAGCATGTGCGCGCGCAGACCCTGATCGGTGACAGCGGCGCCGAAGGCGGTGCCGGCGGCCGGGGTCCTGTAATCGGGAACGAAGGCCATGTTCTTGTATCCCTTGAGGCGTGCGTTGCGGGGCGCACGCGGACGTTCGCAGTGATCTTCGCCCTGCATCATAGCGTGACAACGTTTCCGCTGCCACGTCGGACGGTCGGCACCCGATCACAAGGTGTTCGAGAACAGCAATGTCGTTGATCGCGCGGTGTCGATCAAGCGGGCGGCCAGCATCTTGCATGGAATTAAGGCGAAGGAAGGCCAGGGGCTCTGCCCCTGGACCCCGCTGGGGCCTTGGCCCCAGACCCCTTTACAATAGGCAGGTCCAGGAGGGCCTTCCCTCCTGGCGGGGTTCAAGGGGCAGCGCCCCTTGCTTTTTCTTGCTACGTTTTCCGCATGAGACTCTTCGTCGGGCTCGCGCTGCCCTTCGCACTCCACGACGCCCTCGCGTCGATCGCCCACGGGCTCAACGGCGCGCGCTGGGTGCCGCCCGAGAACTACCACCTCACCCTCCGCTTCCTCGGCGAAGTCTCGAACCCCATGGCCGAGGAGATCGACCACGCGCTCGCCGCCTTGCGCGCCCGCTCCTTCCCGCTGGCATTGGCCGGCACCGGCGTGTTCGAGGGCCGCGGCCGATCGAGCACGCTCTGGGCGGGCGTCGCTCGCGAGCCCGGGCTCGAGCACCTTCAGAATAAGGTCGAGACCGCCTTGCAGCGGGCCGGCGTGCCCGCCGACCGCCGGCGCTTCCAGCCGCATGTGAGCCTGGCCCGCGTCGAGAACGTGGCGGCAGGTGGGCTCGCCGCCTGGATCGCGGCGAACAACCTGTTCCGGACCTCGCCGGTGCCGGTGGCGCGCTTCACGCTGTTCTCCTCGCAACTCGGCAAGGAACAGGCCGTCTATACGCCGGAGGTGGAGTATGAGCTCGCGTAACAACTGGCTGGCGGCGCTCGCCGCACTGCCGCTGATGGGGCTGGCACAGGTCGCCGGTCCGATCGAGATCGGCCCCTCCTGGGGACGCGCCGGGCCGGACGGGCAGTCGGCCGCACTCTTCACCACGGTGATCAACCACGGCGTGCTGGCGGACCGCCTGTCAGGCGTGACCTGCCCCGGCTACGGCCAGGTGTCCGAGCAGGGCGTCGATCCGGCGACCGAAGGGCCGCGCCCACAGGACAGGGGCGTGCTGGTGCCGCAGGGCGGCCGCGCCGTGCTCGGGCCGGATGGGGCGCGGATCACGCTCACGAACCTGCCGCGCCCGGTGCGCGACGGGTCGCTGGTGCCGTGCACGCTGCACTTCGTCCGCACGGGCGAGCGGGTGATCGTGTTCACGATCGGCGCACCCGGGATTGCCGTCAACGAGCCCTGACACCGACGGCCTCGCGGCAGAGGCGCGCGGCTGCACGATCTGCGCGCCGCATCTGCCGCTCGGCCCCCGACCGATCTTCCGGATCTCGGCCACCGCCCGGATCCTGATCGCGAGCCAGGCGCCGGGCACGGCCGCGCACGCGACGGGCATCCCGTTCGAGGACGCCTCGGGGCGTCGCCTGCGCGACTGGCTCGGGCTCGACCACGCGACATTCCACGACGGGGCGCTCGTCGCGATCGTGCCGATGGGGTTCTGCTATCCCGGCCGCGCGCCCGGCGGCGGCGACGCGCCTCCCCGGCCGGAATGTGCACCGACATGGCGGGCGCGGTTCCTCGCAGCACTCCCGGCGGTCAGGCTGACCCTTCTGGTGGGCGGGTTCTCGCAACGCTGGACGCTCGGCGCCGGCACGGTGACCGAGCGGGTGCGCGAGCACACGCGGTTCGGCGGGGGCATCTTTCCGCTGCCCCACCCGTCCTGGCGCACGGAGGTGTGGGCGCGACGCCATCCCTGGTTCGAGGCGGAAACCCTACCGGCGCTCAAAGACGCTGTCCGTGCCGCCCTCGCCTGAGGGAAGGGCCGCGAGCACGGTGGTGAGGCCCGCCTCGTCGGGACAGCAGAGATAGATCCCGGCCGCCGGACACTCGACCGGCTCGTGCCAGGTCGGACGGCCGTCGGGCTCGAGCTTCCAGGCCGTGAGCCCGATATCGTTCCACACGTCGAGCAGCTCGGGTCCTGCACGCCACACGGCAGCCCGCCGCCCCTCCTGCAGCGCCAGATCGCGCAGCCGCCAGATCGCCGACATCCGGTCGCGCGTGGGGCCGGCCGGGTCGCCGATCCCCACCAGCATCGAGCCCACGCGGCGGAAGGCGATGCAGCTCCGGCCCGTCTCGCCGAGCACCACCCCGTCGGCGTCGGCGGGCGGCGCCACGCCGCAGGCGGTGAAGCGGCGGCGGCACGCCTCGTTCCAGTCGAGCGACACCACCCGGCCGGGACGGATCAGCCCCCAGGTGGTGCCGAGCAGGAGCAGCACCAGCAGCAGCAACCCGCCGCGCAGCCGCTCGGGCAGGTCGGCGCTCAGCACCACCTGCCACCAGGAGCTCTCCTCGAGATAGGAGAAATCGGGCGCGAGCAGGCCGAGCGCCAGCACGCAGCCCGCGAGCAGCAGCAGCGGGGCGGCGGTGCGCGGGTGGAACGGCTCGCTCAGCAGGCGCGCGTGCCGGTAGTAGGCGTGCCGGTACGGCAGCATCAGCAGTGCGGCCAGCGCCACCGCACCCGCGAGCCAGAGCGGCTGCTGCTCGGCGAGGCACAGGGGGGCGGCGAGCAGCAGCAGCAGGATAGAGCTCCCCCAGGCGAGCGTCACGCGGTGGGCCAGGCCCACGGCCAGCACCACCAGGGCCGCGCCCAGCAGCGACACCGCGTAGGCGCCGGCATGGGTGAAGAACGGCAATCCCACGATGTTCATCGGGTGGGCGGCCACGGGGGCGATCGCGCCCGCCGCCAGCAGGGCCGCACCGCACAGGACCACGAGGCCGGTGGAGACGGCCACGGAGAAGTCCGCCTCGCTGCCCCGCACCACGCCGGACGGGCGGGTGGGGATCGGCCGCAGCACCGCGAACAGCGACACGCCCCGCAGGTAGAGCTCGTGCAGCGCGAACATCGTGCCGGCGAGGAACAGCGGCACGATGTAGTAGTAGAGGCGGAACAGCACCGCAGCCCCGAGGATCGCGGGCGCCGGCAGATAGGGGCCCAGACCCAGCAGCAGCGCGGTTTCGAACACGCCGAGACCGCCCGGCACGTTGGCAAGCAGGCCTGCCACGTAGGATGCCAGGTAGATCGTCACGAAGCGCGGGTATGTCAGGCCATGGGCGGCCGGCAGCAGCGTGAAGACGATCGCCGACGTGGTTGCGACATCGGTCACGGCCAGAGCCACCTGCCGGACCGCCGTGCCGGGACCGGGCAGCCGGATTTCGTGGCCGGCCAGGCGCAGCACCGGGGTGCGCCGCGCGAGCAAGGCGTAGGCCACGATCAGCGTCCAGATGGCGAGGCCGAGGGCGCGGATCGCCAGCGGCGGGATCGCGACCCCGCCCACTGGCACGGCTTTGGGCGCCACCAGAGCGACCGCGCCGAGCATGGCCGCGACACCCAGGAAGAAGGTGAAGGAGCAGAACGCGATGATCCGCGCGATGGCGGACGGCGGCAGCCCCCAGGCGGAGTACAGCCGGAACCGCACCGCGCCGCCGGAGACGGCGGAGAAGCCGAGATTGTGCGACAGCACGTAGGCGCAGAACGAGGCGAAGGCGGTGCGGCGCCAGGCGACGCGGTGGCCGGCGTAGCTTGTCGCCAGCCGGTCATAGAAGGTCAGCACGACATAGGCGGCGAGCGTCCAGAGGGCAGCGAAGCCGAGTGTCCGCTTCGGGGTCGCCGCGATCGCGCTCGCCACATCGCGCAGGTGGAAATGGCGGAACGCGTGGCTCACCACGAACGCGGCGCCGAGGAACAGCAGCAGCCCAATTGCGGCCGGCGCGCGTCGGGCGAGACGCATCAGGATGGGGGGTCGGGTGGCGCGCATCGCTCGGCGTTCAGTGCGCCCTGAGCAGGGCGGCGTCGATCAGCGACGCGGTGGCCTCCAGCCCGTAGAGCCGGGCGAAGATGCCGAAGCGCGGGCCTTCGGTCTGGCCGAGCAGCACCTCGTAGAGGCAGCCGAACCAGGCGCGAAGGTTCTCGAAGCCGTGCGCCTTGCCGATCGCGAACACGGTGTCCTGCACGGTGTCGGCCTCCACTTCCGGGTCGAGGCCGCGCAGCGCCTCGGCCAGCGCCGCCAGCGCCGCGCGTTCGGTGTCGCTGGGCGCACGGTAGGTCTTCGCCGGGCGGACGAAGTCCTGGTAGTAGCGCACCGCGTGGGAGGCCAGGCGTGCCAGCAGCGGCATCGCCTCGGGGGTGGCGTCGGGCTGGTAGCGGGCGATGAAGCCCCAGAGCACGTCCGCGCTCTCGGCGTTCGCGACCGACGCCAGGTTCAGCAGCATGCCGAAGCCGAGCGGGCTGCCTGCGTCGTTGGGCAGGCGGCCGCCATGGATGAACCAGGCGGGGTTCGCGCGGGGATCGGCGGCGGCAGTGCGGAGTCGCTCGGCATTGGCGATGTATTCGTCGGTCGCTCGCGGGATAACGTCGAAGAACAATCTTTTAGCGCGCGTCGGTTGATTGAACATGAATTGCGCCAGGCTTTCCGACGGGGCGTAGCGCAGCCAGTCCTCGACCGAGATGCCGTTGCCCTTGGACTTGCTGATCTTCTCCCCGTTCTCGTCGAGGAACATCTCCGTCGTCAGCCCCAGCGGCGGCGCGCGCCCGAGGATGCGGGTGATCCGGCCCGAGAGCCGGACGCTGTCGATCAGGTCCTTGCCCGACATCTCGTAATCGACCCCGAGCGCGTACCAGCGCATCGCCCAGTCGGCCTTCCACTGCATCTTGGCCGCACCGCCGGTGACCGGGGTCTCGAACCGCTCGTCCGTGTCCGGATCGCGCCAGGCCACCGTGCCCGCATCCGCGTCCACGCGCTCGATCGCGACCTGCATCACCACCCCCGTTCGCGGATGCAGCGGCAGCACGGGCGAGTAGGTGGCGCGCCGCTCGGCGCCCAGCGTCGGCGCGATGGTGGCCACGATCTCGTCATGCGTCTCGAGCACCCGCCGGAGAGCGGCGTCGAAGCGGCCGGAGCGATAGGTGTCGGTGGCCGAGGCGAACTCGTAGTCGAAGCCGAACCCGTCGAGAAAGGCGCGCAGACGGGCATTGTTGTGCGCGCCGAAACTCTCATGCGTGCCGAACGGGTCCGGGACGGCCGAGAGCGGCTTGCCGAGATGCTGGGCCAGCATGTCGCCGCGGGGCACGTTGCCAGGCACCTTGCGCAGTCCGTCCATGTCGTCGCTGAACGAGATCAGCCGCGACGGACGACCCGTGAGCGAGGTGTAGGCCAGCCGCACCCACTGCGTGCGCGCGACCTCGCCGAACGTGCCGATATGCGGGAGGCCGGACGGGCCGTAGCCAGTCTCGAACAGGGCGACCGCGTCGGGACGGTCGGAAAGGTGACGATCGAGGGCTTGGGCCTGCTCGAAGGGCCAGACCTTCGGGAGCTCTCCCTGCGTGTGCGCGGACATGCGGCGGGAAGCTAGTCAGAATGCCGCCCCGCGTCCATCTTGGCGCCATGCCCGATTCCCCGCGTGAGGCGCCGGCACTGGTCGCCGGCCACGCCCGCGCCGTGCTGCTGACCGGGGACGGCGAGATCCTGTCCCTCGCCCCCGCGGTGGTGCGCGCCCGCCTGGCGCAGATGCCGGCGCCGATCGTGGTGCACCTGCCGGCCACCGCGCGGCGCCTGGGTCTGGCGGGTTTTCCGGCGCTCGACCTGCTGGAGCTGTTCGCCTTCGTCTGCCCCGCGCGCCCCGCCGCCCCCACGCCACGCGGCCTGGCGCTGGCGCTCGACGTGCCGCCACCCACCGACATGGAGGGCGAGGCGCTGCTGCTGCCGGAGCTCGCCTCCGTCCTGCTGGGCCGCCTCGCAGCACTCGCGCCCACGAAGTCGGGCACGGAGGCCGCCGCACTCGCGCGCCTGCTGGCGGAGGCCGGCTGGGCCTGGGCGCCGTCCGTGCTCGCCGCACTCACGGGCGCGCGGCCCGGCCTGTCGCCGGGCGAGGCGATCGCCGTCTGGCGCCGCCTGCCTGCCTTCGAGGAGCGCAACCCGCGCCCCGCGCCCTCGGCCTTCCCCGTCTCGCCGGATGCGAGCCGCGCCCGGCTCGCCACCATGCTCGGCGCCGACGCGGCCCCGCGCGCGGGCCAGGCCGACTACGCGCATGCCGCGGCCAGCGCCTTCGCCCCGCGCGAGACCCGCGGCGACCCGATCCTGATGCTGGCCGAAGCCGGCACCGGCACCGGCAAGACGCTCGGCTACCTGGCACCGGCCAGCCTCTGGGCCGAGCGCAACGGTGGTGCCGTGACGATCTCCACCTACACCCGCCACCTGCAGCGCCAGATCGAGCGCGAGGTGGCGACCCGCCTGCACACGGAGCCCGCCGCCCGCCGCCGCCGGGTGGTCGTCCGCAAGGGCCGCGAGAACTACCTCTGTCTCCTGAACTACGAGGAGGCGAACCGTGGCGCCCAGACGCGAGGCCGCGCCGCCGCGACCACCGTACCCATGGCCCTGCTCGCCCGCTGGGCAATGGCAACCGAGGACGGCGACATCACCGGCGGCGACCTGCCCGGCTGGTTCCGCGAGCTGTTCGGTGCCGGCCTGCTCGGCGGCCTCGCCGACCGTCGCGGCGAATGCATTCACGGCGCCTGCCCGCATTACACGCGCTGCTTCGTCGAGCACGGCATCCGCCGCGCCCGCGAGGCCGACCTGCTGATCGCCAACCACGCGCTGGTGATGACGGAAGCGGCACACGCCGGCAGCGAAGGCGCCACGGACCAGCGCCTCCCCACCCGCTACGTGTTCGACGAGGGCCACCACCTGGCGGACGCCGCCGACAGCGCCTTCGCGACCGAGCTCTCGGGCATGGAATCCGCCGAACTCCGCCGCTGGCTGCTCGGCGCCGAGGGCACGCGGTCGCGCGCGCGCGGGCTGAAGCGGCGGCTCGACGAGCTCGTGGTGGGCGACCTGCCGCTCGAGACGCCGCTCGACGCGGCCCTGCTCGCGGCCGCGCAAGGGCTCGCAGCACCGGGATGGACCACGCGGCTCTCGGGCGAGAACCTCGCGATGCCCGGCGAGGCCGCCAACCCGACCGAGCGCCTGCTCGCCCTGCTGGCCCGCCAGGTCGAGGCGCGCACCGCCGAGAACGGCGGCAACGAATGCGACCTCCACCCGCTCGCCGACGGCGTGGCCGAGGCCGCCGCGACACTCGGGCGCGCGCTCGACCGGATCCACGCGCCGCTCGCGACACTGGTGGAACGCCTCGCCGCCCGCCTCGACGAGGACGCCGACACGCTCGACGCCACCACCCGCGGCCGCATCGAGGCCATGACCGGCGTGATCCGCAGGCGCGCGCTCAACCGGCTCGCGGCCTGGATCGCGATGCTGCGCGCGGTGGACAGCCCGCCCCCCGAGGCCGGCGAGCGGCGCGAGCACGTGCATTTCCTCCGCCTCGACACGCTCGAGCGCGGCCAGGCCGGCCCGGTGCGCGACATCGCACTCTGCCGGCACTGGCTCGACCCGACGCTCCCCTTCGCGCTCTCGCTCGCCGGCCACGCGCACGGGCTGCTGGTCACCTCGGCCACGCTGCGCGACGAGAGCGAGCAACCCGGCGCCGATGCCGACCGCGTCTGGCGCGCGGCCGAAGCGCGGGCGGGGGCCAGCCACCTGCCCTCGCCCGCGATCCGCGCGGCGCTGGCCAGCCCCTTCGACTACGCGCGCCAGACCCGATGCTTCGTGGTGACCGACATCCCGGCGGGCGACCTCGCCGCACTCGCCGCCGCCTACCGCACGCTGTTCCTCGCCTCCGAGGGCGGCGGGCTCGGCCTGTTCACCGCGATCTCGCGCCTGCGCGCCGTGCACGCCCGCATCGCGCCCGACCTCGAGGCCGCCGGCATCCCGCTCTTCGCCCAGCACGTGGACGCGATGGACAACGCGACGCTGATCGACGTCTTCCGCACCGAGACCCATTCCTGCCTGCTGGGCACCGACGCGATGCGCGACGGCGTCGACGTGCCGGGCGCGGCACTGCGCCTGCTGGTGTTCGAACGCGTGCCGTGGATGCGGCCGGACATCCTGCACCGCGAGCGGCGACTGCACCTCTCGGAAGGCGACCCGGCCGGCTATGACGACCGCATCGTGCGCCTGCGCCTGCGCCAGGCCTTCGGGCGGCTGATCCGCACCGAGACCGATCGCGGCGTGTTCGTGCTGCTCGACCGGCGCATGCCGAGCCGGCTGGCCTCGGCCTTTCCCCGCGGCGTCGCGGTCGAGCGCGTGGGCCTGGCGCGCGCGATCGCAGCGACCCGGGACTTCCTCGCTCCACCGCCCCCGGGAACATGATTTTGCGCATTCCCCCCGACAGGCGCATTTTGCGGCGGAGATGAACTCCACCGGGAAAGACACGACGATGGACGGCAGCACAGGCGCCCTCGGGGGCGAGGACGAGACCGCACTCGACCCGCAGGAGGCGCTGATCTGCACCATGGTGCTGGTCGCCGCCGCCGACGGAATGGGGATCTCCGACCGCGAGATCGGCGTGATGTCGGGGCTCGTGCAGACGCTGCCGATCTTCCACGAGGTGACGTCCGAACGCCTGCGCCACGCGACCGACGCCGCGGTGGGGCTGCTGCGCGAGGAGGACGGCCTCAACCACGCGGCCCGCCTGATCCGGGCGGCGCTGGAACCGCGGCTGCGCGAGACGGCCTATGCGGTGGCCTGCGACGTGGTCGCCGCGTCGAGCCGGCACGGACAGTCGATCCTGCAGATGCTGGAGTTCGTGGTCACCGAGCTGGGGATCGATCCGCTGGTGGCCGCCGCGATCGAGCGAGGAGCGCGGGCGCGGCACCAGCGGCTTCGCTAAAACAAGGAAGGCCGGGGCTTTGCCCCGGACCCCACCAGGATCGTGTCGATCCTGGACCTCCACAAATGAGGGCGGAGCGTGAGCTCCGCCCTTTGTGTTTCAGAAGCGCGCCGTGACCGTGAAGGTCGCAGCGAACGGCTCGCCGGGAAGACCGTCGTTGAAGGACGAGCCGCAGCTGTAGGAGCTCTGCGCCTGACCGGCGAACGGACCGCTCGTGAAGTTGGGGCACGAGGCGGGGCTCACCTGCGAGTAGTAGTATTGGTAGTAATGCTTGTTGAGCAGGTTGAGGATGTTCAGGTCGAAGTCGAGCTTCTTCAGGATCGGCACGCCCAACTGCCGCACGGGCAACGAGTAGTTCGCGTCCAGGTTGAAGACGATGTAGGGCTCGAGACCGCCATTGGGGTTGTAGGTCGTCGCACCCGCCGTGGTCTGGTAGTACAGATACGAACCGAAGGGCGGAATGCCTTCCTGGGCGAAGCTTCCGACATTGCCGAACCCGTTCACGTCGTAGGTCGTGTACTGGCGTCCCGTGTACTGGCCCTCGAGCCGAGCGTGGAACTGGTCGCCGTTCAGGAACCAGTTCCCGTGGTCATACTCGACACCGAACGTCGACAGCCACTGCGGGATGCCGGAGATCGGCGTGGCGCGCGCGCCGTAACCGAACTGGTCCTCCTGGACCGTGACGCTCTCCAGCGAGTTCGCCAGGTAACGGGCGCGGACGTGACTGAAGTTTCCGAACACATCCCAATGCGGCGTGATCTTCCACTCCGCACTGAATTCCTGACCCTGGAATTGCCGCTGGCCGTTGTTGTCGTAGAGCGATAGGCCGTCATACGGCCCACCCTGATACTGGAAGAAGCCGAAGTCGCGATCGATCTTCTGATAGTAGAAGTCGGCGTTCAGCGCGACCCTCGACGTGTCGTATCGCACACCACCCTCGAAGGCGTGGACGATCGACGCGTAGGGCGGGGCGCCGTTGAGCGCGGTCGGGCTGAAGTCGGTGACCGGCGCGAACAGCGCGGACTCGCCGTAGCTCCCGTAGAACGATGTGCCCTTGGCGATCGGAAGGATCCGGTCGAGATCGTAGGAGATGTTGAAGAACGGGAGCAGCTCGCGATCCCATTTCTTCGCCGAGTAGCTGCCGTAACCGCAACTGTTGCCCGCCGTCATGCAGTAGGCGCTGTCGAGCGTCGCCGCCGACGGTGTTCCGCCGAAAACGGTGCTCGATGTGTAGCCCGACGTGGTGCCTTCGAAGGTCAGGCCCGGCGTCATGTGCAGCGTGTTGTGCAGGAAGTCGATCTTATCCTGCGCAAACGTCTGGTAGATGATGCGGTACGTTCCGCCGTCGAACGCGCCGCCGAACGTGCCGGCCTGGTTCGCCGCGTCCTGGGGAACGTTCGACGTGCCGCCGTAGTAGCTGGGTGCGATCGGCTGCGTTTCCTTGGCGACCAGCGCACCGATGACGATCGTGTTGCGGATCCCGAAGATGTCGCTCGGCGTGATCGTCAGGCGCGGTTGCAGGCCGTAACTGTCGTTGTGTGCCTGCGTGAACTCAGCATTGTAGCCGCAGGGGCTCTGCAGACCCTGGGCGTTCCACTGGTTGTAGACGGCGACGGGGCAGCCGGGCGAGCCCGGCGGATAGGCTGCGGCACCGTTATAGGAGACCACGCCGGGCTGATAGAAGTAGCCGCCGGGACCGTAATCCGACTGGCCGCCGAAGCCTGCGATGGTCTGGTTGAACGGGGCGGCACCACCCACGGTGACAGAACCCGGGATGCCGTTGGCAGGCGCCGAGAAGATCGACGGGTTGCCATAGCTCGTCGAGTAGTTGTCCGATTCCAGGTAGAACGCCGTGAGACCGGCGGTCAGCCAGTCGTTGATGTAGGTCTTGTCCTTCAGGATGATCGTCAGATAGTCGTTGGTATCACGCGTGAATTCCTGGTCGGGCGAGTAGTTGCTGAACATACCGTTCTGCTGGAGATACGGAATGGGGATCGGCTCCGGCGTGGTGAGACCGTTGCCCGTGTTGTAGATCACCGTCGTCTGGAAGGTCGACAGACCGTCCGCATACGGCTTGTCGAGCGCGAACTCCATATTGTTGTAACGCGCGGGCGTGTAGTCGATGAAACCCTTGGTCTGCAGGTTCGAGTATTTCAGCAGCATGCTGGGCGCGTTGTAGCCGCTGCCGAAGAAGCCATCGAGCTTGCCGCTGTTGGCCGTGAAGCCTTCCTGCTCGGTGCCGAAGGATCCGACCGATCCCGTGATATCGAAGAAGCGGTCGGGCGAGGGGCGCAGGCTGTCGAACGCGACCGTGCCGCCGATCGTGCCGAACGTGTTGCGGTCCGGGAATGCGACGCCGGGATAGATCGTGGAACCGCTGATCTGGTCGAGGTTGAAGCGTCCGCCGAGCAGGTTCTGCAGATACTCGCCCGTGCCGCCGTTCAGCAGATCCTGCATCGGCACGTCGTCCAGCGTCTCCGCGATCTCGATGCCGCGCAGACCGCGGATCGTGATGACCGGCTCGTTGGGGCCGATGCCCTGCTGATAGACGTTCACCGACGGCGCCTGGCGCAGCAGGGTCGAGGTCGAGCCCTGGACGCCGACCTGGGCGATCTGGTTCTTGCCGAGCTCGGTCGCACCGCTCGGCGCGTTGCGCTCGCGGATGAGGCGACGCTGGACCTTCACCTGAATATTCTCGGACCCCTGCGAACTGGTGTTCGTGACTTCCGCAGGCCCGTTGCCGCCCGTCGAGATGGCGCCCTGCCCGCCGAGCTGGCCGCCCGGGGTGCCGGTCGGACCGGCCGCCGGATT
>CAXTVZ010000081.1:0-3945 GCA_964247685.1 uncultured Acetobacteraceae bacterium
TTGCGAGGACAAGGTCGTGGGAGCCCGATCTGGTGTCACGAACCCGCCTCCTTACCCTCCGGCGACCCTTGTGTCACCGCGCGGGCGCACGAAATCCCTGTCGGCACGGTGCGCGCTCGGTTACAATCCGAGGTCCGGGACCGGCTGAGACGGGTGAATGATCGACGCGGCACATGACGAGTGGCTGACCGACGGTGTCATGGGGCGCCGGGTCGCGGCATTCCTGATCGACGGGCTGCTGGGCGGCATCCTGCTCGTGCTCGCCAAGATCGCCCTGCTCACCTTCGGACTGCTGACGTTCGGCCTCGGACTGCCGCTGCTCGGGCTGCTGCCATTGGTGCCGATCGCCTATCTGGCATTGTCGGTCGCCTCCGAGCGGAGTGCCACGCCGGGACAGTTGGCGCTCGGCCTGGTGGTGCGCACCAACGACATGCTCGACCGGCCCACGACGCTGCAGGCGATCATCTGGGCGGTCGGTCTGATGGTCACGATCGCACTCGGCGCCATCTGGGTGCTGGTGGCGCTGGTCACGGTCCGCCACCGCACCCTGCACGACCTCCTCGCCGGCGTGGTGGTGACGCGGACTCGCACGCTGCCGCCGCGCACCGGCATATGGACTCTCGACACCCGTCCGGGACGACCCTTCGCATGAGCTATAACGGTCCGCGGCGCCCGCAATTCTTCTACACCACGGCACCCCTGCCCTGCCCGTACGTGGCGGGCCGGATCGAGCGGAAGGTGGTGACCGAGATCACCGGCTCCGACGCCGAGGAGCTGCACGACCGCCTCTCGCGCGCGGGCTTCCGCCGTTCCCACAACATCGCCTACGCGCCGGTCTGCCCGGGCTGCAACGCCTGCGTGCCGATCCGCATTCCCGTCGACCGGTTCCGGCCGAACCGCACCCAGCGGAAATGCCTGGCCGCCAACGCGCTGGTGGAAGGTTTCGAGGTCCCGGCGCACGCCACCACCGAGCAGTTCGCCCTGTTCCAGCGCTACCAGATCGCCCGCCACGGCGAAGGCGACATGGCGGGGATGTCGTTCTACGACTACCGCGCGATGGTCGAGGACACACCGATCGAAACCTTCGTGGCCGAGTTCCGCGAGGCGGACGACCGGCTGATCGGCGCCTGCCTCACCGACCGGCTCGGCGACGGGCTGTCGGCGGTCTACTCGTTCTTCGACCCCGATCTCGAGCGGCGCTCGATCGGCACGCTCTCGGTGCTCTGGCTGATCGAGCGGGCCCGCATGCTGGGGCTGCCCTACATCTATCTCGGCTACTGGGTCTCCGACAGCCGCAAGATGTCCTACAAGGCGCGCTTCAAGCCCAGCGAGATCCTGACCGGTGGCGTCTGGCGCGAGCTCGCCGACGGCAGCGAAGGTGCGGCGCGTCGGCCCGCCTGCCTGAGCGAGCCCGGCTTCTCGCGCTGATCACGCCCGGAGCGTGAGACCGGCGCGAAAGCGCTTCCAGTTCCCGACGTAGTGCGCAGCCCCCGCGCCGATACGGGCGGCCTGCTCTTCGCTGACAGTGGCGGTCACCCGTCCGGGGATCCCGAGCACCACGGAATTGTCCGGGATCTCCTTGCCTTCGCCCACGAGCGCGCGGGCGCCGATCAGGCAGTTGCGGCCGACACGCGCACCGTTCAGCACGCTTGCCCCCATGCCGATCAGCGTGCCGTCGCCGATCGTGCAGCCGTGCAGGATCGCGCCGTGGCCGACCGTCACGTCCGCGCCGATCACCAGCGGGAACCCGGCATCGGTGTGCAGGACGCAGTTCTCCTGCACGTTGCTGCCGGCACCCAGCGTGATGCGCTCGTTGTCGCCGCGGAGCACCGCACCCCACCAGACCGACGCGTCACGGCCGAGCACGACCGCGCCGATGACGACGGCCGTGGGCGCGACCCAGAACGCGTCTCCGTCCGTCTCGGGTTCCGTGCCGTCGAGCGCGTAGATCATCCCCTCTCCTCCTCCTCCAGCCGGTCGAACGCGGTCGGGTGTCCGGCGGGCGCGACGCGCTGCCGCAGCCACCGCTGCAGGGGCTGGTCGATCCCGAAGGCGGCGCCCGCACTCACGCCCAGGATCGCGACCAGCAATCCCGCCGCCAGAGCATAGACGCCGAAGCTCGCGAAGTGGCGGCCGCCGAGCGGGACGCTGACGAGAAGCACGACCACAGCATGGAGGATATAGAGCGGGTAGGACAGCGCACCGGCGCGACGTGCCCAGCGCCCCGTGCGCAGGACAGAGGCCCGCTCGAGACCGGCCAGGCCCAGCAACGTCGCCCCGACGCCGCATCCCACGATCGGCGGCAGGAACGGCGTCTGCCCGAAATCATGTCCCCAGGCCAGCCATGGCAGACAGGCGCAAACGACCAGCGTGCCCGCGCCCGCGAGCGCCGCCGCGGCCGGGGGTGACCACGTCCGGCGCCGATGCAGTGTGCCCGCGGCGACGCCGGCGAAGAACAGGAAGTTCACGCCCGAGAACAGGTAGCCCGTCGCCGGCGCCGACAGCGCGGTCACCAAGTGCGGCGGCACGAGACCGTGGGCGCGGCACTCGAACGGGATGAAGCAGTTGGCCGCCGTGCCCGCAAACCAGGCGAGGCCGATCGTGGAGCCGACGCGCGGCAGCAGCACGAGGGCGAAGACGAGGTAGAACTCGACCTCGTAGCGCAGCGTCCAGGCGGGCGGCACGAACTCCGTGGTCCATCGCGGCCAGAGCGACAGGAGGGACGCCGCGCGCCAGCCATGCGGCAGGCCGAGTGCCGCCGTCGCGAGGAGCAGGGCGAGCCAGTACATCGGATAGATGCGACAGGCGCGGCGCCAGAGGAAACGCGGGGCCGCTGTCCAGCCTGCACCGCGATCGGCGCCATGCGCCACCGCCATGACGAAGCCGCTGAGCACGAAGAAGAACTGCACCGCGAGCGCGCCGGGCGGGGCGACGCTCGGGAAAAAGGTCGCGTCGGGCCGTCGCGCGTAGAATGGCATGGTCGCGAACACATGCGTGACAGCGACGGTCGCGGCCGCAACGAACCGCCCAAGCTCGAGCGTGCCGAGGACGCCGGGCCGGTCGTCAGCTCGCGAAGCGGCCATCCGCGCCGAGCAGGTTGCGCGGTGCGAGCTGTCCGGCCTCGGCGCGTCCGCCGAGCCAGTCGCGAAGCTCGCTGGCGGGCCGGACCTTGCCCGAGGCGGTGGCAAGCCCCTCGGCCAGCGTGAAGACGCGGAGGTCGCGCAGGTGCCCGTCCTTGTAGCGCTGCAGCGCCACGCCGGTGCCGCGGGCGAGCTCAGGCAACTCGGAAAGCGGAAAGACCAGCAGCTTGCGGTTGTCGCCCACGGTCGCGACATGGTCGCCCGCGGCTGCGAGGCAACAGAGCGCGCGCTCGCCCGGGCGCACCGTCAGCACGGTCTTGCCCGTGCGCTTCTCCGCCAGCAGCTCGGCGCCGGGCGCCACGAAGCCGCGACCGCCGCTGCCGGCGACGAGGCGGCGCGCGCCCGGATCATGCACGAACAGAGCGAGCACGCTCTCGTCGTTGCCGAGCTCGATCACGGTGCGGATCGGCTGCCCGTCGCCGCGGCCGCGCGGCAGGTCGGCGGCGCGCAGCGTGTAGACGCGACCGTTGGTGGCGAACAGGCACACGCGGTCGACCGTCTCGCAAGGGATCGAAAAGGCGAGCTCGTCGCCTTCCTTGAAGCGCTGGGCGGCCAGATCGAGGTCGTGGCCGCGCGCGGCCCGGATCCAGCCATGCCGCGACAGCAGCACCGTGATGCGCTCGCGCTCGACATGCTCGTGCTCGTGGATGGCGAGTGCGACAGGCGCGGTTCCGATCTCGGTGCGGCGATCGCCGAGCGGACCGGTTCCGAACCGCTTCTCGGTGTCCACCACCTCCGCGCGGATCCGTCGCCACCGGCCGCGTGCATTGTCCGGCTCGAGCAGGCGCTCGAGATCGGCGCGCTC
>CAXTVZ010000081.1:4045-13252 GCA_964247685.1 uncultured Acetobacteraceae bacterium
CCCATCACGCGCGGCGTGCGATCGGGACCGAGCACGTTCATGTTCAGCGGAAACCGGCTCTCGAGCGCGGTCGCGCGGAACATCGTCTCCATCAGCACGGCGGGCTCGATCGTCCGCGCGCGCGGCTCGAGCACCACGCGCAGGGTCTCCGCGCTCTCGTCACGGATGTCGGCCAGCAACGGCAGCTTCTTGGCTTCCATCAGCTCGGCCACCTGCTCGATCAGGCGCGCCTTGGGCACCTGGTACGGGATCTCGGTGATCACCACCGCCCAGGTGTTGAAACGTCCCTCCTCCTTGTGCCAGCGCGCACGAACGCGAAACGAGCCGCGTCCGGTCTCGTAGGCCGTGTGCAGCGCCGCCGGATCCTCCATCAGCACGCCGCCGGTGGGGAAATCGGGACCGGCCACGTGGGTGAGCAGTTGCGCGGTGGACGCAGCCGGCTCGTCGATCAGGTTGAGCGCCGCCCGGCAGAGCTCGCCCGCATTGTGCGGCGGAATCGACGTCGCCATGCCGACCGCGATCCCGGACGCCCCGTTCGCCAGCAGGTTCGGAAACGCCGCCGGCAGCACCACCGGCTCCTGGTCCTCGCCGGAATAGGTGGTGCGGAAATCGACCGCGTCGTCCTCGAGACCGGAGAGCAGCGCACCCGCGACCACCGTCAGCCGCGCCTCGGTGTAGCGCATGGCGGCTGCGTTATCGCCGTCGATGTTGCCGAAATTGCCCTGGCCCTCGACCAGCGGGTAGCGCACCGCGAAATCCTGCGCCAACCGCACCAGCGCCTCGTAGACCGCGACATCGCCATGCGGGTGGTAGCGGCCGATCACGTCGCCCACCACGCGCGCGCATTTCTTGAAGCCGGCCTCGGGGTCGAGTCGCAGCTGCTGCATCGCGTAGATCAGCCGCCGGTGCACCGGCTTGAGCCCGTCGCGCACGTCGGGCAGCGAGCGCGACACGATGGTCGACATCGCATAGGCGAGATAGCGCTCGCTCAGCGCGTCGGCGAGTGCCGTCGGTTCGATATTACCCGCGGGTTCGATCGCCACGTCGCGTCCCTCCTGTCGCCCGAAGCTCTACCCGAGGGCGAACCCAGCGTAAAATCGTGCAACACGGGCATCCCCCCCGGTGGAGGAGACGTTGGTGGGCGTCGGACAGCTTGGAGCAGATCAGATGCGCACCGCCGGATTGGTTTGTTGCCTCGTTGCCGCACTCGCCGTCGCCGGCTGCGAGACCCAGCAGGAGATCGTCTCCCAGAAGGAGGACCTCCTCGCCGCCGCAGGGTTCCAGGCGCGGCCCGCCAACACGCCCGACCGCCAGGCCATGCTGGCCAAACTGCCGGCGAACCATTTCGCCATGCGCGACGTGAACGGGAAGACCGTCTACCTCTACGGCGATCCGATCGCGTGCCGGTGCGTGTATTTCGGCGACTCGGCCGCCTTCAGCAAATACAAGCAGGAGCGCTTCCAGCAGCGGATCGCCGACGAGCAGCAGACCACGGCTGATCTCTACTCCGATCCCGGCTGGGGCTGGGGCGCGTGGGGTCCCGGCTGGTGGGGCGGCGGGTTCGGTCCCGGCTTCGGCCCCTACTGGCGCTGAGGCCCGGCACCATGAAGATCGGCATCACCGGCCTCGGCCCGATGGGCACCCCGATGGCCAGGCGCCTGCTCGATGCGGGGCACGAGGTCGCGGTCTGGAACCGCACGCCGGGCAAGGCCGCCGAACTCGTCGCCTTGGGCGCGCGCGAGGCAGCCTCTCCCGCCGAGGCGGCCCGCGGGGGCGAACTCGTGATCAGCATGCTGGCCAACGACGAGGCGGTCCGCCACGTGGCGCTCGGCGAGGACGGGATCGCCGCCGGCCTGGCGCCCGGCGCGATCCATGTCTCCTCGAGCACGATCTCGCTCGATCTCGCGCGCACGCTCGCGGCGGCCCATGGCGGGCGCGGGCAGCGCTTCGTCTCGGCCACGGTGCTTGGTCGGCCGCCGGCGGCCGAGAGCGGCAAGCTCTTCGTGATGGTGGCCGGCGACGACGCCGCGATCGCCGACATCCGACCCGTGCTCGACGCGATCGGACAGCGCGTGTTCGTCGTGGGCAACGAGGCCTGGCAGGCGAACCTCGTGAAGCTGTCGGCCAATTTCATGATCTTCTCGACCATCGAGCAGTTCGCCGAGCTGTTCGCGCTCAACGAAAAGGCCGGCATCGCGCCCGCCACCGTGTTCGAGGTTCTGAGCAACAGCTTCTGCTCGGCGCCCATCCACGTGAACTACGGCAGGCTCATCCTCGATCGCGCCTTTTCGCCGCCCGGTGGCGCGATGAAGCTCGGGGCGAAGGACAACGCGCTGATCCTCGAGGCGGGGGAGGAGTTCGCGAGCCCGCTGCCGATCGCTTCGCTGCTGCGTGACCGATTCCTAGCGAGCTTTGCGCGCGGCGATGGCGAGCTGGACTTTGCGGCGCTGAGCAATCGGGCGCGGGACGATGCGGGGC
This sequence comes from uncultured Acetobacteraceae bacterium, assembly GCA_964247685.1. Lineage (GTDB taxonomy): Bacteria > Pseudomonadota > Alphaproteobacteria > Acetobacterales > Acetobacteraceae > CAXTPV01. The sequence goes on from CAXTVZ010000081.1 coordinate 6,524, forward strand.
TGACGTAACGCCAGGGGCTCTGCCCCTGGACCCCGCTGGGGTCTTGACCCCAGACCCCCTTTGTATAGGCAGGTCGGGACGGGCGTAGCCTTCGGGCGGGGTGCAGTGCGCCCGACCGCCACTTCTCGGAGATTGTCGATGCGGATCGAGACCGTCTTCCTCTTCGACCTCGACGGCACGCTCGTCGACAGCGTCTACCAGCACGTGCTGGCCTGGAAGGAGGCGCTCGACAGCGAGGGGATCGATCTCTCCGTCTGGCGCATCCACCGCCGCATCGGCATGAGCGGCGGCCTGTTCATGAACCAGCTCCTGCGCGAGACACGGATCGACATCACGCCCGAGCGCATCGAGCGTCTCCGCCTGGCGCACCGCGCCGCCTACCAGCGCCACGCGTCGCAGATCCGGCCACTACCGGGCGCGATCGAGCTCCTGGACTTCCTGACCGCCAACGAGATCCCCTGGGCGATCGCGACCAGCGGCCGGATGGAGACGGCCGCGATCAACCTCGCAGCCCTCGGCGTCGATCCGGCGCGTGTGCCGGTCGTCACGCGCGACCAGGTCCGCTACGCCAAGCCGGACCCGGACCTGTTCCTCGCCGCCGCCGCCCGGCTCGGCGCCCCCATCGAGCACTCCGTGATCGTGGGCGACGCGATCTGGGACATGCTGGCCGCCCGGCGCTGCCGCGGCCTGGGCGTCGGGCTGCAATCGGGCGGCTACGGCATCGAGGAGCTCGAACGCGCAGGGGCCGCCCGCGTCTACGAGGACCCCGCCGACCTGCTGGCGCATATCGACGAAGTGGGCGGACGCCGGTGAGACGGTTGCGCCTACGAACACAGCCTCCGCCGCCTCCACCCGCCCCGCTCGCGTCCGAGCCCCTCCCGCCGCCCACGACACCGCCGACCGAGCGCGAGGAGGCGCTCGAACGTGAGCTCTCCGCCAGGCGGGACCGCCTCGGCCAGCTCGAGAACCTCAACGCGGAATACCAGGCGATCAGCGAGGAGCTGCAATCGGCCAACGAGGCGCTGCTCGTCTCGCGCGAGGAGCTCCAGTTGGTCAACCAGGAGATGCAGGCGATCAATGGCGAACTCGCCGAGCGTCTGACCGAGCTCGCATGCGTCCACAATCAGGCGGCGAACCTTCTCGCATCCACCCGGATCGCGGCGTTGTTCGTCGACAACGGCGCCTGCATCAGGAGCTTCACACCGCGCGCAGCCGAGATGTTTGCAGTGAGCGACACGGATCTTGCCCGGCCGGTCGCGGCGCTCGGCGCGCGCCTCCCTTACGCGGAACTGGAACGCGATGTGAGCGGCGTCCTCGCCAGGGGCCCGAACACCAGGCGGCGGATCGTCACGCCGGCCGGTGCGGACTGCATCGTTCGCATCCTGCCGCATCACAGCATCGACGGCTTCCTCGCAGGCGCCGTGCTGACCTTCCTCGAGATCGGCTGAACTCTGCCCGCCTGAGCCCGACCTCGCGCACGCTCGACCGTGACGCGCTCCGAAATTGTTCACCCTGCGTGAAGACGCGACGACACTGCGATCGCCGGTGAGCAATCGGGATGGGTGGTGCATGCGCGCGATCGGGCCGTGCGCCGCCTGGGCCGGTCGCCCGCGGCATGGTGGCCTGGAGCTGACACATGCAGAATCTGATCCATGTTGCGTCGCATCCCAAGCTCAAGCTCGGACGGTTGCCGACACCGGACGTCCGTCATCATCCCCGGATCATCTCGTTCGAGATGGTGAAGGCGGCGCATCCGCATATCCGCAGCGCCATCAACACGAATCCGGTGGTGAGCTTCGACTATCGCGACGGCCTTCCCATCAACACCGACGTTCTGCACAACGACGAGCTCGGCTGCTGCACCAGTGCGGCCAAGGGCCACCGCGCGCAGCAGTTCACATCGTTCCGCGGCATGCCGCCGCTGTCGGTCGACGCACTCCGCGCCTCGGTCGTGCAATTCTATTCGGAAACGACCGGCTACGATCCGCACGCGAAGCTCAACGCGGACGGCACCAACCCGACCGATGCGGGCGGCGACATGCAGCGGATCGCCGAGTATCTCGTCGAGACCGGCTTTCCCATGCCCGACGGCACGCGCGACAAGTTCAGCTTCGCGCTGCAGGTCGATCCTTCCCGCGACGCTGACCTCGCCTTCTGCGGCCTGCACTGCCAGGGCGTCGACTTTGGCGTGGTGATCACCACGGGCGTCATGCCGCCCGACGGCTCGAACCCGCCGCATGTGTGGACGACGGCGCCGGACGACCAGCCTCTCGGTGGCCACGACGTGATCTCGATGGCGCGCCGGCCGAACGGCAACTGGGTGGTCGATTCCTGGGGCGGCTGGTACGAATTCGACCAGAGCTTCCGCAAGCAGAACGTCGATCTCGCCTTCGCCTATGTCTCGGACGACATGCTGCGCGGGGGCAAGACGGTGATGGGCCTCGACCTCGCGGCCTGGGAAGGGGTCATCGCGGCGCACGGCGAAAAGGCCTGACCGTGCGCGCGACACTTCTGGTCCTGCTCATGCTGTCCTCGTGCGCGAGCATCGACGCGCACGAGGCGCGCCGGGGGCTGCTCGGGATGTCGCAGCGCGACGTGCTCTCCTGCATCGGCATCCCCGACCAAAAGACCCGGCTCGACGGCTCGGACGCGATCCTCGAATACAACTTCGCCGATCACGACGACATCCTGTCGCTCGCGGTGCTCACATTCGGAACCATGTCGCTCGGCGCGCGCGGGCAGTGCAACGTGATGCTGCGAATGCATGGCGGCCATGTCGACGCTGTGCATTTCTCCGACGCCACCACGAGCGAGGAAGGTGCGCTCGGCGCCTGCGGACCGGTGGTGCACGAGGCGCTGCGCCACTGCCCGCGCTCGCCCGTGATACCCGACGACGACCCCATGGCGCTGTTCGCCAAGGATTAGCAACCCACAAGCGGGAGACACGAGATGTCGTCCAACGTGACGCCCCTGACACCGACACCGATCCCCGCGCCGGCCGTGACGACGGTCCCGATCTGGACCATGATCGAGCAGCGGCTCGGCGAGGCCTCGACCTGGGCAGGCATCGGCGGGATCCTGCTGGTGGTGCTCGACCTCCTGCCGGCCGCCCTCCCGGGTTTTCACGCGGCCCTCGGCCAGCACGGCTGGGCCAAGAGCACGGGCCTCGTGATCGCGTTGCTGAGCTTCGTGGTCGCCGTCGCCAAGCGGGAAGGCAACGCCACGGTCGCCGAACTTGCCGAGGCGGCCGAGATCGTGGTCGAGGCGGAGCGAGCGCGGGCACCGGTCGCCTGTGTCTGAGGCTCGCGGCTTGCGCTCACGGGAGCGGACGCCCGCGCTCGTCCGCGCCCGCCCGCATGCTGTGCCTGTGCTCGCCACCGGGCCAGGAGGAGTTCTTCGCCGCGGTCGGCGTCCCTGTCGCGGATCGCAGCCTCCCGCCCCCCCGACCCGACCAGGCAATCCTCGCCGAAAAGATGCAGCTCGCGCAGCGTCTCCCGGCGCAGTAACGCACCGAGATGGCCGAGCCCTGACGGTGGCGCCCCGCCGTCAGAACTCGAGAGGCACGAACGTCGCGAACAATCCCTGTGCTTCCGGCAACTCGTTTAGCTTCACGTGGTCGCAGACCGCCGCGAACCGCTCCCACATCGCCAGCACCTCCGGGTGCTCGTGCGCGATCGCCGTCCCGCCCGCCCTCCACTCGAACACCTCGAGGATGACGCCGTCCCTTGAGCGCATGGCCAGCGCGGGCCGATCGGTCGCGAGACCGAGGCGCCGGAGCGTGGGCACGTGCTCGCGAGCGAGCGCAAGTAGCGCCGGTTCGTGACCCGGCTTCGGTCGGAAGCAGACGATGACCATGTCGCCCATGCGGCACCTCCGCGGGGAACAGGAAGGCCAGGGCTCTGCCCTGGACCCGCTGGGGTCTGACCCCAGACCCCTTTACATCAGGCAGGTCCAGGAGGCCCAGCCTCCTGGCAGGGTCAAAGGGGCAGAGCCCCTTGCTTCTTGGGAACGCACAGCAAACGCGATGCTTATCGATGCGTGCCTGATCCCCACCGGGCTCTCATCGCAAGGAACGAAGCGGATGTCTGATTTACTCAACGAGGAACGCCGCGACCGGGAACAGACGTCGATCTTCGACGAGCGCCCCGGGATCGGTGCCCATGACGACCCGACGCACCCCGAGGCGGTCAAGCCCGACGTGATCGCGCCCGATTTGGGCCCGTCGCCGATCGCCGACGACGGAACCACCCCGGCACCCTACGGCCTGGGCATCTGACGGACAGACTGCGAGGTCGGGTGGCCGAACACACACGTCCGCCCGAATCGCCTGGAAGATGGTGAGCCGGGTGGGGTTCGAACCCACGGCCATCCGATTAAAAGTCGGATGCTCTACCGCTGAGCTACCGGCTCACTGACGCTACGCCGCCGCTTCGCCGGCAGGGCGCATGCGCACGATGCGGTCCGGATCCTGCACGGTGCCGCTACCGCCGCTGCCGCGCTTGATCTTGTCGATCGCCTCCATGCCGGAAATCACCTGGCCCACGATGGTGTACTGGCCATCGAGGTTCGGCGCCGGCGCGAACATGATGAAGAACTGGCTGTTCGCCGAGTTCGGATCGCCCGTCCGCGCCAGCCCCACCGTGCCGCGCACGAAGCGCGCCTTGCGGGTGAACTCCGCCGGCAGGTTCGGCAGATGGCTGCCGCTCGTGCCGGTGCCCGTGGGGTCGCCGCCCTGGGCCATGAACCCCTCGATCACGCGGTGGAACGGCGTGTTGTCATAGAATCCCTCGGCGCTGAGCGTGCGCAGGCGCGTCGCCGCCTCAGGTGCGAGATCGGGACGCAGCTGGATCACGACGCGGCCGTGGCTGAGCTCCAGATGGAGAAGGTCGTCGCCAGGGGGCGCCGCCTCGTTCGTGCTGGCTGACATCGGGGTATCCTCCGGACTGAGTAAGGAAACGCGCCGCGCCTCAGCGCATGCGCGCGCGCGTCCGCTCCAGGGTCTGGGGCGGCACGAAGCTCGATATGTCGCCGCCCAGCTGCGCGATCTCCTTGACCAGGCGCGAGGCCACGAACCGGTTCCGTTCGCTCGCCACCAGGAACACGGTGTCGATGTTCGGATCGAGGCGGTTGTTCATGCCGAACATCTGGACCTCGTAGTCGAAATCGGCAACCGCCCGCAGGCCACGAAACAGCGTCCGCGCTCCCACCGAGCGTGCAAAATCGACCAGCAGCCCGTCGAAGCCCTGCACCTCGACGGGGCATTCGATCGTGTCGCGCGCGAGTGCGAGCTCGTCGCGCAGCAAGGCCACCCGCTCGTCATGGGCGAAGAGCGGCCCCTTGCCGGCATTCGCCGCGACGCCCACCACGAGCCGGTCGACCAGGCGGGCCGCCCGGCGGACGATATCGAGATGGCCGTTGGTCACGGGGTCGAACGTCCCGGGATAGAGGCCGGTGCGAACCGGGCGCCGGTCGGTGGCGAGCGGCTCAGACATCGTCGCCGCCGCCATCCTCCGGCTCGAACCCGTCGACCTCGTTCTCGTCGACGCCGATCACCGGACCGTCATCGCTCGAACCCTCCTCCGCACCACCGTCGATCAGCGGCTCTTCCATCACAGGGAACGCGCTGGTCACATGCTCGCCCGTGCCGAGCCGCAGCAGCATCACGCCCATCGCCTGGCGCGCGGTGGTTCGCACCTGGTCGGCGGGCACGCGGATCAGCCGGCCGCCCGAAGTCACCAGCATCACGTCCATCCCGTGCTGCACGGGCAGCATGGCGACCGCCGCCTTCCCCGTGCGCTTGGTGAGCACGATGTTGACGATGCCCTGCCCGCCTCTGCCGGTGACGCGGTATTCGTAGGCCGACGAGCGCTTGCCGAAGCCGCCATCGGTGACGGTGAGCAGGATCTCCTCGCGGAGCTCGAGGTCCTCGACGCGGCTCTGTGTCAGGGCGACCTCCACGCCGTCCTCGGCCTCGGGCTCGCTCTCGATCTCGACGGCGGCTTCGGCGGCGTCGCGCTCCTCGATTGCCTCGCTCCCCCGCCGGCGGGCGACGGCCACGCGGAGGTAGGCCGCGCGTTCGGCGACACTTGCGTCCACATGCTCGAGCACGGCGAGCGAGTTCACCTCGTCGCCATCGGCGAGCCGGATGCCGCGCACGCCCGAGCTGTCGCGGCCGGCGAAAACGCGCACGGTGTCGTCGGTGATCTGGAACCGGATGCAGCGGCCGCGGCGTGTGGCCAGCAGCACGTCCTGGCCGTCGCGCGCGGTCGAGACCCCGATCAGCCGGTCGCCGTTGTCGAGCTTCATGGCAATCAGGCCCGAGGCGCGGACATTGCGGAAGTCGGACAGGCGGTTGCGACGCACGTTGCCGGTGGCGGTCGCGAACACGAGGTAGAGCGCCTCCCACAGCGTTTCGTCCTGCGGCAGCGGCAGCACGGTGGTGACCTGGTCGGCGCCGAGATCGGGCAGCAGGTTGACCAGCGCGCGGCCCTTCGCGGTGGGGGCGGCTTCCGGCAGGCGCCACACCTTCTCGCGGTAGGCCTTGCCGCCCGAGGAGAAGAACAGCACCCATTGATGCGTGTGCGCGATGAAGGAGCGGGTGATGATGTCGTCGCCGCGCCGCCCTGCCGCCGTACGTCCGCGGCCGCCGCGGTTCTGCTGGCGGAACACGTCGAGGCCGGTGCGCTTGATGAAGCCGTCGCGGGTGATGGTGACCACCATCTGGCCCGG
>CAXTVZ010000082.1:0-13124 GCA_964247685.1 uncultured Acetobacteraceae bacterium
TCGTCGACCAGGCTGTCGCGCAACCCGCCCGGAAAGTGCAGCACCGCCTCGGCGGGGATGTCCGCGCTCCCGCGGACCAGCAGCGACGGGTCGCAATGCCAGCGCAGCTCGACACCCTTGAACAGGAAGGCCTTCGAGCGGCACAGCCGGAACAGCCGGGCCGGGTCCCAGTGCTCGTTCGGCCCGAAGATCTGCGGGTCGGGCCTGAAGCGGATGGTGGTGCCCCGCTTGCGGCCCCGCGGCGCATCCTCGCGGGTGAGGCTGCCCGCTCGGTGTCCGCGCTCGAAGGCGACCGCCACGCGCACGCCGTCGCGCACCACCTCGACCTCGAGGCGCTCGGCCAGCGCGTTGACCACCGACGATCCGACACCGTGCAGGCCGCCCGAGGTCGCATAGGCCTTGCCCGAGAACTTCCCCCCCGAGTGCAGGGTGGTGAGGATCACCTCGAGCGCCGTGAGCTTGGGGAATTTCGGGTGCGGGTCGACGGGGATGCCGCGGCCGTCATCGCGCACCGTCAGCCAGTCACCCGGCTCCAGCCGCACCGTGATGGATTTCGCGTGGCCCGCGACCGCCTCGTCCATCGCGTTGTCGATGATCTCGGAGGCGAGGTGGTGATACGACCCCGAGTCGGTGCCACCGATATACATGCCGGGACGTCGGCGGACGGGCTCGAGCCCTTCCAGCACCTCGATATGGGCGGCCGAGTAGCCGCTGTCGGGAGCGTTGCCGCGGCGAGCGGCCCTGGGGCCGTCATTCGGGGAGAACAGGTCGCTCATGCGCCCCGAGTGCCGGTGGCGCCGGCCCGCGTCAAGCAGAGGGCGGACCCCCGACACGAAAGAGGCTCCGGGTTCGCACCCGGAGCCTCCGCATTGCCTTCGGGCTTCAGCCCGTGGGCCAGATGCTCAGCCGACGCTCCTGGCGAGGGCTTCGAGGATCCAGGTCCGGGCGAAGCTTCGATCAGTGCAATGAGACACCAGATCACCTCCTTTCAGCTGTTGTTGACTTGAAGATCATGGGGTCGGAGCTCGGCGGATTGCAAGCCTCGGGTCGCGGGGTGCGTGAGCGGCGATGTCGGACCGTGTACCACCGGTCGCCCGAGACGTTCCGACGGTTTGCACCCCGACGCGTCTTGCGCCCTCGACACGTCTTGCGTCCCCGACACGTCTTGCGTCCCCGACACGTTTTGCAACTTTCAAGCCATATTGCACGTCAGACGAGACGCACCCATTTCCGGGCTCGCGCCGGCCGGAGATCGCATTGGGCCTCGTCCTCTTCGCCCTGAAATACCGGGTCACGTTCTACGTGCTCGCCGTGTTCATTCTGCTCGCCGGTGGCGGTTCCGCCGTGGTGATGCGCAAGGACGTGCTGCCGGAGGTGAACATCCCGGTGGTGAACGTCCTGTGGACCTATACCGGTCTCGATTCGCCCGACATGCAGAACTACGTGACCTCCTACGAGGAGCTCGCGATCTCCAACAACGTGGTCGGCGTGCGCGATCTCGAGAGCACGACGCTGCAGGGGATCACCCTCACCAAGGTCTATTTCTACCAGGACGTCGACATCAGCCTGGCGCTGACGCAGGTCACCGCCGCCACCAACGACATCCTCGGCCTCCTGCCCGCCGGCATCCAGCCGCCGGTCGTGCTGCGGTTCTCGGCCTCGTCGGTGCCGGTGATCCAGCTCGCGGTGACCTCCGACAAGGAGAACGCGGCGCAGATCTACGACTACACGCGCTTCCGGATCCGCCCGGTGCTGCAGACGCTGCACGGCTCGACCATCCCGCCCCCCTATGGCGGTGTGCCGGAGCAGGCGATGGTCGACATCGACCTGAACAAGCTCAACGCGTTCAGCCTCACCCCGCAGAACGTGCTGAACGCGATCGACAGCCAGAGCGCCATCCTGCCGTCCGGACTGACGAAGTTCGGCGACACGCAGTTCGTGATGCGCATCAACTCGATCCCGCCCGTGCTGAGCGAGCTGAACGACATCCCCATCACCGTTCGAAACGGTCAGCCGATCCTGATCCGCGATATCGGCTGGGTGCGCGCCGGCGGGCCGCCGCAGCAGAATGCCGTGCACGTGAACGGCAAGCAGGGCGTGCTTCTCACCATCCTGAAGAACGGCAGCACCTCGACGCTGACGCTCACGAACTTCGTCAAGCAGGCGCTGCCCGGCATCCGTGCGGCCGCCCCCAAGGACCTCAAGATCGTGCCGCTGTTCGACCAGTCGGGCTTCGTGTCCGACTCGATCTCGGACGTGGTGCGCGAGGGTGCAATCGCCGCCGGCCTGACCGGTCTGATGATCCTGCTGTTTCTCGGATCGTGGCGCGCGACGCTGGTGGTGCTGGTCTCGATCCCGCTCGCGATCCTGTCCTCGCTCGCGGTGCTCGCACTGCTCGGCGAGACCATCAACATCATGACGCTGGGTGGTCTGGCGCTCGCGGTCGGCATCCTGGTGGACGACGCGACCGTCGCGATCGAGAACACCTATCGCCTGCTCGAGGAGCGCAAGCCGTTCCGCGAGGCGGTGGCCCAGGGTGCGGCCGGCATCGCCAAGCCCGCGCTGATCTCGACGCTCGCGATCTGCTCGGCGTTCATCTCGGTGCTGTTCCTGACCGGGGCTGCGCAATTCATCTTCACCCCGCAGGCGCTGGCGGTCGTGTTCGCGATGCTGGCCTCCTACCTGCTGTCGCGAACCCTGGTTCCGATCCTGATCGACGTGCTGTGCGCCAAGGAGCAGGAGGCGCGCGAAAAGGAGCACGAGCAGGGGGAGCACGCCGAGCCAAAAGGCTGGTACGGCCGCTTCCGCGATCGCTTCGAGCGCAGTTTCGACCGCTTCCAAGGCGCCTATCTCGCGCTACTGACCGCCGCCATCGAGCACCGCAAGACCACGCTCGCGGTCGCCGGCGGAACGGTCGTGCTGGCCGGCCTGCTGTTCCTCAATCTCGGCCGCGACTACTTCCCGCAGATCAGCGCGCCCTCGATGACGCTGCACGTCCGCGCACGCTCGGGCCTGCGCATCGAGGAAGCCAACCGCCTCTTCGAGCAGGTGGAAAAAACCATCCGCGAGGTCGTGCCGCCGAACGAGATGGGCGACATCGTCGACAACATCGGCCTGCCGCCGATCACCTACAATCTCGCCTTCAACGACGGCACGTTCGTCGCCTACAATGACGGGCAGATCCTCGCGACGCTGAAGCCCGGCGCCCCCACCTTCAGCTACCAGCGCAAGCTCCGCGCCATCCTCCGCAAGCGCTTCCCCGATTCCATCTTCTACTTCCAGCCCGCCGACATCATCACGCAGATCCTCGATTTCGGCGTACCTTCGCAGATCGACGTGCAGGTCACGGGCCGGAGCCGGACGAAGGACCTCCTGGTGGCCCAAGACATCGTCCATCGCCTCAGCCTCACGCGCGGCATCGTCGACGCGCATCTGCAGCAGATCGTCGATGCGCCCGAGTTCTACACCAAGGTGGATCGCCAGCGCGCCCAGGAACTCGGGCTGACCGAGACCCAGGTGGCGGACGACATCAACATCGCGATGTCCGGCTCCTTCCAGGTCAAGCCGCTGCTCTGGACCGATCCCAAGACCGGCATCCCGTGGGAGCTCTGGGTGCAGGCGCCGGAATACCGGCTCGACTCGCTCGACAAGGTTGGCAACACGCCCCTGGCGCTTGCGGGCGCGGCCGGCGGTCCGATGAACCTGTTCTCCAACGTCGCCACCTTCAGTCGCGGCGTCGAGCAGAGCGTCAACACCCGCATCAACAGCCAGAACACCTACGACGCCTACGCCGCCGTGCAGGACAGCGATCTCGGCTCGGTGGCGGGCAGCATTCAGCGCATCGTCGCCGACGAGAGCAAGAAGCTGCACGCGCCCGACAAGATCATCGTGCGCGGCCAGATCCAGAGCATGAACGAGGCCTTCTTCCATATCGGCATCGGCCTCGCGATGGCGATCGTCGCGGTCTACCTGCTGATGGTGCTGAACTATCAGGACTGGCTGGATCCGTTCGTGATCCTCTGCGCGTTGCCGATGGTGTTCTCGGGCGTGGTGCTCGGCCTGTTCATCTCGGGCACGACCTTCTCCATCCCGTCGCTGATGGGCGCGATCATGAGCGTGGGCGTGGCCTCGGCGAACTCGATCCTGCTGATCACCTTCGCCCGCGAGCACCGCGACGAGACCGGCTGCTCGGCCGCCGAAGCCGCGATCGCGGCGGGCGAAACCCGGCTGCGGCCCGTGCTGATGACGGCGGGTGCCATGTTCGTGGGCCTGATCCCGATGGCGCTCGCACTCGGCGAAGGGTCGGAATCGAACGCGGCGCTGGCGCGCGCCGTGATGGGCGGCATCGCGGTGGGCACCTGCTCGACCCTGCTCTTCGTGCCCTTCCTGTATTCCGTGCTGCGCACGCGGCCGTCCCGGCCGCCGGAGGACTACGTATGAACGACGCGCCGGTGCCCGAACGCGACGAGCATCCGAAGGAGGAGACCCGGGAGAAGCGCGATCTGCCGAAACTCAACATCCGGCGGCTCGGCCTGATCGTCGGCATCGCGATCGTGGTGCTGCTCGTGATCGGCGTGATCGGGCGCGTGCAGACCTATCGCGCCGCCGAAGCGACGCGCCACGGCATGACGAGCGACGCGCTGTCGGTCCGCGTGGCCCTGGCCAAGCGCGAGACCGGCGATGTCGAGGTGACACTCCCTGCGCAGACCCAACCGTTCGACGCCGCCTCGATCTACGCCCGTGCGACCGGCTACATCGCGGACCGGCGCGTCGACATCGGCAGCCGCGTGAAGAAAGGGGACCTCCTGGTCCTGATCTCGGCGCCCGACACCGACGCCCAGCTCGCCCAGGCGCAGGCGCAGCTCGCCCAGATGCAGGCGGCGCTCCTCGAAGCGCAGTCCTCGCTCAAGCAGGCGCAGGCCAACTCCCATCTCGCAGGCCTCACCAAATCGCGTTCCACCACGCTCGCGGGCGAGGGCTGGGCCACCCGCCAGACCGCCGACAGCGACGTCGCCAACGCCAGCGTGCAGACCCAGAGCGTGACCACGGCCCAGGCCGGCATCGCGGTCGCCGCCGCCAATATCCGCGCCCAGCAGGCCACCGTGAACCGTCTGGTGACGCTGGTCGGCTACGAGCACGTGGTCGCCCCTTTCGACGGCGTGATCACCGCGCGCCGCACCGACATCGGTGACCTCGTGCAGGCCGATGCGAGCGGCGGCACCTCGATGTTCGACGAGGAGGACGACGACGTCCTCCGCGCGTCCGTCTACGTTCCGCAGGCGCAGGCGATCGGCGTTCATGACGGCATCCAGGCGACCGTCACGGTGCCCGAGATGCCGGGGCAGCACTTCCACGGGCGGGTGGCGCGAAGTGCCGCCGCGATCGACATGACGTCACGCTCGATGCTGACCGAGGTCGACATCCCCAACCAGGACCACCGCCTGCGCGCCGGCCTCTACGTGCAGATCGCCTTCGCCGTGCCGCGCGCGCATCCTTCGGTCACGATCCCTGACGCCGCCGTCATCTTCAACGGCCAGGGCCTGATGGCGGCCACCGTGGCCGACGGCCGCGTGCATTTCGCGCCGATCACGATCGACCGCGATTTCGGAACCATGGCCGAACTGAGCCGCGGGCTCGAAGGCGGCGAACAGGTGATCATCGACCCGCCGTCGGATCTGACCGGCGACCAGAAGGTGAAGGTGGAGAACCCCACGAACGGCAAGGACAGCCGTGCGCCGCGGGCGTGAAGGAAGGTTGGGGCTCTGCCCCAAACCCCGCCAGGAGCTGGCCCCTGGACCCCTTTACATCAGGGGGTCCAGGGGCCCCTGCTCCTGGCGGGGCGTGGGGCAGCGCCCCACATCTTAGTGGTGCCCGCAGCAATGGGCGACCCGCGGCGTCGTGGCTCGACGGCTCAGGCGGAACAGCACGACCACCACGGCGAGCGCCGCAACATCGAGAAAGAACGTGGCGTCCACGGCAAACGTGGCCTGCGGCGCTGCAGCGTGCGGATGGTGCGGCACGAGGCCCAGGCCCGCGAATGCCGCATCCATCACGATCGCCGCGATCACGATGGTGGCGTAGAACACGCAGGCCAGATACGCCGCCATCTTCCACCCGTACTGGCGCCGATACACGTCGAGCAGCGGCAGCACGAGCAGGTCCGCGAACAGGAACGCCAGCACGCCGCCGAAGCTGACGCCCGAGCCCCAGAGCACCGCGGCCATCGGCACGTTGCCCACCGAACACACGAACGACAGCACGGCCACGATCGGGCCGAGCAACGCGTTCGCGGGCACCTGCAGCAGCGGATGCGCGCCGGTCACGAACACCGCCCGCCACACGCCGCCCGGCACGAACGCCGCGAGCGCGCCCGCAATCACGAAGCCGAGCAGCAGGTCCTTCCACAACATCCGCCAGTCGCTGGCGAAGTTCTGCGCGATCGCGATCCACGTGTCGCGCTGGCGCAGCCGTTCGCTCCACGTGCCGCGGCCTGCGTCGGCGCCCCCGTGCTCATGGCCGCCCTGACTGCCCGCATGCGCCCGCGCCTCCGCCACCAGCCGGGGCGAGGCGGTGAGGCCCACCAGCACCGACAGGATCGCCACCAGCACCACGCCGCCGACCCACTCGCCGAGCATGAACTGCCAGCCCATGAGCAGCAGCAGCGCCGCCCCGAGCTCCACCACCAGATTGGTGGACGCGAACAGGAAGGCGAGCGATGGCCCCAGCGCCGCGCCCTTGCTGAACAGCGTCCGCGTCACCGCGGCCGCTGCATAGGAGCAGCTCGAGCTCGCCGCACCCGCGATCGTGGCGAGCGCCACCTCGCGCGCGCCACCACGCCCCAGAGCCGCCACGACCCGGTCGCGCGAGACCAGCGCCTGCAGCATTGCCGAGATCGCGAACCCCAGCACCAGCGTCCAGCCCACCTGCCAGAACATCCCCGCCGCCGTCAGCAGCGCGCGCAGCAGATCGGCCCCGAACTCAGCCATGCGTCGTCTCCTCGTCGCATGTCATGTCATGGCCGCGGCTCGTCCGTTCAACCGAGATAGCGACCGGCGAGCCGCACGGTGCCGGCAGCGAAGCCCGGCCGGAACGCATCCGCCGTCTCCGAGCCCGCGCGCGACGTGATCCAGGCCAGCAGCATCAGCCGTCGCAGCAGCACCATGTCGGGGATCATCGCGCGGTCGTCCGCGCCGAGCGGACGCACGCCCCGGTAGCCCACGCACCACGCCTCGGCGAGCGCGGCCACGCGCGGGTCGTCCTCCATGAACGAGACGCTGGCCGCGAAGTCGTAGACGAACCACCCGAAGCCGCAATCGTCGAAGTCGATCACCGCCAGCCGGTCGCCCGCGGCGAGCAGGTTCGCCAGCCGCAGATCGGCATGGATCAGGCCGAACCGCGCGGCCCCGGTGCCGTAGGCCGCCAGCCGCGCCTCCAGGCGCCGCACCGCCCGCCCGATCAGCGCGCGCCCCGGCCCGTCGAGATCGGGTGCGGCCTGCCACTCGCCCCAGCGCGGCTGGTCACCGAGCGTCGTCCCCCAATCCCAGCGCGCGCGACGAAACCAGGCCGGCTTGCGCCACCGCTCGGCCTGTCGGTGCAGGCGCGCGGTGATCGCGCCGAGCCGGACGAAGGCGGGGACGAGGTCCGCGCCGGGCTCCGGTGCCTGGCCGGGCAGGAACGAAAAGGCCGAGACATGAACGCCGCCGCCCGCGACCGCCAGACAGGCGGGCGCGTCACCGCCGAGCGTCAGCGGGGCGGCCGTCGCGACCGCGTCCTGGGCGCGGAGTGCCCCGATCCAGGCGAGCTCGGACCGGATTTCCGAGGCCGAATGGTAGTCCGGCCGATGCACCCGCAGCACCGCCACGGGCACCGCCCCGACCTCGACGCGAAACGTCGCGTTTTCCGAGACCGTAATCGGCACCACCCGGGCCCGCTCCGGAAAACCCCAGCCCGGAAGAGCCGCCCCGAGTGACGCGGCAAGCTCCGGCCGCCCGAGGATGCCGCTCAGGCGAGACCCGTGAACAGCGACGTCGACAGATAACGCTCGGCGAACGAGGGGATGATCACCGTGATCAGCCTGCCCGCATAGGCCGGGTCCTTCGCCAGCGTCAGCCCCACATGCAGCGCGCCTCCCGACGAGATCCCGATCGGCAGCCCCTCGATCCGCGCACACCGCCGCGCCGCCGCGATCGCCTCACGCTCCGTCACCGTCATCACCCGGTCGAGGCGCTCGAGTTCCAGCACCTGTGGCCGGAATCCCGGCCCGATCCCCTGGATCCCGTGCGGCCCCGGCTCCTCGCCGTTCAGCACCGCGCTCTCGGCCGGCTCCACGCCGATCACCTCGAGCCCGCGCTTGCGCGGCTTGAGCGCGCGCGCGATCCCGGTGGCCGTGCCTCCCGTGCCGATCCCGGCAACCACCACGTCGACCGCGCCGTCGGTGTCGGCCCAGATCTCCTCCGCGGTGGTGGCCGCGTGCACGTCCGGGTTCGCCCCGTTGTCGAACTGCCGCGGCATCCATGCGTCAGGCGTTGCCGCCAGGATCTCGTTGGCGCGCGCGATCGCGCCGGCCATGCCGAGCTTGGCCGGCGTCAGCTCCAGCTGCGCGTCCATCAGCCGCAGCATCTTGCGCCGCTCGATCGACGCGCCTTCCGGCATCGCCACGATCAGCCGGTAGCCGCGCGAGGCGGCCACGAACGCCAGCGCGATCCCGGTGTTGCCCGAGGTCGGCTCCACCAGCACCGTCTTGCCCGGCGTGATCCGCCCCGCCCGTTCGGCGGCGAGCACCATCGCCATGCCGATCCGGTCCTTCACCGAGCCGAGCGGATTGAAGAACTCGAGCTTCAGCGCGAGGTCGGCCGTGAGCTCGTCCTCGCGCGTCAGCCGCGGCACCCGCACCAGCGGAGTACCCCCCACGGTCTCGAGGATATTCGCGTAGATCCGCCCGCGCGGTGCCGCAAAGCTCTCGTCAGGGCCGGTCGTCTCTGTCTTCTTCGCCATATAGACCCATTACACCCATATTCGTCGTGGATCACCCCCGCCCCGTCGGCTACCTTGCCGCGGAACGAACGAGCGGAGTGACCGACCGGCATGCTTCTCCGGCGCGACAGGGCGATGGTTGCAGTCCTCATCATGCTCGACGTCGCCTTCCACGCAGGGCGCGCCGGCACGGTGAGTGCCGCCGACATCGCCGAGCGCGCGGGCCTGGCGCGCCGCGGCATCGAGCCCCTGCTGCAGACCCTCTCCCGCTCGTCGCTGCTCGAGAGCGTGCGCGGCCCCCGCGGCGGCTACCGGCTCGGTCGCCCGCGCCGCGACATCCGCCTGTCCGACATCGTCGCCACCGCCACCGCCACCGATGAGAGCGGCCCGAGCGATGACGGCCCCGGCGGCGATCTCTTCGCCCGCGTGGTCGAGCCCAACTGGGCGGCTCTCGAGGCCAGCCTGGCCGAAACGCTGGGAAGCCGCACGCTCGAGGACCTCGTGCGCGAGGCGGAGGCGGCAGGCCTGCGCCGACCCTTGGCGGAGCCGATCTCCTTCTCCATATGACCGCGACGTCGGAGAGACCGCAGCAAACTACGTAATTTGATCGTGTTTCCGGGACACGACGCTTGCAATCTGCGTAATGAGATGCGACGTGCCCGGACGGCGCAACGCACGACGCGGCCATCTTCGCGCCGCCAGCCAGGGACACACCGCTCATGACGATCCAGCTCGGCCAGATCGCTCCCGATTTCGACGCGGAGACGACGCAGGGCCGCCTCCGTTTCCATGAGTGGCTCGGCAGCTCCTGGGGCGTCCTGTTCAGCCATCCGAAGGATTACACGCCGGTCTGCACCACCGAGCTCGGCGCCGTCGCGCGCCTGGCGCCCGAGTGGGAGAAGCGGAACGTCAAGGTCATCGGCCTGTCCGTCGACCCGCTCGACGCCCATCGCGGCTGGGAGGCCGACATCGCCGAAACCCAGGGCTCGACCGTCAATTTCCCGATGATCTCGGATCCCGACCGCACGGTCTCCAACCTCTACGGCATGGTCCATCCCGAGGCCGATCCGACCGTCACGGTGCGCACCGTCTACGTGATCGACCCGAACAAGAAGGTGCGCCTCACGCTCACCTATCCGCCGAGCGCCGGCCGCAACTTCGACGAGGTGCTGCGCGTGATCGACAGTCTGCAGCTTACCGACAAGCACAAGGTGACCACGCCCGCGAACTGGAAGCAGGGCGACGACGTGATCATCGCGCCGTCCGTCTCCGACGAGGCCGCGCGCGAGAAATTCCCCGATGGCTGGAAGACGCTGAAGCCCTACCTGCGCATGGTTGCCCAGCCGAAGTGATGTCCTCCAGCCTCAGGACGACCTGAATTGCCCGATTCCGTCCCCCAGCGCTCCGCCAAACCCTCCGCTGTCGAGGCGCTCAAGCTCGAGAGCCGTGGCCTGCGCGGACGGCTGGCCGAGGAGCTTGCCGAGGGCGGCATCCAGGTGAGCGAGGACGCCTACAACCTCCTGAAATTCCACGGCAGCTACGAGCAGTTCGACCGCGACACCGCGACCGAGCGCAAGCAGGCGAAGCTCGAGAAGGAATACCAGTTCATGGTGCGCGTGCGCATGCCCGGCGGCATGCTCACCGCGACCCAGTACCTCGCGCTCGACCGCGTCGCCGACCATTTCGCCAATGGTACGCTCCGCATCACCACGCGCCAGGGCATCCAGTATCACGGCATCCTGAAATCCGACCTCAAGCCGAGCATCGCCGCGATCAACGACACGCTGCTGACCACGCTCTGCGCGTGCGGCGACGTGGTGCGCAACCTGATGACCTCGCCCGCCCCGATCGCGGATGCGAAGCACGCCCGCCTGCGCGAGGACGCCCGCCTTCTGTCAGCCGAGCTGCTGCCGAAAAGCCGGGCCTACTACCAGATCTTCCTCGACGAGCAGCCGATCGCCGGTCTCGACGAGGAGGAAACCCTCTACGGCCCAGTCTATCTCCCGCGGAAGTTCAAGATCGGCATCGCCATGCCGGCCGACAACACGATCGACCTGCACACCCACGATCTCGGCCTGCTGCAGATCTGGGACGGCGACATCCTCCTCGGCTACAACGTGCTGGTAGGCGGCGGCCTTGGCCTCACGCACAACCGTCCCGATACCTATCCGCGCCTGTCGACCCCGCTCTGCTTCGTGCCCGCCGACCGCCTGGTCGCGATCACCGAGGCGGTGATCAAGGTCCAGCGCGACCATGGCGGCCGCTCCGACCGCCGCCGTGCTCGGCTGAAATACCTGGTCGACGATCGCGGCCTCGACTTCGTTCGAAGCGAGACCGAGCGTCACTACGGCGAGCCCCTCGAGCCGCCCCGCCCGATGCCTGCGCTCGGCATGCCCGAGCTGCTCGGCTGGCACCCACAAGGTCCGGAAGAGGGGAGCAACGGCCGCTTCTGGCTCGGCGTCCCGGTCCCGGCCGGCCGCATCGCCGACCACGAGGGTGGCGCGCAGCTCCGCACCGCGCTGCGCACGATCGTCGAACGCTTCGGCGCCGACCCCGTGCTCACCCCGCAGCAGGACATCCTGCTCGCGAACCTGCGCGACGCCGATCGCGCCCCGGTCGAGGCCATCCTGCGCGCCCACGATGTCCCCCTGTCCCAGGACCTCACCCCCTTCGCCCGCTGGGCGCTGTCCTGCCCCGCACTCCCCACCTGCGGCCTGGCGCTGACCGAAGCTGAGCGCGTCCATGCCCCGCTCGTCGAGCAGATGGACACCGTGCTCGCCCGCCACGGCCTGACCGACCGCCGCATCTCGTTTCGCATCACCGGCTGCCCGAACGGCTGCGCGCGCACCTACACCGGCGATATCGGCCTGGTCGGCCGCATGCCCGGCTTCTACGCGATCTATGTCGGCGGCGACTTCGCCGGCACCCGGCTGTCGTTCCGCCTCCACGATCGTGTCCGCGAGGAGAACGTCGTTCCCATCCTCGACACCCTGCTCGGCGCCTATGCCGCCGGCGGCCAGGACGACGAAGGCTTCGGGGACTGGTGCACCCGAACTGGGGCGGACACCCTGCTCGCACTCACCGCCTGAGACCCCGTCTCACCGGGCGACACCACGCAGGCGTGCGTTGCGGAGCGGTGCAACCTTGGCGAAGATAGGATTGTGATCCGCTCAGGGCCTGGTCTGCATCGTGAGTGACGCGTCGACGTCCGGTTTCGATCCGCCCGCCGCCCCGTCGATGCAGCATCTCAGCGCTGCCATCGCCCGCGACTTCAACAATCTCCTGATCGCGCTCGGCTCGACCATGGAGCTGCTTCGCCGGCTCTCGTCGGACGAGCGGATCACGCGCTTGGTCGACACCGCCGAGATCTCGGTCCGTCGCGGCGACCGCCTGGTCCACCAGCTTCTCGCCTATGCCCGCCAGCAGGCGCTCAAGCCCGTGGTCGCCGACCTCAACGCGCTGCTGCTCGCCCCTGACGCCCCGTGGCGGCGCGACGCGGGCGATGCGGTCGTGATCCGCGTCGAGCTCGGCGACGCGCTGGGAGGGGTCCTCGTCGACCCGGATCGGTTCCACGCGGCTCTCGGCGCGCTGGTGGCCAATGCGCGCGACGCGATGGGTGAGCCCGGCGGCACCGTGACGATCTCGACCGCCCGCTCCGAGGAGCACGTCTCGGTGGCGGTCGCCGACACGGGCCGCGGCATGACGCCCGCCATCGCCGCCCGCGCCGCCGAGCCGTTCTTCACCACCAACGGCGAGGGCTGGAGCGGCCTCGGCCTGAGCGAGGTGCAGGGCTTCATCTGCCAGTCCGGCGGCCGTCTCACGATCGCCAGCACGCCTGAAGAGGGCACGACCATCACCCTCCTGTTCCCCGCTCTGCCGGCGCACGAGGCACCGAAACCCCGCGCCGGCCGCGCATCGATCCTGGTGGTCGAGGACGACGAGGTCGTCCGCGCGCTCGTGGTCGAGATGCTGGAAGCGCACGAATACGCGGTGGACGCCGCCGAGAACGGGACGGTGGCGCTCGGCAAGCTCCGGAGCGGTGCGGATTACGACGTGCTGTTCACCGACATCGTGATGCCGGATGGACCCAACGGCGTGGAGCTCGCGGAGCGCGCGCAGGCGGCGCATGCGGATCTGCGGGTGCTGCTCGC
>CAXTVZ010000083.1:0-7213 GCA_964247685.1 uncultured Acetobacteraceae bacterium
TTCCAAGGGACGACTGTCCCTTGGCGGGTCCAGGGCAGAGCCCTGGCCTTCCTTTAGGGCGTCGGCGTCAGCAACGCGGAGCCCGTATAGAGCAGCCCATTGGACTGCCGGATATCCGCCAGCACGAAATACGACGTCCGCCCCTCCGGGTCGGCCAGCCCCAGGCGCCGCGTCGCCGGGTCGAACGTCACCGTCAACGGATCGCCATCGATCGTGCGGAGCGCCACCCGGCCACCGCTCTTCTGCGCCAGCGCGATCAGGTTCGCGCCGGTGTAGCGACCGGGCACGATGGTGTAGGCCATCAACCGGCGCAGGCTCGAGGCATTGGCAGGGTCGACCATCCGGTCGCGGTAGATCTGCGGGATGTTGTCGATCGCGGGGTCCACCAGCGCGAACACGGTGTAGGGGCCGGGACCGCGCAGCGTGTCCAGCAGGCCGGCCATCCGGAGCAGCTGGTCGTAATCCGCATAGGCGAGCGAGTTTTCCAGGTTCTCGGCGAGCGGGCGGTCGACATAGATCGGCGCTTCCGCGAACACGGTGGCGCTGGTCGAGCCGCGCACGCCCAGCGGATCCTGTCGCGAGTGGTCCTCGCAGCCGCCCAGCGTGATGAGCGCCGCGCCCCCCATCGCTGCCAGCAGGCCAAAGCCAGCGCTCGCCGGTCTGCTTCGCATCCGCATCAATCCATCCCCGCCCGATCAGGTTTTCGATACGGCGCCACGGCGCCGCAGGCAAGACGATGCGGCGTCCGAGGGCGCGAGAAGCGGGTCAGCAGCCGTCGCCGCGGATCGTCCAGGCGGCCACGCGGCCGGACACCACCTCGAAGGTGGTGGTGCAGGTGTAGGTGTTGATCTGCGTCAGGCCGCCGCCGAAGCCGCCATAGCCGAAGCCGCCGCCAAAACCTCCATAGCCGAAACCGCCGTAGCCGCCCCAGCCACCATACGGTCCGAAGCCGCCATAGGGGCCGAAACCGGAATCCACATCGGTGTATCCGCGCGAGTAGGCGAGGAAATCGTGGCCCTGCGCGCTGTAGGACTGGCTCGGCACGCCGAAGTTTCGCAGCAGATCGGTCTCGTTCTTGCCGATCATCGCATCGAGCCGGGCGCGCTCGGCGGGGCTCGGCACGGCGCAGCCGGCGACCACCAGGGCGACGCCGGCCAGTAGAATAGCGACCGAATGGGTCCGTATGGTCATGGCTTGCTCCTCAGTGCCTCAACGATGACACCGATCCGCCGTTTCGGTGAGGTGAATGTCGGAAAGGTAAAGAACTGCATCGATCGAGTTGGCGCCGCTTGCCACCATGGCAAGCCGGTCAAAGCCAAGCGCAATCCCGGCGCAGGGCGGCATCTGCGCGACGGCAGCCAGAAAATCCTCGTCGAGCGGCCAGTCGGGGCGGCCGGTGATGGCAAGCCTGCGGGCGCGGTCGGCCACGAAACGGGCGCGCTGCTCGTGGGGGTCGGTGAGCTCCTCGAAGGCGTTGGCGAGCTCGATGCCGCACAGGAAGAGCTCGAAGCGCAGGGCCACGCGGCTGTCGGCGGGGTCGCGGCGGGCCAGCGCGGCCTGGGCGGCCGGCCAGTGGGTGAGGAAGGTGGGGTGGTTGCGGCCGAGCGCCGGTTCGACCCGCTCGAGCATCAGGCGGAAGAACAGGTCCTCCCAGGTCTCGCCGTCGCGCAGCGTGGTGCCGGCGCGGGAGGCGAGCGAGGCCGCATCATCGGGATCGGCGAGGATGTCGAGCCTGGCATGGCACGCGAAGGCGTCCGCGACAGTGAGACGCTCGAACCGGGCGAGCGAGGTCTCGACGCCGCGGCAGGACACCACCGGCGGCAGCACGGCGCGCAGGAAGCACTCGGTCTCGTCCATCAGGCCGGCGAGGTCGGCGCCCCCGTCTTCGGGACGGGGCCGATACCATTCGAGCATGGTGAACTCGGGCGCGTGCAGCGGGCTCGCCTCGCCGTTGCGCCAGACGCGGGCGAGCTGGAAGATCGGGCCCATGCCGCCCGCGAGCAGGCGTTTCATCGCGAATTCAGGGCTGGTGTTGAGCCAGAGGTCGTGGCGGGTGCCGTCCTCCGCTTCGAAGGCGGTGCGGAAGGGGCGGAGATGCACCTCCTCGCCCGGCGCGCGCACGGCGTAGGGAGTTTCCACCTCGGTGTAGCCGCGCGCGTCGAAGAAGGCGCGGGTGGCGCGAGCGAGACGGGCGCGCCGCTGCAGGGCGGCGGCGCGGTCTGCGAGGCGATCGGGGTGCCAGGAGGTCATGGTCGCCTTGCAGCGGTGTCGCCCCTCTCCTACACCGCCGGCGCATGGGCGTTGAACGCACGATCAGGACGCCGGCGGAGCTCGTCGCTGCGGGGTTCTCCCCAGCCGAGGCGCAGCCGGGCCTCGAGGCGGTGGCCGGGACCTATGCGATCGCCATTCCGCCGCATCTCGCCGGGCTGATCGGCGACGCGGACGACGCGATCGGGCGCCAGTTCGTGCCGCACGCGAGCGAGCTCGCGCACGCGGCGCACGAGACGACCGATCCGACGGGCGATGCCCGGTTCTCGCCGGTCGAGGGGGTGGTGCGGCGCTATCCGGATCGCGCGCTGCTCAAGCCGGTGCTCGCCTGCCCAGTCTACTGCCGCTTCTGCTTCCGGCGCGCACATGTGGGGCCGGATGGCGGCGTGCTGTCGGCCGCGGCACTCGAGCGCGCGTTCACGTATCTGGCGGGCGAGACGGCATTGCGCGAGGTGATCCTGACGGGCGGGGATCCGCTGATCCTGTCGCCGCGCCGCCTCCGCGCGATCGTGGAGCGCCTGTCGGCGATCGGGCATGTCGAGACGATCCGGGTGCACACGCGGCTGCCAGTGGCCGATCCGGAGCGGGTGAGCGGCGCGCTGATCGCGGCACTCGCGACCGAGCGAGGCATGCGGGTGGTGATCCACGCGAACGCGGCCGCCGAGCTCACACCGGCGGTGGGGGCCGCGGTGCGGCGGCTGCTCGGCGCCGGGATCCCGGTGCTCGCGCAATCGGTGCTGCTGCGCGGGGTCAACGACACCACAGAGCGGCTCGAGGCGCTGCTGCGCGCGTTCCTGCGACTCCGGGTGGTGCCGACCTATCTGCACCAGCTCGACCCGGCACCCGGAACGGCCCGCTTCCATGTGCCCATCGCGGAAGGACGCGCGCTGCTCGCCTCGTTGCGCGGCCGCATCCCGGGCGATGCCTGGCCCACCTACGTGCTCGACATCGAAGGCGGCCACGGCAAGGTGCCGATCGGGCCCGATTACCTCGATGGCGGCCGCGTCCGCGACCCCTGGGGCGGGGTGCATGTTCTTGCCGCCCCTCTTCTTGCCGGGGTGGGCGATGGCGGAGTAGAGACGCGGCCTCTTCTCTCCCCATCGGCGGACCCTCCATGAAGCAGCAGGCCAACCTCATTCGTGCCGGCCAGGTGATCGAGCATGACGGCCGCCGCTGGACGGTGCTGAAGCAGCAGATCATCACCCCGGGCAAGGGTGGCGCCTTCATCCAGGTCGAGATGCGCGACCTGAAGTCCGGCAACAAGACCAACGAGCGCTGGCGCACCGCCGACACGGTGGAGCGGCTGATGACCGAGGATCGGGAGTTCACCTACTCCTACACCGACGGCGACAACCTGGTGCTGATGGATCCCGAGACCTTCGAGCAGACGATGATCCCGTCGGCGATCCTGGGCGACGCGGTGGCGTTCCTGCAGGACAACATGACGGTGAACGTGAAGCTGGTGGAAGGCGACCCGGTGGGCATGGACCTGCCGCCGATGGTGACGCTCACGATCGTGGAAGCCGACCCGGTGGTGAAGGGGCAGACGGCGACGTCGTCGTACAAGCCGGCGCTGCTGTCGAACGGTGTGAAGACGCAGGTGCCGCCGTTCATCGAGGCGGGCGAGAAGATCGTCGTGCGCACCGATGATTCGAGCTACGTCGAACGTGCGAAGAGCTGATGCCGCAACGTCTCTCTCCGCACATGGTGGTCATGCAGGCGGCGGCGCAGAAGGCGTCCAAGCGGCTGCTGCGTGACTTCAGCGAAGTCGAGAATCTGCAGGTCTCGGTTAAGGGCCCTTCGGATTTCGTCTCCCAGGCCGACCTGCGCTGCGAGCAGACGATCCGCGAGGAGCTAGAGCGCGCGCGGCCGGGCTACGCGCTGCTGATGGAGGAGAGCGGGGCGTCGGGCTCGGAGAACTGGACCTGGCGCTGGGTCGTCGATCCGCTCGACGGCACCACGAACTTCCTGCACGGCATGCCGCACTGGGCGATCAGCATCGGGCTGCAGCGGCGCCATCCGGACGGGAAGATCACCGTCGAGGCCGGCATGGTCTACAATCCGGCCGCCAACGAGCTGTTCTGGGCCGAGCGCGGCGCGGGCGCCTATCTCAACGACAAGCGGCTCCGAGTGTCGGGTCGCCGCGACACGGCAAGCGCGGTGTTCGCCACCGGGATCCCGTTCGGCGCCACCTCGCCGCGCAACCGGATGGCGTTCGCGCGCACGCTGTCGACGCTGATGCCACAGGTGGCGGGCATCCGCCGGTTCGGGGCGGCCGCCCTCGACATGTGCTGGACCGCGGCGGGCCGCTTCGACGGGTATTGGGAAACGGGCGTGAAGGCGTGGGACGTCTGCGCCGGCATCGTGATCGTGCGCGAGGCGGGCGGGTTCGTGACCGATCCGGCCGGCGGCGACATGGAGGCTGAACAGGTCGAGTGCGACGTCGTAGCCGCCAACGCGCAGCTGCATGCGACATTGCGCGAGGCGGTCTCCCAGGGTCTCGCGGGCACATGAAGGGTGCGTGCGTGGCGCTGGCTTTGCTCGCCGCCTGCCCCACGCTCGCGCTGGCACAGGTCAGCACCGACACGCGCGCGCTCGACGCGCTCTCGCCCGCGAAAAAGGCACTCTCGCCTGCGAAAAAGGTGGGGCCGGCAGCACCGAGCCACCACGCGCACACGAGCGCCCCCGCTCGCCATCATGCGGCGGCCGCTCACGCGCCGGTTCACACGGCCGGGACCAGGCCCCTGCCCGCGCGCATCCCCGCGCCCACGATGGCGCCGCACCCGCCGCCCATCCCGGTGATCGCGCCGCCCGCCTTGCACGTGCCGTTGCATCCCGCCCCGCCGCCGCCGCCCGTGCCGGTCGATCCGAAAGCGGCAGGGAGCGCGTCCGCGATTGCGGGGGGCACGCGACTGACCTTCGCCGCCGGGGGCGCGGCACTGAACCCGGCGATGATGGATGCGCTGCATGCGCAAAGCGCCGCGATGAAGGCGAACGCGGACGATGTCGCGACGATCGACGCCTATGCGCCGGGCGGACCCGACGACCCGTCGACGCCGCGACGGCTGTCGCTGCAGCGGGCACTGGTCGCGCGCGCCGTGCTGATCAATGACGGCATCCCGTCGACCCGCATCTACGCGCGCGCCCTCGGCGTCTCGCCCGCAAGCGCGGGACCTGCCGACCGGCTCGATCTCACGCTCGCACCCGTGGGCGGGGCCGCGCCCGACATCGACAGCACCGGCAAAGGCGCGGGAGGCGCCACACCATGACGCGGCCCACGCTTTATCTGCTGCGGATGTTCGTGTTCCTGGCTGTGGTGGCCGGGATCGTCTGGTTTCTCCGCCCGGTCCTGATCGGCGCCTACGGCAACAACCGGCCGCTGAATTCGTTCATCCTGCTGGTGCTCGCCGGTGGCATCATCTGGAACTTCATCCAGGTGCTGCGGCTCAGTCCCGAGGTGCGCTGGGTCGAGGCGGTACGCCAGCCGCGCGCGGGGCTGACGCCGCCCGCATCGCCGCGTCTGCTCGCACCAATGGCGTCGATGCTGGCCGCGCGCAACCGCGAGCAGCGCCTGGTGCTGTCGACGCCCGCCGCGCGCTCGCTGCTGGACAGCCTCGCCAACCGCCTCGACGAGAGCCGCGAGGTGTCGCGCTACGTCACGGGGCTGCTGATCTTTCTCGGCCTGCTCGGCACGTTCTACGGGCTGATCCTCACCGTCGGTTCGGTGGGCGACGTGATTTCGGGCATGACGATCGGCAACGGCGACGTGCAGACGATGTTCGACCAGCTCAAGCTCGGCCTCGCGCGTCCGCTGCACGGGATGGGCACGGCGTTCTCGGGCTCGATGTTCGGTCTCGCGGGCGCGCTGGTGCTGGGCTTTCTCGATCTCACCGCGGGCCAGGCGCAGACGCGCTTCTTCAACGAGCTGGAGGAGTGGCTGGCCTCGATCACGCGGTTCTCGTCGGGGTCGGTCGGCGTGGAGGGGGAGACCGCGATCCCGGCCTACGTGCAGGGCTTGCTCGAGCAGACCGCGGAAAACCTCGAGGCGCTGCACACGGTGATCGCGCGCAACGAGGACAGCCGCGCGCGCGTGGGCGAGGCTTTGGTCGAGATCGCCAACCACATGGCGGGGCTGTCGGAGATGATCCGCGCCAACCAGGCGGCCCTCACGCGACTGGCGGACGCCGAGCGCACGCGCACCGACACGATGACGGAGTTCCGCAACGAGCTCCGCAGCGAGCTTCGCCTGATCGCGCGGACGCTCGCGTCGCGCACGCCGCAACCCTGACATGGCACTGACGCGGCGCAGGCGCGGCGGCGGCAACGGGCTCGATGCCTGGCCGGGCTATGTCGACGCGCTCTCGACGCTGCTGCTCGTGATCATCTTCGTGCTGCTGGTGTTCGTGCTCGGCCAGGCCTTTCTCTCGGTCGCCCTCAATGGACGGCAGCACGCGCTGGAGCGGCTGACGATGCAGATCGCGCGGCTGACCACCATGCTGTCGCTGGAGGAAACCAACGAGGCGAAGCTCAAGATCTCGGCCAGCACGCTCGCGAACGACCTCGCTGTGAACCGCCACGAGCTCGCCTCGGAGAAGACGCTGAGCTCGAGCCAGGCCGCGTCGGTCACGTTGCTGAACGCGCAACTCGTCGAGCTCCGCCAGCAGCTGGCGGCGATTGCCGCGGCGCTCGACATCTCCAAGCAGCAGCTCGCGGCGCGTGACGTGCGCATCAACGATCTCGACACGAAGCTGAACCTCGCGCTGGCCGACAAGGTCGAGCAGCTCAAACGCTATCGCAGCGAGTTCTTCGGACGCCTGCAGCAGGTGCTTGCGGGGGAAAAGGGTGTCGCCGTGGTGGGCGACCGCTTCGTGTTCCAGAGCGAGGTGCTGTTCCCCGTGGGCAGCGCGCAGCTCTCGCCGGCGGGCGCGGCCGAGATCCGCAAGCT
>CAXTVZ010000083.1:7313-13087 GCA_964247685.1 uncultured Acetobacteraceae bacterium
TCCCCGTGGGCAGCGCGCAGCTCTCGCCGGCGGGCGCGGCCGAGATCCGCAAGCTTGCAGCGACGCTCAAGCAGATCGAGGTGAAGATCCCCGCCGACATCGCCTGGGTGCTGCGCGTCGACGGGCACGCCGACCGCCAGCGCTCGAAGGGCGCCACCGTGGACACCAACTGGGAGCTCTCCACCGCGCGCGCGATCAGCGTGGTGCGGCTGCTGATGGCCGACGGCATCTCGCCGGTTCACCTGGCGGCGGCGGGCTTCGGCGAGTTCCAGCCGCTCGATCCTGCCAACACGCAGGAGGCGTTCGCGAAGAACCGGCGCATCGAGCTGAGGTTGACCGATCGATGACGGAGGCTGTGCGCGCGGTCCTCCTGCTCGGTGTGACGCTCGTGGCGCTCACCGCCTGCGCGCCGAAGCCGGAGGATGACGGGCCGCTGACGCCGATACCGGAGCCGAAGACGAACCCGCTCGTCGTGCCGCAGACCCAGGATCCGAACGGCGGCGCGAGCTAGCGGCGAGGCAGTTCGATGCGCGCTCGTCGCATCGTTCAGCGGGCCGGCTGGCCCGCGTGCGGGATCGCGGCACTGGTGTGCGTCGTGACACTCGTCGCAGCACCCCGATCGGACATCCTGACAACCATCGAGATCGATGCGCCGCCAGATGCGGTCTGGACGGTTCTGGCCGATCCGGATGATTACCCCGCCTGGAACCCGATGATCGCCGGGCTGAAAGGCACCCTGGTGAAAGGGTCCGTGATCGAGAACATCGAAGGCTATGGCGACGATCGCAGGATCTTCTGGCCGCGTATCCTGGTCGCGGACAGGGATCGCGAACTGTGCTGGCGCGGACGTCTGTGGGGTGCCCCCGGGCTGTTCGTCGGCGAGCACGACTTCCTGCTGCGCGCGACGCCGCACGGCACGCTGTTCACGCAGAGCGAACACTTCACCGGGGTTCTGCTCTGGCTGTTCGACCCGCGCGTGCTGGTGCCGGCGTTCGACGCCATGAATGTCGCGCTGGCAGCCAGGGCGGAGCGCACCGATCGCCCCGTGCTGCCGAAGGCGCGGTAATCGGGTTCGGCAGGGCCGCCGCCGCCCGAACTCAGAGCCCGGCCTGAGTTGACAGCCGCACCAGGGACCAGCCGCGCGGCCGAAAGAATACGAACCCGAGCAGAAGCCCGCCGACGCCAATCAGCGCCGTCACACGATCGAAGCTCGTGATCGCGTAGATCCCGAGCACGATCAGCGCCACCGCGCTGGCGAGCGGGAACAGACAGTAGACCAGCCAGTCGTGCCTCGAGGCACGCCAGCTGCCGCGATAGGCGGCGGCGCAGACCAGCCCCGCCAGGCCGTAATAGGTGCAGACCTGGACGGCGACCGCGTTCACCGAGTCGGTGATGATCGTGTTCACCGTCGGCAGGAAGCAGGCGCCCACCAGCAACACCACACTGAGCACCGTCAGCACCAGCATGGCGCGCACGGGCGTTCGTGTCGCCGGATGGATGACGCCCAGGGTCGCGGGCATGGCGCGGTCGCGCGACATCGCGAACAGGCCGCGCGAGGCCTGCAGCATCGTCGTCTCGACGGTCGCGATCGTGGAGAGCACCACGGAGAACGCGGCGATCTTTGCGCCGAACACACCCAGCCCGGCGTGGCGTGCGATGCCGAACACGATGTTCACGCCGTAGGATTGCGCCTCCGCCGGCGTCAGCAGCGCCTGGGCCGCGAGCGTGAAGACCAGGAAGATCGCGATCGTCAGGAACACGGCGAGAAAGCCGCCCTGCCCTGCTGCGTTCTCGGGATGGCCCGCGGTTTCTTCCGCGAGATTGCCGGTGACGTCCCAGCCCCAATAGAAAAACACGACGACGATCGCGATCGCGGCGAAGCCGGTGCGGGTGGCGATCGGGCCGGTCCAGGCGATGTGGGGGATCCCGACGGCGCCCGCCTCGAGCACGTGGATGCCGGACGCGATGGCGATCACGCCCAGGATCACGAGCTCGAAACCGGTCAGTGCCAACTGCACCTTGCTGGTCAGGCCGATGCCCACGATCAGCACGCCGGCCACCGCGAGGTAGGCCACGGCGCCGATCGCCAGCGTCGCGAGCTTGTTCGGATCGTCCGCACCCGGGGTTGCGACGTCGAACACGTTGGCGCCGAGCGTCAGGGCATTCGACACCATCGAGACGAGCGACGAGATGAGCACCGCCCAGCCGGCGAGGAAGCCGAGCAGGCGGCCGAACCCGCCGGTGGTCCATTCGTAGACGGCACCGGCGCAGGGCTGGCGTCGGTTGAGGCCCTTGTAGGCGCAGGCGATGCCGAGCATCGGGACCGCGAACACGAACAGCGACAGGACCGAGCCGTCGCGCGCGGTCGCGAGCAGCACGGCGAGCACGGTCGCGATCGAAAAGGCCGGCGCGCTGCCGGCGAGGCCCATGACCGTCGATTCGAGCAGCGACAATGCGCCCTCGCGGAGTGTCGCCGTCATCCCGTCTCCTTGCCGCGCCGACGCGATCAGGGGGATGCGGCACCGGTTTCGTCAAGCGGGGGAAAGCGGGTCTCGTTCGCGCGCGTCTTCGTGCGCACCGCGTCGGCGAGGTCGATGCCGAGGCTATCGGCGAACAGAATCAGATAGGAGAGGATGTCGGCGCACTCCCCCGCCACCTCCGCGCGATGGGCGAGCGCCCAGTCGGCGAACTCCTCGTCCGAGCGCCACTGGGTGAGCTCGAGGAGCTCGGCCGCCTCGATGGCGACGCTGGTGGCCAGCGCGCGGGGCGTGTGGAAGCGCTTCCAGTCGCGCCGGTCGCGAAAGGCGATGAGCGCCGTGCAGAGATCGGCGAGCTCACTCACGTCCGCGGCTCGGACCCATCCTGGGAGGGCGCCGGCGTGGTGAAATCCTCCGATTCGGCCAGGTCGATCATCGTGGCAACGACCGCCTCCGGGTCGAAGCCGCGCGCGACTCCCGCCTGCACCAGGCTTGCGAGCCGCGGACGCAGCCAGTCGTGGATCGTGGTGTCCGACATCGGGGAGCCTCCTGTTCGTCGCGTCAGGGGAAGCGATCGGGCGCGTGCGGGTTGCGCCGCGTCAGGCGTGCTCGCCCTCTTCGCGGCGCTTGAGCGTGTCGAGCCGCTTCCGGCCGTCCTCGGCGTGCGGGTCGATCGCCAGCACCCGCTGCCAGGCGGCGAGAGCGGCCGCCGTGTTGCCCTGTTGCTCGAGCGCCATCGAGAGCGTCGACCAGGCGAGAAAGTCGCGGTTGTCGATGTCGATGGCGTGGCCGAGATCGGCCGCCGCACTGCGAGCGTCGCCGGCGCGGAGCTTCGCCAGTCCGCGCTCGCGCCAGAGCGGGCCGAGCTCCGGCTGCAGGTCGATCGCAGCACCGATATCGGCGATCGCCTTGTTGGGCTGGCTGTCCTGCTCGGCCTGGGCGGCGTCGAGCAGGATCCCGGCGGTGGGCGAGATGGGGCGGCCGGATTGCTCGACGATCTCGTGCTCGATCACCGCGGCCTGCGCGCGGGTGCTGGCGGCGGCGAGATGTGCGTAGAGATCGTCGAGGGCGTTCGGGCCGGCGTGGGCGGCGGATGACAGAAGAACGGGCGACAGGAGGACGGCTGCGAGGGTGGCAGCCGTGCGCCGGGGCGGGATCAGCCCTGGCGCGCCTTCATGCGCGGGTTCTTCTTGTTGATCACGTAGACCCGGCCGTGCCGACGGACGACACGGCAGTTCTTGTCGCGGATCTTCGCCGTCTTGAGGCTGTTGCGGACCTTCATGAGAGTAACCCTGAGCTCGAACGAAAAACCCCGCGCGCGAGAACGGCGCAGGGAGACGGGCGGAGTAACGGCCGCACCTGCGCGTGTCAACCATCGAGCGCGGGACGGCGCTCGCGGCGGGTGAGCAGTTTGCCGAGCATCTCGCCCAGGCCGCGGAAGTCCGGTCCGCGCGGATTGCCGCGGCGCCAGGCGAGGCACAGCGTGCGCCAGGCCCCTTCGGCCGCCACCGGGCGGGTTTCGACGCCGAGCGAGGTCGCGAGACCTCCGTCCACCGCGATCTGCGGCAGCAGGGCCACGCCGAGCCCGGCCGCGACCATCTGGGTGAGCGTGTGCAGCGAGGTGGCGGCGAAGGCGTCGTCGGTGCCCTCGCCGTCGCGGCCGCAGACCTGCAGCGCGTGATCGCGCAGGCAGTGCTCGTCGGCCAGCAGCAGCATGCGCTCCGACGCGAGCGAGGCGACCGGCACTTCGGGGAGCGACAGCAGGCGGTGGCCGGGCGGGAGGGCCACGGCGAGCTGGTCGCGGCCGATGCGGATCAGCTCGAGGTCGCCGAGATCGTAGGGGAGTGCGACCATGGCGATGTCGAGCGTGCCGGCGCGCAGGCGCACGATCAGCCGCTCGCTGGTCTCCTCGCGGATCAGGGGACGGAGCAGGGGGAAGGACTCGGTGAGCGCCGGGATCAGGGCGGGCAGCAGGAAGGGGCCGATGGTGGGGATCACGCCGAGCCGCAGCGGGCCGCTCATCGGCAGGCGGGCGCTGGCGGCCGCGTCGACCACCTGGTCGAGGGCCTCGAGGGCGGCGCGGGCGCGCTTGACGACCTCGGCGCCGACGGCGGTGAACGCGATCCGGCGGCCGGCGGCGCGATCGAGGATGGGAGTCGCGAGCGCCTCCTCGAGGGCGAGGATGCCGGCCGAGAAGGTGGATTGCGACACGGCGCAGGCGTTGGCGGCGCGGCCGAAATGGCGGAGCTCGTCGAGGGTGGTGAGGTAGCGGAGCTGCTGGGGGGACGGGGCGCGGGCCATCGGTTGGTTCGATCGAGGGGGACCTGAGTTATCGTTTGAGCCGGATGATTGTGCAATGCGCGGGGGCCCGGCGGGGCGTGAAGAGATGTTCTTTCTTGGAAGAAAGAACCAAAGAACTTTTCTCCGATTGGGAGCGGCCGGCAGCGTCCAAATGGATGGAAGGCTTCTTGCTTCTTTTTCTTCAGAAAAAGAAGACTTCTGGAGACACGCTGGCGCGGATCGCGCGCCAACTTGAAATTCGTTGGACCAATCAAGTTGGGGCTGCCGCTGGCGACGAGAGCGCGGCGCACGAGCTGGAGCTTTCGAGTGGCGGCCTGGCGCTCGACGATCCCAAGGCAGGGCGGACGCCGCGTTGTGAGCGCGGGCGGCGCGCGGCGGCGGCCGCGCTGGCGGAAACGGGAGACTGATGCGGCTGGTTTGGGTCGCGCGAGCTCGTGACACTTACTTCCAACTGGACGCCTCAAGGTATTGGTGTCCTTACCGTGACCGGACTCGGAGTGACCCGGGGAACGCGGGCGTCGAGCGCTGACCCTCGCCGCCGCTTCGGGCGCTCGGCTGATCGTGGACGCGAAGATCGCTCGTATTTCCTGCCGCGTGACGCCGTTGCGTCGTTCGTGTCTTAGCCAAGGGCGCGAAGCGTCTAGAGGCTGTTGTGCACCAAACGGGCCGTTGAATGTCTGGGTCTGGCCGAAAGCGGCTGGTCGGCTTTGGAGCGTCATCCTGTGGAAAGCGGACCGTGGTGTTCTCAGGTTTAAAGAACCCAGTGGGGTCCAACCGTTTGGGCGATTTACCTAGAAGCTGGAAGTGCCATCGAGCGAGTTTAGAGCGACGGACTCATTGTTCGGCCAAGACTGCGCCGAAACCGCGTCAGGCGAAGTGTAGCGTTTCAGAAGTGATCGTATCTCTTCGTAGGTCATTTCGAAGGACTGTGGTCCGATCGAGCAATGCCGGCTTGGAGGCCCTTGCTGCAGGCTGCACCATCACGCTCGCGATGCG
>CAXTVZ010000084.1:0-13035 GCA_964247685.1 uncultured Acetobacteraceae bacterium
GAGTCGAGCCGCGCCGACCAGCCCTCGAGCCGCGCGCGCTGCTCGCGCAGCATCGCGGCCAGCGGCGCGGGGCGGAGGGTCGTGCGTTCGGTGTCGTGATGCTTGCCGCGCAGCCGCGCCGCCATCGACGCGGCGAAGCGGCCGCCGAGCAGGCCGAGCCGGCCGCGGCGCTCCGCGATCAGGGCGGCGGGTGACGGAAAGTGCCGCTCCGCCGCGATCAGTTCTGAGCGGCGGGCGGCGACCAGGTTCGGGAGTGCCAGCGACAGGCGGTGCGCGCGATCGTCGAGGCGCTGGCGCTGCGCCTCGATCAGCGACGGGAGGTCGGGCAGCCGGGCCGCGGCGCGGTCGAAGCGTTGGCGAGCCCCCTGCGTCGCGCGGGCCAGCCCGGCGGCCAGGCGGGCGGCACGGTGGGCGAGGTCGGAGACGAGCTCGGAGCGCATCGGCACGGCGAGCTCGGCGGCGGCGGTGGGCGTGGGCGCGCGACGGTCGGAGGCGAAGTCGATCAGCGTGGTGTCGGTCTCGTGGCCGACCGCCGAGATCAGCGGGATCGCGGACGCGGCGGCAGCCCGCACCACGGCCTCGTCGTTGAAGGCCATCAGGTCCTCGAGGCTTCCGCCGCCGCGGGCCACGATCAGGATGTCGGGGCGGGCGGGCCGCCCGCCGGCAAGGCTCGAAGGGGTGCCGGGCGCGAGCGTGTTCATGCCGCGGATGGCCGCCGCGATGGCGGCGGCCGCACCCTCGCCCTGCACGGGCACGGGCCAGACGAGGACGTCGCGCGGGAAGCGGCGCGCGATCGTGGTGCGGATGTCGTGCAGCACGGCGCCCTGCGGCGAGGTGATCACGCCCACGATGCGCGGCAGCACCGGCAGCGCGCGCTTGCGGGCGGCCTCGAACAGGCCTTCGCCCGCCAGCCTGACGCGAAGCGCCTCGATGCGGGCGAGCATCGCGCCGGCGCCGGCATATTCGATCCGCTCGATCACCAACTGGTAGGTCGAGCGCTCGCCGTACGCGGTGACGCGGCCGGTGGCGATCACCTCGACGCCGTTCTCGGGCGCCAGGCCGATCCGTGCGACCGAGCCGCGCCAGACCACGGCGGCGATCTTCGCACCCTCGTCTTTGAGCGAGAGATAGATGTGGCCGGACGGGTAGCGCTTGAGCTCGGTGATCTCGCCGCGCACGCGCACGCGGCCGAAGCTGTCCTCAAGCGTGCGCTTGACCGCGCCTGAGAGCTCCGAGACCGAGTATTCCGGGACGTTGAGGCCGGTCTTCGTGTCCATCACCGCCCCATAGCACGCGCACCCGGTCTGGCCGATAAGCGGGCTGGCGTGGGGAGGCGGGCGATGCGGGTTCTTCTGGTCGGCAATGGCGGTCGCGAGCACGCGCTGGCCGCGGGGCTGGCCGCGTCGCCCTCGGTCGCCGCACTGTTCATCGCGCCGGGCAATCCCGGCACCGCCACGCTCGGCCGCAACGTCGCGATCGCGGTGACCGACGCGGCCGCACTGGTGGCGTTCGCGCGGGCGGAGCGGATCGACCTCGTGGTGCCGGGGCCCGAAGCCGCCCTGGTCGCGGGCCTCGCCGACGCCTGCGCCGCCGCCGGCATCCCCTGTGCCGGGCCGACCGCGGCGGCCGCGCGTCTCGAGGGCAGCAAGAGCTTCGCGCGCGAGGTGGCCGAGGCCGCCGGCGTGCCCGGGCCGCGCTGGGAACGCTTCGACGACGCCGATGCGGCCCTCGCCTTCGTGCGCCGGCGGGGCGCGCCGCTGGTGGTCAAGGCGGACGGGCTCGCCGCCGGGAAGGGCGTGGTGGTGGCGGCCACCGAGGCCGAGGCCGAGGCGGCGATCAACGCGCTGATGCGCGAGACGAGCCTGGGCGAGGCGGGGCACGCGGTGGTGATCGAGGAGTGCCTCCTGGGCGACGAGGTGTCGCTGTTCGCGCTCTGCGACGGCACCGACGCGGTGCTGCTCGGCGCCGCCCAGGACCACAAGCGGATCGGCGATGGCGATACCGGCCCGAACACCGGCGGGATGGGCGCGATCACGCCACCGGCCGGCTTCGGGCGCGAGCGCCAGCGGGCGGCACTCGACGTGTTCGTCCGGCCCGTGCTGGCGGAGCTCGCCCGACGCGGCACCCCGTTTCGCGGCGTGCTGTTCACCGGGCTGATGCTGACGGCGCCCGGGGCGCGGCTGATCGAGTATAATGTGCGGCTCGGCGACCCGGAGGCGCAGTGCCTGCTGCCGCTGCTGGAGAGCGATCTCGGCCTGGCGCTGCTGGCCTGTGCCACGGGGCGGCTCGCGGAGGTCGGGTGGCGGCTGTCGGAGGCGGCCTCGGTGGCGATCGTGCTGGCCGCCCCCGGCTATCCGGGCACGCCCGTGACGGGCGAGGCGATCGGCGGCCTCGACGTCGCGCCGGCGGCGGGCGTGCACGTGTTCCAGGCCGGCACGCGGGCGGCGGCGGGCGGGATCGTTTCCGACGGCGGCCGGGTGATCACGGTGCAGGCATGCGGCCACGACCTCGCGACGGCGCGGATCGCCGCCTACGAGGCCGTGGGCCGCATCAACTGGCCGGGCGCGGTCTTTCGCCGCGACATCGGCCTGCGCTCGCTCGCGTCCTCCCCAGGCGCGTAGCCGCGGCTCTGTAGCGTCTCCGTGGCCGGCCGGCGAGAGGTGCGCGGCCGGTGTCAAAAATAAAGCCGTTGGTGCCGATCACCGGCGGGTGGCGCGCGGCGGCCGCGCGCCCTGGACCGTGCGTTTGAGGGCCGATCGTGGCGCGCCGGCGGAGCCGGACCAGCACCCGCGATCACGGCACCGTCAGGTCAGGTGCGCGCCCGACTGAAATGGAACACGCCCGCGGCATCGCGTGCGAGCGGCACGGCGCAGCCGGGCGCCGACAGGACCTCGAAGCCGTGGCCGCTCATGCGCGAGGCGCAGATCAGCGCGATCGTCGCCGGATCGCCGCGGAAGTCGCGCATGACGCGGGGCGGCGTGCCTTCGTCATTCGCCGCCAGCGACCAGCCCGCGTGCAGAATCCCGCTTTCCGACATCAGCTTCGCCTTTCCAAGCACCCGGCACGGATGATGAGCGCGAAGTCTGAACGGAAGATGAACGCCTCCGGATGCGCTGCTACGCGACCTTGTGCGGATGCGGGCGCGCCTGGGTGTTCAGCCAAATCCCGTGCGGCGAGCGGCCCGTCGGGATGGTGGTGTAGGTGCCGGTCTTCGGGTCGATCACGGCCACATGCTGGCGGAAGCGCAGGCCCGCCCAGATCGTGCCGTCGGGCGCGAACGAGATGTCGTCCGGGCCGCCCGGCACCGAGTAGGAGCGCTCGACCGCGAGCGTGGTCGGGTCGAGCACCGAGATCGTGCCGGCCACGCGGTTGGTGACGTAGAGCTCGCGGCCGTCCGGGCTCATGAACAGGTTGTGGGCGGCGCGCCCGGTCTGGACCTTGCGCTCCACATGCCCGTCGGCCGGGTCGACCACGGCCACGTAGTCCGAGCCCATGTCGCCCACCAGGATCTTGCCGTCGTGCCAGAGCACACCGGCGGGCGTCTTGCCGACCTTGGTGGTCCACAGCACGCGGCCGCTCGCGGTCTCGATCGCCATCAGGCTGTCGGTGTCCTGCAGGCTCACATACACGACCGAACTGTCGGGCGCGTAGTTCATGTGGCTCGGCATCGAGCGCGCCGGAACCCGGTGCAACAGCGTGAAACTCTTGCCGTCGTAGATGTCGACCTGGTTGCGCGCGAGGCCGGCCACCGTGAAGTAGCGGCCGTCCGGGCTGAAGAAGATCTGGTAGGGGTCGCTCACCGTGATCTGGCGCTGTAGCGCGCCGGTGTCGGGGTCGAAGAAGAACAGCGCGTTGCCGGCGGTGTCGCCCACCACGAGCGAGCTGCCGTCCGGGGTCAGCGCCATGTGGTGCGGCTCGCGCAGCACGGGGATGCGCCGGATTTCCTTGTGCGTATCGATGTCGATCTCGCTGACCGACGCGTCGGCGGAGTTCAGCACGAAGGCGATGCGCTCGGCATAGGCGGCCGGTGCGAGTGCCAGGGCGGCGGCAAGGAACGTCGACAGGCGCAGGATCATGGTAAGCGGCATCATCCGGTTGCGGCGCGCGTGCGGGCGCGCCATCTGATCGGGAACTCCATCACGCCGACGCCTGCCCAGTTTCGGCCGGCGCGACGCGGCACCCCGAGGATATCATGTTCATCGAGACGGAAAGCACGCCAAACCCGGCGACGTTGAAATTCCTCCCCTCGCGCGAGATCGTGCCGGGCGGCGGCACCGCCGATTTCGCCGACGCCGCGGCCGCCACCGGCCGCTCGCGCCTGGCCGAGCGCCTGTTCGCGCTGGACGGCGTCAGCCGCGTGTTCCTCGGCGCCGACTTCGTCACCGTCACCAAGGTCGACGACGAGGACTGGCCCGCGCTCAAGCCGCAGGTGCTGGCCGCCCTCGTGGACCACGCGGTGTCGGGCGAGCCGGCGCTGGAAGCGGGCCAGCAGGCGGCCGCCGCCGGCGCGTTCCGCCCCGAGGACCAGGAGATCGTCGACCAGATCAAGGAGCTGCTCGACACCCGTGTGCGCCCCGCGGTCGCGGCCGACGGTGGCGACATCGTGTTCCACGGCTACCAGGACGGCGTGGTCAGCCTGCACATGCAGGGGGCGTGCTCGGGCTGCCCGTCCTCGCGGGCGACGCTGAAGCACGGCATCGAGAACATGCTGCGCCACTACGTGCCCGAGGTGCTGTCGGTCGAGCAGGTCGAGCTCTGAGGTGAGCGTCGCCCCCGAGGGGCGCACCAGCTGGTCCGAGGGGCGCACCGCCTGGGCCTGGCGCGAGGGCGAGGTGGTCGAGGACGACACGCTCCGCGCGCTCCACGAGCGCGCAGCGCTCGGCCCGACCTCGGGAAACTCCTCGCCGGCGCGCTTCGTGTTCCTCCGCTCGCCGGGGTCCAAGCTGCGGCTCCGGCCCGCGCTCTCGGCGGGCAATGTCGATCGGGTGATGGCGGCGCCGGTGGTGGCGATCGTGGCGAGCGACCCGGCGTTTCATCGCTTCATGCCGCAGCTCGGCGCCGAGCCGTCCGTCGCCGCGCTGTTCGCCGACAACCCCGACTTCGCGGCCGACACCGCGCGGCGGAACACGACGCTGGGGGGCGCCTGGCTGATCGCCGCGGCGCGCGAGCTCGGGCTCGATTGCGGGCCGATGTCGGGGTTCGACAACACGATGGTCGATGAGATCTTTCTCGCGGCCTATGGGTGGCGGAGCGATTTCCTCGTGTGCCTGGGGCATGCGGATCGGAGCGGGGATCCGCCGCGGGCGCCCCGGCTGTCGTTCGATGAGGCTTGTGTTTTGTTGTGAGACCAGGGGCGTGTCGCCGCGAGGCGTGCATCGCACGACCCCTGGACCCTGCTGGGGCCTTGGCCCCAGACCCCTTTACATTGGCAGGTCCCTCGACGGCCTTCCCTCCTGGCGGGATCCAAGGGGCAGAGCCTCTTGATGCGCGTCCTCGTTCTGATGACCTCCGGCCCTGAAGCGACCGTCGCCCGCGTCGTCGATGGCCGGGTCGAGGCCACCGAACGCGCGCCTGGCGCCCGCGGTCTTGCCGAGACCCTCCCCCGCATGGTCGCCGCCGTTCAGGGCGACGGCTTCGACCTTGTCGCCGCCGTCGCCGGCCCCGGCAGCTTCACCGGCATCCGCGCAGGCCTGGCCCTCGCCCATGGCCTCGCCTTCGGCGCGGGCGTGGAGCTCGTCGCCGTGACGGTCGGCGAGGCGCTCGAGGCGGGCCTCGGCGAGGCGCTGCTGGTGGCCACCGATGCCGGTCGCGGCCGCGTCTTCGTCGAGCACGGCGGGGCCTGCTTCGCCACCGCCATCGAGGCGCTGGACCTGCCGCCGCGCCTGCGCCTCGCGGGCGACGCGGCGCCGCTCCTGCCAGGTCCCCGCGCTGCCCGCCTCCAGCCCACTCCGGAGGACGTGGCCGCGGCCGCCCTCGCGCGCCTCGCGGGCCGGCTGCCGCCCCGGGCCCCGCTGCCGCTCTACATCGACGAGGCACTCGTGAGCGCGCCGCGTCGGGCGCCACGGCCGCCGCCGGAGCCGCCCCCGTGACCGCAATCCGCGTCGTGGGTGGGCTGCACGCGCCGGCGCTCGCCGCGGTGCACGCCGCAGCCTTCGACGCGGGCGAGAGGTGGAGTGCGGCCGCGATCGCCAGCCTGCTCGCGATGCCGGGCACCTGGGCGCTCGTCGCCTCGGGCGCGACCGGGATGGCGATGGTCCGGGTGGCGGCCGACGAGGCCGAGCTGCTGACGCTCGCCGTCCGCCCCGACGCGCGTCGGCAGGGCATCGCCGCCCGGCTGGTCGACGCGGGCGCCGAGCGCGCGGCGCGACAGGGCGCGCGGACGCTGTTCCTGGAGGTCTCCACCCGCAACGCGCCAGCTTTGGCGCTCTACGCCCAGGCCGGCTTCCTCCGGACGGGCGTGCGGCGCCGCTACTACGCGGACGGCGCGGACGCGGTGCTCATGGCGCTGGCACTCGAGCGCCGCCTGCCGCCTTGCGGATCAGCAGCGTCGTGACGCCGGCCGCATCGGTCTCCGATGCGAGCGTCGCATGGCCGAGCTCGGCTGCCGCCGCCGGCACGCTCCGCCGCGGTTCGTCGCCGCGCAGACGCACCGCCAGCACGGCGCCCGCCGCCAGCCGGTCCAGCGCGATCCGCGTGCGCACGAAGGTCATCGGGCAGGTGTCGGCGGTGATGTCGAGCGTCGCGTCCGGACGTGTCATCGTGGTGCTCGCTCGCGGATCATTGCCCGACATTGCCCAAACGCGGTCATTCTTCCTATAAGCACCGGCTTCCTATAAGCACCGGTTCGCGCGGGATCCAACCTCGGGGCGCGCGCCCCGGCTCGACAATCCGCTCCGTGATCGGCTACGCCCGTGACCGGGGGAAGCAACCGGGGAACCGATGGAATCTCGCATCGAGCGCCTTTGCGTCGAACGAGGCCTCAAGATGACGGGACAGCGTCGGGTCATCGCCCGTGTCCTTTCCGATGCCGGCGACCACCCCGATGTCGAGGAGCTCTACCGCCGCGCCTCCGCCCTCGACGCCCACATCTCCATCGCCACCGTCTACCGCACGGTGCGGCTGCTGGAGGAGAAGGGCATTCTCGAGCGGCGCGATTTCGGCGGCGGCCGCGCCCGCTACGAGCCGTCCGAGCATGGACGGCACTACCACCTGGTCGATATCGACACCGGTCGGGTGATCGAGTTCGAGGATGCGGAGCACGAGCGCCTGATGGAATCGATCGCCACAAGGCTCGGCTTCGACCTCGTGTCGCACCGGCTCGAGCTGTTCGGCCGCAAGCGCGCCGCCGAGCAGCCCGAAGGCCATGCCGCGCGCGCCCGTCCCGCGGCCGCACCGCGCCGGCCGCGCGTCTCCGCCACCGACGCGACCGGTGTCGCCGCCACCGGGGTGCGGGCCCACGGAGCGAGAGGGTGACGATCATCAAGCGTGGCGGACTGAAGCCGGCCTCGCCGCAGCTCGCGGAACTGGGCATCGAGGGGGCGCCGGCCGCGAGACCGGGGCGGCACTTCGCCAGCTCCGTCGAGCGGCCGGACACGGCCGACCCGGCCCGCGGCTTCGGCGAGCTGCGCGCCGGCAATCTCGGCGTGCGGATCGCCGCCACCGCGGGCGAGCTCGATGCGGCACAGGCGCTGCGCTACCGCGTGTTCTACGAGGAGATGGGGGCCACGCCGAGCGCCGGCGCCTGCGCCGTCAAGCGCGACATCGACGTGTTCGACGCGGTGGCCGATCATCTGCTGGTGATCGACCATGCGCGCGGCCACGGCCCGGAGGCGGTGATCGGCACCTACCGCCTGGTGCAGAAGGAGGGCGCCGCGCTGATCGGGCGGTTCTACTCGGCGAGCGAATACGACATCTCCGCACTCACCAGCTTTCCGGGCCGCGTGCTGGAGCTCGGCCGCTCCTGCGTGGAGCCGAGCTACCGGGGCCGCGCGGCGATGCAGCTGCTGTGGCGCGGCATCGCGGCCTACGTGTTCCACCACCGCATCGACCTGATGTTCGGCTGCGCCAGCCTGCCGGGCACCGAGCCCGACCGGATCGGCACCGAGCTCACCTATCTCTACCTCAACCACCTCGCGCCTCCGGGCCTCAGGCCGCGGGCGCTGGCCGAGCGCTACATCGAAATGAAGCGCGTCGACCCGGGGACGGTCGATCCGAGGCGCGTGCTGTCGATGCTGCCGCCGCTGGTGAAGGGCTATCTGCGGCTCGGCGGCTTCGTGGGCGATGGTGCCGTGATCGACGAGGAGTTCAACACCACCGATGTGGCGGTGGTGGTGAAGACCGACCTGGTCACCGACAAATACTACCGGCACTACGAGCGGGCGCTGCGCGACGCGCTCGACTGAAGAAGGCCAGGGTTCCACCCTGGACCCGCCAAGGGGCTGGCCCCTTGGATCCCCTGGACTCAAGGCGCGAGCGAACAAATGGGTTCTAAGGGCTCGCCCTTAGCGGGGTCCAGGGGCAGCGCCCCTGGCCTTCCTCGCTTCCGCCGCCCCGAGGCGCTCGCCATCGCGGCCGGCGCGCTCGTCGCCACCGCCTTGCCCCCGTTCCACCTGCTGTTCTTCGTGCCGGTCGGCTTCGCGCTGCTGCTGCGCCTGATCGACGGGGTAGGGCCAGGACGCGCGGCCTGGCGCGGCTTCCTGTTCGGCTGGGCCTATCATTGCGTGGGGCTGCTCTGGATCACCAACGCGATCCTGGTGCGGGCCGACACGTTCTGGTGGTTCGTGCCCTTCGCGACACCCTCGTTGTCGGTGGTGCTGGCGCCGTTCGCGGCCGTGCCCGCGGCGGCGGCCGTGCTCGTGCGCCGGGGCCTGCCGCGGCTGCTGGTGCTGGCCGGGCTCTGGACGCTGTGCGAACTCGTGCGCGAGGTGCTGTTCACGGGATTTCCGTGGAACCCGCTCGGCAGCGTCTGGGAGCTCGACGACCGGTTCGGCGACGCGATGATCCAGCCCGCCTCGCTGGTGGGCGTGGCCGGCCTGACCTGTGCGACCGTGTTCGTGGCCGGCAGCGTGGCCGCCGGGCGTCGCGCGGTCGCCGGCGCGGTGGTGCTCCTGTTGGCCTGGGGCGCTTCGGGGTTCGCGCGGCTCGGTCAGAGGTCTCCGCCGGCACCGGGTCTGGACGTGGTGCTGGTGCAGGGCAACGTCGCCGAGACCGAGAAACTGGGGCGGCAGGATCCTGCCACGATCTTCCGCCGCTACCTCGACCTCACGCATCGGGGCGTGCTCGAGGCGGGGGCGACGCCGAGCGTGGTCGCCTGGCCCGAGACCGCGAGCCCGTACACGATCGAGGGCGACCCGCCGGCGCTCGACGCGATCGCCGCAGCCGCGAGACCGGCGGCGGCGAGCTTCGTGGGCGCGATCCGCTTCGGCCCCCCCGGCCTGAACAATGGCGGTCGTCCCCGCAACACCATGATTGCCATCGACGCCGCGGGCCGCGAGGTCGGCGCCTACGACAAGTCGCATCTGGTGCCCTGGGGCGAATACACGCCATCCGTGTTCCCGATCCAGGTCGTGCCGGGCGGCGGCCTCGAGGCGGGCACGGGGCCGGCCACGCTGCACGTCGAGGATGTGCCGCCAGTGGCGCCGCTTATCTGCTACGAGGCGATTTTCTCCGGCGAGGTGATCAAGCGCGGCGACCGGCCGGCCTGGATCCTGAACATCACCAATGACGGCTGGTATGCCGACAGCGCGGGTCCGCGCCAGCACCTGGAAGCCGCCCGCATGCGCGCCGTCGAGGAGGGGCTGCCCCTTGCACGCGCCGCGAACACGGGCATTTCTGCCGTGTTCGATGCGCGCGGGCACGAGACGGGGCGCCTCGCTTACGGGATCACCGGCGTGCTCGTTCGGGCTCTGCCCGGCGCGTTGCCGCCGACCCTGTTTTCCCGCTTCGGAAACCTCCTGCCGCTGCTACTCGGGGTTGTTGTGGCAGGTCTTGGTCTTTTCTGGGGGCGGAACGTTATTCGGAAACCCGTCTAAAAAAACTGGACAATCCTGGGTTGAAACGCCACATGCTTGACGGACTTCACATGAGGTGAGGAATGGGGCGAGGCGTGCGCGACGAGGTGGACCCGTTCGATACGGGTGGGA
The DNA here is from genome assembly GCA_964247685.1 of uncultured Acetobacteraceae bacterium. Lineage (GTDB taxonomy): Bacteria > Pseudomonadota > Alphaproteobacteria > Acetobacterales > Acetobacteraceae > CAXTPV01. The sequence goes on from CAXTVZ010000084.1 coordinate 10,143, forward strand.
CGGAGGCGCGGGTGGCGGTGCGCGACGCGCCGAACCCGGTCGACGTCCATGTGGGCGGCCGCATCAAGCTGCGCCGGACGCTGCTCGGCCTGTCGCAGGAGCGTCTCGGCGACGCGCTCGGCCTGACCTTCCAGCAGGTGCAGAAATACGAGCGCGGCGCCAACCGGGTGAGCGCCTCGCGGCTGCATGACATGGCGCGCGCGCTGGGCGTGCCGATCGGCTACTTCTTCGACGACCTGCCGAGCGAGGCCGCGCGCGCCACCGGCGCGATGGGCTTCGCGGAAAACCAGGAGAGCTTCGGCGCCGGCATCCCGCCCGATCTGCTGGCGCGCCGCGAGTCGGTGGACCTGGTGCAGGCCTTCTGGCGCATCCAGGACCCGGTCGTGCGTCGCAAGCTGCTCGACCTGGTGCGCAGCATGGGTAGCTCGGCGGAGGTCGCGGAGTAGAAGGGGTCCGACGCCGATGCAGCCGATCACCATCGACTTCCTCAACCGCTTCGACGTCGAGGCGGTCGCGCTCACCGACGACGAGATCCTGAGCGCGGTCGAGACCAGCCTCGCCACCCAGGGCCGCGGCGAGGCGGTGATCGAGCCGCGCGTGCATCTCGAGCCCGGCGTCGCGAACGGCCATTTCAACGTGCTGCGCGGGGCGCTGCGCGCGCCGATCGACCTGGCCGGCGTGAAGGTGGTGGGCGACTTCGTCGACAACTACCGGCTCGGCCTGCCGTCGGAACTCGCCACCCTGCTGCTGATGGACCCGGCCACTGGGATCCCCCGCGCGATCCTGGATGCGAGCGGCATCACCGACATGCGCACCGGTGCGGTCACCGCGATCGGCGCCAGGCACCTGGCACGGCGAAACGCGAAGGTCCTCGGCCATGTGGGCGCGCGCGGCACCGCCTACTGGAACGTCCGGTTGCTCGACCGGCTGTTCGCCTTCGACGAGATCCGGGTCCATTCGCGCCGTCCGGAGAGCCGCGACGCCTTCGCGGCCCGACTGAGCGACGACCTCGGCAAGACCGTGATCGCGACCGCCGACTGGCGCGCCTGCGTCGAGGGGGCGGACATCGTGGTCGAGGCCTCGCGCCTCAACGAACCCGAGCCGCTGCTGCGAACCGAATGGATCAAGCCCGGCGCGCTGGTGGTCCCGTACGGCACGATGAGCGCGGTCGAGCTGTCGCTGACCTCGATCATGGACAAGATCGTGGTGGACGACTGGGGCCAGTGCCGCGCAGGCAAATTCGGCAGCCTGCGCGCCCATGTCGAGGCGGGGCTGCTCTCGGAGGCCACCCTGCACGCCGAGCTCGGGCAGATCGTCGCCGGCCTGCAACCCGGGCGCGAGAGCGACACGGAAACGATCCTGTTCTGGCATCGCGGCCTGTCGCTCTCCGACATCGCGCTCGGCCACGCGATGCTCGCCAAGGCGGCGCGCCTGGGGATCGGCCAGAAACTCCGCTGGGCGTGACCCCGCTCGAGCTCGGCGGTCCCGACAAGCTGACGCCGCGTCGCCTCGCGGAGGCCGCACGGGGCGGCCACGCCGTGCGCCTGCACCCGGACGCGCTGGCCCGCATCGGCGCCGCGCATGACGTGGTGCGTCGCGCGGCCGCGTCCGGCGCTCCCGTGTATGGCGTCTCCACCGGGCTCGGCGCCGTGATGGACACCGCGGTCGACGCGGCGGACGCCGACATGCAGCGCCGGATCGTGCTGGCACGCGCGGTGGGCGTGGGCACGGAAGCCACCGACGTCGAGGTGCGCGCGCTGATGATCGCGCGCCTGGCCGGCTTGGCACGGGGCGTCTCCGGCGCCTGCGCGCCGACCGTGCTGGCCTACGGAGCGATGCTCGAGGCGGGCATCCACCCGGTGGTGCCGCTCACCGGGTCGCTCGGCGAGGCCGATCTCGCGCCGCTCGCCCACGTGGCCGCGGTGCTGATCGGCGAGGGCACCGCGCGCCTCGGCGGCGAGACGCTCCCCGGTGCGGCAGCGCTCGCCCGCGCCGGCCTCGCGCCCGCGACGCTCGCGCCGAAGGACGGCCTGGCGCTGGTCTCCGCCAACGCGGTCTCCGCCGGGCTGGGCGCGCTCGCCCTCGCGGACGCGCGACATGCCCTGGAGGCGCTCACGGTTGCGGCCGCGCTGAGCTTCGAGGCGCAGCGCGCGAACCCCCAGCTGCTCCGGGCGGAGATCGTGGCACTGCATCCCGCACCGGGACAGCTCCGGATCGCGAGCGAGCTCCGGCGTCTGCTCGCCGGCGGCGCGCTGGCCGAAGCCGGCACCGGACGGCGGCTGCACGACCCGCTGAGCTTTCGCTGTGCGGTCCCGGTGCTGGGCTGCCTGCAGGCCGCGATCGAGGCGGCGGACGAGGCAGTGACGCTCGAGCTGAACAGTTCGGGCGACAATCCGGCCGTGCTCGCGGGCACGGACACGATCGTCGGCACCGCCAGCTTCGACACCACCCACCTGACGCTGGCGTTCGAAGCGCTCGGCCAGGCGATGTCGCGCGTCGCCGCCCTGACCGGCGCGCGGATCACGCAGCTGATGCGCGCGGAGACCACCGGGCTGCCGCGCTTTCTCACGCCGCGGGAAGAGGGCGGCCGCAGCGGGCTCGCGCCGTTGCAGAAGACGGCGGCCGCCCTCGTCGCCGCGATCGCGCACCGTGCCCTGCCGTACCCTGCCTCGATCCTGCCGGTCGCCGACGGGATCGAGGACTACGCGACCATGGCGGTCCCGGTGGTGCGCAAGACCGCGGCGGTCGCCGGGATGCTGGCGCAGCTCGCCGCCGTCGAGATGCTCACCGCCTGCCAGGCGATCGACCTCGGGCCCGGCTATCGCCTCGGCCGACTGACCTCGTCACGTCATGCCGCCATCCGGCGGATCGTGGCGACGCTCGACGACGACCG
>CAXTVZ010000085.1:0-1552 GCA_964247685.1 uncultured Acetobacteraceae bacterium
CGGCGCCAGTGCACCACCATGCCGGTCTGGCTCATGGCGAAGGTCGCGAACGCGCCCACCGCGAAGAGCGGGATCAGCCGGTCGGTGATGCCGCCGAACCCCGCCAGCAGCGCGCCCGACGTCGCCGCCAGCACCAGCACCCCCACCGAGAACACCAGCCGGCGGTCGGCCATCGCAAAGGAGCGCGGCAGGAACCCGTCGGCGGCCACGATCCGGCACAGGCGCGGGAAGCCCACGAAGCTGGTGTTGGCGGACAGGCAGAGCACCGCCAGCAGGCTCGCCATCGCCACGTCGTAGATCGCGCCGTGCCCCGCGACCGCGCCCGCGAGCTGCGACAGCACGCTCTGGTAGCCGGGATGGGACTGATCCATCGCGCCGATCCGGTAGGCATGGGCCACGGTCGCGATGCCGGCCAGCAGCAGGCCCAGCACCAGGCAGATCACGGTGAGCGTCCGATGCGCCTCGCGCGTCACGGGCTCGCGGAAGGCGCCGACCCCGTTCGAGACCGCCTCCACCCCCGTCATCGCCGTGCAGCCGGCGGCGAAACAGCGGAGGAACAGCCAGAGTGTCATCGCCCCCGTGGCCGCGTGGAGTGCCGGCGGCGGCACCACCGCCGGCGGGTGGCCGCCGCTCACCATGATCCGCAGGAGGCCGGTCCCGACCAGGCCCAGAAAACTCGCGATGAAGACGTAGGTCGGCACCGAGAACAGCCACCCGGCCTCGGACGTGCCGCGCAGATTGGCGAGCGTGACGATCGCCAGGATCGCGAGGCAGAGCGGCAGCGTCCAGGGTGCGAGCGCCGGCAGCGTGGAGGTCAGCGCGCCCACGCCGGCCGAGATGCCCACGGCCACGTTGAGGATGTAGTCCACCATCAGCGACGCGGCCGCCAGCAGGCTCGCGTTGCGCCCCAGGTTCTCGCGGCTGACCGTGTAGCCGCCGCCGTTGTTCGGGTAGGCGACCACGGTCTGGCGGTAGCTGAAGTAGAGCACCGCCAGCAGCACGATCACCGGCGCCATCACCGCGAGCGTCCAGTCGAGCCCCGCCAGGCCCAGCGGCATCAGGATGGTGAGCGCCGCCTCCGGCCCGTACGAGGCCGAGCCGAGCGCATCGAGCCCCATCGCGGGCACGGCCTCGAACCAGCCGATCCGGCGTCCTTCGGCATCCGAGCTCGCCAGCCGCCGCCCGAACAGGAGGTCGGTCAGTGTTTCGCGCACGCGGCCGTCACGTCAGCGGACGAGTTCGTAGTGCATGGTCATGTCCCAGGTGATCGGGTCGCCCGGCACGTCGGGCGGCGGCGGCGGCAGGTTCGCGCCCCGGAACAGGCCGGTCCAGGCATCGTCGAGGTCGTTGTCGCCCGAGCTGCTCACGAGCTGCACGTCGAGCACGCGCCCATCGCGGTTCCAGACCACGTGGATGGTGACGTTGCCGTCATGGCCGCGCTGCCGGGCGGAGTCCGGGTAGTATTTGTGTGCCTCCACCCAGTCGTCGATCATCTCCCGGTAGTCGCTGGTCATGCCGTGGCCGCCGCGCATCGAGAACGGCATCGCCAGCC
>CAXTVZ010000085.1:1652-12871 GCA_964247685.1 uncultured Acetobacteraceae bacterium
CGGTAGTCGCTGGTCATGCCGTGGCCGCCGCGCATCGAGAACGGCATCGCCAGCCTCCCGCCCTGCACCAGCGGTCCGAGCGACAGGTTGATCGCACCCCCCGATCCGCCGTGCCCCGGCCGCGCGATGTTCGGGGGCGTCATCGACAGGTCGGTCATATGGGCGAACGGGTTGGATGATTGCGTCTCCCGACGGAAGCTGCGCGCCGCGCGCGCGCTCCTCGTCTCCTCGAGCGTCTGGCGCGGCGGCGCGGTCACGGCCGAGGGCGACAGTGGCGTCGGCATCGACGGCAGCGGCGGCGCGGGCGGCACGTCCAGCAACGGCGCCGGCGCCTCGAGCTCGGGCGTGGCCGGCGCGGGCGCGTCGACCGGCGGCGGGTTCGCGCCCTGCTCGGCCTGCGGCACGGAGGTGCCTTGCAGCCCGGCCGAGCCCGCATGGCCGAACACCATCTCGACGGTGGGCGGCTCCGGCGAGCCCGGCGCGCCTTTCGGCGTCATCAGGTAGAGGGCCGCGAACAGCACCAGCGCATGGATCACCCCCGATCCGGCCCACCACGGAAGGATCGTGCGCTCTTCGTGCTCGCGTCGTGCGAGCGGACGGGCGCCGCGACCCAGGCGCCCGCGCGGCGCCGGGGCTGCGGCCTCGACCGGCCCGGGACGCAGCCGTGTCAGGTCGAGAGGCGGGAAGTGGGCGTAGGAGATGGCGACGTCGTCCCTGGCGAGCGGGCGCTTCTCCCACGGCACCACCCCCTTCGTCACGCCCGCTTGCCTCGCGGCGCCCGACCTGTTGCGGTGGCGCGATGCCGCCACGCCCCCATCGACCGCGCGACACCGCGTCCCGCCACCTCGCCGCGATCGACCCCGACTGGGCGGCGCTGATCGGCCGGGTGGGCCCGTGCGGGCTGCGGCACGACCGGGAGGCCCAGCCGTTCGAGGCGCTGGTGCGCGCGATCGCCCATCAGCAGGTGCACGCGCGCGCGGCCGAAGCGATCCTGGGCCGCATGCTCGCGCACTTCCCGCCCGGCGCGTTTCCGACGCCCGAGGCGATCGGGGCGCTGGACGACGCCGCCATGCGCGCCTGCGGCTTCTCGGGCAGCAAGACGGCGGCGATCCGCGACATCTCGCGCGGTGCGCAGGCGGGGGTCGTGCCCACGCGGGCGGCGGCGGCCCGGCTGCCTGACGCGACGCTGATCGAGCGCCTGGTCAGCTTGCGCGGCGTGGGCCGATGGACCGTCGAGATGCTGCTGATCTTCACGCTGGGGCGGCCCGATATCCTGCCGGTCGACGATTTCGGCGTCCGCGAGGGCTATCGCAAACTCCGCGGCCTGGCGGTGCAGCCGACCCCGAAGGCGCTCGCGGTGCTGGGCCTCCCCTGGGCGCCGCATCGGAGCACGGCGGCGTGGTATCTGTGGCGGGCCTCGGAGGAGGGACGCCGCGTCAAGCCCTCCGCCGTCACGGGGTGACGACGACCGCGATTCTGTCGCGCAGGTGTGCGGCGATGATCGCCCGATCCGCCGGCGGCAACGAACCGATCGGAGCCGCGTCCCGCGCCTCGATCGTCGCGATTTTGGCGGACCGCACCACGGAGGCGGCCGGCAGGCCCGCCGCGGCGAGGTCGGAGATCGCCACGTCTCCCGGCCAGCCGCGATGGGCCGCACTGGTGACCATCAGCACCCAGAGCAGCCCGGGCGCACCCGGCGCATCCGGTGCCGCCACCACGAGCGCCGGACGGCGCTGCTGCACCGGGCGATTGGTGTACGGGAAGGGGACGCGCACGACGTCCCACACCCTACAAGCCGGCATAGGCCTCGACATCGGCCGCGCTGTCCCACTCCGAGAAGCACCCGAACGGGTCATCCGCGGCGCCCTCCGGCCGGGCGCGGGTCAGCACGATGCGATCGCCTTCGATCGCGTAGGCGATCTCGTCGCCCGCACTCAGGCGAAGGGCGATCCGTACCGGCTGCGGGATCGTCGTCTGCGCTTTGCTGGTCAGGCGGCTGGTGATCATACGCGGAACGTAAGGCTTTTCCTTACCTCCCGCAAGTTCAGTTCGGGATCGCGCCCACGCTCTGCAGGAACGGCTTGAGCACCTGGTCGCGAAATTCGACCTGGCGCGGCTGGTGCCACTGGTTGCCGAGCACCACCGAGGCCGCCCCATCGGTGCCGGTGAACAGCAGCACGTCGCTGGCCGGAAGCGGGGTCGCCGCCGAGACCTGCTCGTTTCCCGCCGAGTTGCCGTTGCCCGCCATGAGCGTCACGACGTCGGCGTAGGTCGAGCCCGGATCGGCGAAAGTGGAGACGCCGAACCAGCCGAGATCGGTGTCCGGTGCCGTCTCGCCCCGGGCGCCGTACTGGGTGCCGAGGTCGTAGACCACGCCGTTCGCGTTGGTCGTCTCGAGCCGGAGATCGTTGCCCGAGGCCGCGGTCTCGATCAGGCCGCCATTGTAGGCGCCCGACGCCGCCTGCGTGATCCAGGCCCCCATGCCGTAATTCGTCTTGTCCGCTGCCGCGAGCTGCACGCCGGTGTCGAGCCAGCCTGCGCCGCCATTGCCGGTGAAACCCTGGTCCGGCGTCCAGGACAGCGGCGCCCCCCGCAATCTGATCGGCGGTGCGGACGGATTCATGATGTCGAGAAGACCGTCCTCCTCGTGCTCGGTCGCGAACACCCACCAATGCGCCGGCCGGTAGGGCGCGGTGAAGAAGCCGAGATTCTTGGCCGTCACGATCATGGTGTTGAGTGCCACCAGCCAGTTCCAGGACGGCAATGTCGGCAGCCGTTCGGCATAGGCGACCGTCTCGGGCTGTGCCTGGTAGTAGGACACCGGCGCGGGCAGCGTGGTATCGACATTGTAGTAGGCCGCGACCTGCTTGACCCTGAAGGTGAGCGGGAACTGCGTGCCGGCGGGCGGGCTCGGCACCTGCCCGCCCGTCGCCTCGTTCAGCACGAGATAGACGTCCTTGTCGAAGCCCTGCGCGTCGGTGGCCACCGGCATCGAGCCCACGAAATGGTGGTCGAAATAGGCCGATAGCGTGCGGGTGTTGCGGTCCGCGAGGAAGCCGTAGACGTGGTACGAGGCCGAGAGATTGGCACCGTTCGTGTAGACCCGCGTCGCCATCGAGTTGTTGCCCGTCGAGTTTGCCGACAGGTAGTGGATGGTCGAGTCGTAGCTGGTCTGCGGCTGGCCGAAGACCTCGACCGCGTCGTATTCGAGCGGCCAGATCGAATCTTTCGCAAGCGCCCAGAAGGCCGGCCACGCCGAGGCACTCGCAGGGACCTGCGCCGTGACCTCGATGTAGAGCTTCCCCCCTTCGGAATAGAGGCCGGGCAGCATCGAGGTGTCGAGCCGGCCGGACTGCCAGAGCTGGGCGCCGTTCTGCACGAGGCCGGCATAGCCGGGGTCGAGCGTCGTGAGGTTGATGTTCAGCACCCCGTCTCGCACCGCGAACGGGCTGCTGCCGACCGCCGCGATCTCGGCCGCGGTGGGGTAGAACTCGGTCTCGCTGTTGATGTTGTTGGGCGACCCCACCAGCCAGGTGCCTGCGCCGGTCGCGGGATCGTACACGCTCAGGCTGGAGAAATTATCGGCGAAAGCGAGCGTCCACGCCGTGGTGTCGGCGGGATCGATGTCGGGCTCGCTGCCCGCCGCCACCGGCACGTAGCTCGCATAATCCACCGTCGTGGCCGAGGAGAAGTCGATCGGGGTGATCGGCACGCCGGCCCAGCTGGTGAGCACGCCGGGCGGCGAGATGGATTGCGCATGTGCCGCCGCCAGGGCGAGCGCGAGCGACGTGGAGCCGAGCAGGAATGCGCGCATGGGCGGAGCACCTCGAGAATTCGCAGATCGTTTTCGATGGGCAATGTCTGAGCGAAGATTGTCGTTTTCCGTCAGACCGCATCGTGAACGGATGATTCACGACGCGACGGCGTCGGAGTTTCGAGCGGCGTCGTCGTTGTCGCGGCGTTGAGTATTGAAACGGACAGCAACAGTCAATACGACGCCAATGACAGCATAGAAGCGGTTTCTAGGACGTTCGTCCTATATTTGCGACGTTACAGTCCGGGATTGCGACGCAAGACGTTCTTGGGTGCGGGCGCGAAGGCCAGGGGCTCTGCCCCTGGACCCCGTTAAGGGCGAGCCCTTAAAACCCTCGACTCGAGCTTGGCGTGGAAGCGTCGAGCGGCGGCGTGCTGTCAGCAACAATCAGGGTTCCAAGGGACGACCGTCCCTTGGCGGGTCCAGGGCAGAGCCCTGGCCTTCCGCTAACCACCGTCCTCCCCGGCAACAAAGTCGAACACGATCCGCGCGAAATCATCCGGCCGGTCCGCGTGCAGCCAGTGCCCGGCGTCGCGCAGGGTCGCGATATTGGCGCGCGGGAAGAAGCGCCGGATCGCCGCCTCGTGCTCGGGCAGCACGTAGTGGGAGTGCTCCGCGCGCAGGAACAGCGTGCGGCCGGTGTAGCTCGCGTCCGGTCCGAAGTCGGGCCAGCCCTCGGCATCGGCGATGCTGTCGATGATCTCGTCGAGGCCGATCCGCCAGCCCGGCGCCTCGCCCACCAGGAGGTTCTGCAGCAGCAGGTCGCGCACGCTGCGGTCCGGGATCGCGGCCGCGAGCTGCGCGTGGGCTTGCGCCCGCGTCATGCCGGGCGTGAGCAGCATCGCCTTCATCGCGTGTGCGTAGTCGGCGTTGGCGTGGCGATAGGTCACCGGCGCGATATCGGCCACCAGCAGCCGGCGCACGCGCTGCGGGTAGAGCAGGGCGGTCGCCATCGCCGTCTTGCCGCCGAGCGAGTGGCCCACCACCACGGCCGAGGCGAGGCCCACCGCCGCCATGCTGTCCACGATGTCGCCGGCCATCTGCCGGAGCTGCATCGGGCCGTGCGGGCTCGAACCGTGGTTGCGCAGGTCGAACGCCACCACCCGGCGCTCGACGGCGAGCTCGCGCTGGATGCGGCCGAGATTGCGGGCCTGCCCGAACAGGCCGTGGATCAGCACCACGGGCGTCTTGGACGAGGATGCGGCACCGGCCGGGCCGGCCTCGATGGCATTCAGGCGCATGCGCCGATCATGACATGCGCAGCACGATCTTGCCGAGAGCGGCGCCGCTTTCGAGACGCGCATGCGCGGCGGCGGCCTCGTCGAGCGGGAACACGCCGTCGATCACCGGCCGGACCGTGCCCGCCTCGAGCAGCGGCCAGACATGCGCGCGCAACGCGGCGGCGATCCGCGCCTTGGCCGCAGGCGTGCGCGGACGCAGCGTCGATCCCGTGATCCGCAGGCGGCGCTGCGCGATCGGCACGAGCGAGACCCGCTCGGCGACCGCGCCGGCCATGAACCCGATCAGCACCAGGCGTCCGTCCATGCCGAGGCAGGCGAGGTTCTGCGCCAGCGCCGGACCGCCCGCGACGTCGAGCACCACGTCGCAGCCCCGACCCCCGGTGAGCTCGGCCACGCGCGCGGGCCAGTCCTCGCGGCGATCGATCGCCGCCGATGCGCCGTAACGTTCCGCCGCCCGGCACTTCTCCGCCGTGCCCGCGGTCGCGATCGCGCGGGCGCCGAGGGCGGCGGCGAGCTGCAGCGCCGCGAGCCCGATCCCGCTGGTGCCGCCATGCACGAGGATGGTCTCGCCGGGCTTGAGCGCGCCGCCGCCCTCCGCCTCGGGGGTGAACACGTTGGACCACACGGTGAAGAAGTTCTCCGGCAGCGCTGCGGCCTGCACGGCATCCAGGCCCGCTGGAAACGGCAGGCACTGCCCCGCGGGCGCCGTGCAGAACTCCGCGTATCCGCCGCCATTGACCAGCGCAGTGACATCCTCGCCGAGGGCCAGCGTCGTCACGCCGTCGCCGAGCGCCGCCACGGATCCCGCCACTTCGAGGCCGAGCAGCGGGCTCGCATCCGGAGGCGGATCGTAGTTGCCGGCGCGCTGGAGCAGGTCGGGCCGGTTGATGCCGGCCGCGCGCACCCGGATCAGCGCCTCGCCCGGGCGCGGGCGCGGCACGGGCCCGTCGACGATGCGGATCGCGTCGGGACCGCCCGGGCGCGGCACCGCGGCGTGGCGCATGGTCGCGGGCACCGCGTCTGTCGCGCTCATGCGCGGGGTCGTCTCGGACATGCGGTTCTCCCTGTCTCCCCACGGCAACCACCGGCGCGCGAGCCGGTTCTTGTCGCATCGACCGCTTTCGACGGGTTCCGTGCCGATGCTCCGTTTCCAGATCCCCCGCCCCATCCCGCCCGCGTCGCCGCCACCGCCCGCACCCCCCGACGAGGACGAGTTCCCCCGCGAGGAGCCGCCGGGCCCGGTGCCCGTGCCGCCGCCGTCGTCGCCACCGCCGATGTCGGTCTAGCGCCGCGCGCCGTCCTCCCATCCCGACGATGTTCTCGGCGGCGCAAAGCCTGTAGCTTTGTGCGGTGCGGTGCGGTGTCGCGAACGGCAGCAGGAACGGATGGCAGGCGACGCGGAGCTGATCCAGGCCCCGCCGCGGAACCGGCGCCCGCGCGCCCCCGACGGTGGGCGCCTGCGGCGTGGGATCGCGAACTCGTGGCGCGCCGCCCCGGTCACCGCGCGCGCGCTGGTCCGGCGCGACGAGATCTGGCTCCTGGCGCTGGCGGCCGCGGTGGGCGTGATCACCGGCGCGCTGGTGGTGGGCATCAACCAGGCCTCGCTGTTCATGCACCGCCACCTGTTCGCGCTGCACAATGACGGGCGGCTGTCCGGGATTGGCCATCTCGATCCGCTGCGCGCGGTCGTCGTGCCGGCGCTCGGCGGCCTCGTGCTCGGCGTGCTGGGGCTCGGCATCGCCCGATGGCGTCCGCGCCGCCCGGTCGACCCCATCGAGGCCAACGCGCTCTATGGCGGCCAGCTCTCGGTGCTGGACAGCGCGGTGGTGGTGCTGCAGACGGTGCTGTCGAACGGCGTCGGCGCCTCGGTGGGGCTGGAAGCCGGCTACACGCAGATCGGTGCCGCCGCCGGCTCCAAGCTCGGCCGCTTCTTCCGCGTCCGCCGCGTCGAGCTCCGGCTGCTGGTGGGCTGCGGTGCGGCCGCCGCCATCGCCAGCGCCTTCGACGCCCCGATCACGGGCGCCTTCTACGCCTTCGAGCTGGTGATCGGCACCTACACGCTGGTGAGCCTGGCCCCGGTGGCCGCCGCCTCGGTCGCGTCGGTGCTCACCTCGCGGCTGCTGGGCGGCGACATCGCGCCCAATTTCTCGATCCAGCTTCCCGACCGGATCCTGCCGATCGACTACCTGCCGCTGATCGCGCTCGGCATGATCGCGGCCCTCGTGGGCATCGCCATCATGCGGATGGTGACGGTGACCGAGCATGCCTTCCGCTCGAGCGGCGTGCCCGCCTGGGCGCGGCCGGCGCTCGGCGGCCTCGCGGTCGGCACGCTGGCGCTCTACTCGCCGGCGGTGCTCTCCTCCGGGCACTCGGCGATGCAGATCGGGCTGTCCGGCCAGTGGTCGCTCGCCGACGTGACGCTGCTGCTGGTGCTGAAGTCGCTGGCGTCGGCGATCTCGATCGGCTCGGGGTTTCGCGGCGGGCTGTTCTTCGCCTCGCTGTTCCTGGGCGTGCTGCTGGGCACGAGTTTCGGCGACATCCTCGCGCGCGTGGCCGACGTGCACACGCTGCCGGTGGTGGTCTGCGCGCTGGTGGGGATGAGCGCGCTCGCGGTCGCCATCATCGGCGGCCCGCTGACCATGGCGTTCCTCGCACTCGAGACCACCGGCAGCCTGCCGCTGACCGTGGCCGTGATCGTCGCCTGCGTGGTGTCCTCGATCACGGTGCGCCGGACCTTCGGCTACTCGTTTGCCACCTGGCGGTTCCATCTCCGCGGCGAGGCGATCCGCTCGGCGGTCGATATCGGCTGGATGCGCAGCCTGTCGGTGGGCCGAATGATGCGGCGCGACGTGCGCACGGTTCGCGCCGACACGCCGCTCAGCGCCATTCGGCGCGACTTCCCGCTCGGCGCCAGCCCACGGGTGATCGCGGTCGACGAGAAGGGCCACTATGCCGGGATTGCGAACGTTCCCGAGATCCACGCCATGAGCGAGGAGGACGGCACGCTCGCCGACATGCTGCACCACCGCGACGACGTGCTGCTGCCGCAGCTGAACGTGAAGGACGCGGTGGCGCGCTTCGAGGAGGCGGAGGCGGATGCGCTGGCCGTGGTCGACGAGAACGGGCGGGGCGAGGTGATCGGCCTGCTCACCGAGCAGTACGCGCTGCGCCGCTACAGCGACGAGCTCGACCGTGCGCGCCGGGCGGTGTCGGGCGAATGAAACGCGGCCTGTTCATCACGCTGGAGGGCGGCGAGGGGGCCGGCAAGTCGACACAGGCGCGCCTGCTCGCCGATGGTCTGCGGGCGGCCGGCATCCCGATCCTGCTGACGCGCGAGCCCGGCGGCACGGCCAACGCCGAGACGCTGCGGACGCTGCTGCTCGACCGCGTGCGCGGCTGGTCGGCGGATGCCGAGATCCTGCTGCATTTCGCCGCCCGCGCCGAGCACGTGGCGCACGTGATCGCGCCGGCGCTGGCCCACGGCACGACCGTGGTGTGCGACCGGTTCTACGACTCCACGCTCGCCTATCAGGGCTGGGGCATGAGCGCGGACCGCGCGCTGATATCCCACCTTGCCGCCCGACTGCCGGTGCAACCCGACCTCACGCTCGTGCTCGAGGTCCCGCCCGAGACGCGCCGCGCGCGGGTGGCGGCACGGGCCGGCGCTTCGGATCGCTACGAGGCCGAGGACGAGGCGTTCCACGAGCGCGTGGCCGCAGGCTTCGCCGCGGTGGTCGCGGCTGCGCCCGGACGGTGCACTGCGCTCGACGCGTCGGGCGATGTCGAATCTGTGCAGGTCGCGATCATCGCAGCGGTCGCGCTCAGACTTTCATTCGGCGGCTTGTAGAGCAGGTCGCCGATCGAGAGCAGGACAGGAAAAGCATCGTGATGGCAGGAGTGCCGAAATGGATGTTCGACATACGACGCGATGATCTGCAGTCGGAACAGACGCGCGCGCTCCTGGCGCTTCATCTGGCCGGCATGCACGCCAACTCTCCGCCAGGCAGCGTCTATGCGCTCGATCTTTCCGGGCTGATGCTGCCGGAAGTCACGGTCTGGAGCGCGTGGCGTGGCGAACGTATCGCGAGCGTCGGCGCAATGAAGATGGTCGGTGCTGACAATGCGGAGGTAAAGTCGATGCGGACGCATCCAGACTTTCTCCGAATGGGCGCGGCGGCTTCACTCCTCGAGCATGCACTGGTGGAAGCCCGGCGACGGGGCGTCCGACGCGTCAGCCTTGAAACCGGAACGGGGATCGCATTCGAGCCGGCGCTCGCGCTGTATCGGCGGCGCGGATTCGTGAACGGAGAACGCTTCGGCGACTATCAGGTGAACGGGTTCAACCAGTTCCTACACCTGGATCTCGTTTAAGACTCGGGGTTGCGCCCCAAACCCCACCAGGAGGGAAGGCCCTCCTGGCAGGTCCAGGATCGCTGATCCTGGCGGGGTCCAGGGGCAGAGCCCCTGGCCTTCTTCTCAGACCGAGTAGTACATCTCGAACTCCACCGGGTGCGGCGTGTGCTCGAAGCGGTACACTTCCTTCCACTTCACCTCGCAATAACTCTCGATCTGATCGACCGAGAACACGTCGCCGGCCAGCAGGAACTCGTGATCCGCTTCGAGCGACTTCAGCGCCTCGCGCAACGAGCCGCACACCGTCGGGATCTCGCGCAGTTCCTCGGGCGGCAGGTCGTAGAGGTCCTTGTCCATCGCCTCGCCGGGATGGATCTTGTTCCGGATCCCGTCCAGTCCCGCCATCAGCATCGCGGCAAAGGCCAGATAGGGGTTCGCGGTCGGATCGGGGAAACGCACCTCGACGCGCTTGGCCTTCGGGCTCGTCGCATACGGGATGCGGCACGACGCCGAACGGTTGCGCGCGGAATAGGCGAGCAGCACCGGCGCCTCGAAGCCCGGGATCAGCCGCTTGTAGGAGTTGGTCGACGGGTTGGTGAAGGCGTTCAGCGCCTTGGCGTGCTTGATGATGCCGCCGATGTAGTAGAGGCAGGTCTCCGACAGGTCGGCATAGGCGTTGCCCGCGAAGATCGGCTTGCCGTCCTTCCAGATCGACTGGTGCACATGCATGCCCGAGCCGTTGTCGCCGTAGATCGGCTTCGGCATGAACGTCGCGGTCTTGCCGTAGCTGTGCGCGACGTTGTGGACGCAGTATTTATAGATCTGCATCTGGTCGGCCATCTTGGTGAGCGGGCCGAACTTGGTGCCGAGCTCGTGCTGGCTCTGCGCCACCTCGTGGTGGTGCTTCTCGATCGGCAGGCCCATCTCGCCCATGGTGGCCAGCATCTCGGCGCGCAGGTCATGCTCGCTGTCGACCGGGGGCACCGGAAAGTAGCCGCCCTTGACCACCGGGCGATGCCCCATGTTCCCTTCCGGATAGTCCTTCAGCGAGGCGCCCGGCCCTTCGACGCTGTCGATATGGTGGCTCGCGAAGTTCGGACCGGTGCCGAACCGGACACTGTCGAACACGAAGAATTCGGCTTCCGCGCCGAACGACGCCGTGTCGCCGATGCCGGTCGACTTCAGATACGCCTCGGCGAGCTTGGCCGTGCCGCGCGGGTCGCGCGCGTAGAGCTGCCCGGTCGAGGGCTCCACGACGTCGCAGAACAGGATCATCTGCGGCTTGGCCGCGAACGGATCCATCACTGCGCTGGCTGCGTCCGGCATCAGGATCATGTCGCTCTCGTTGATCGCCTTCCAGCCGGCGATCGACGAGCCGTCGAACATGAAGCCGTCCTTGAAGACGTCCTCGTCGACGGTGGAGACGTGCTGGGTGGTGTGCTGCCACTTGCCGCGCGGATCGGTGAAGCGGAGATCGACGAATTCCACCGCGTTCTCGCGCAGCAACTCCATGACCTTGGTCACGTCGCTGCCCGAAGCTTCCACCGGCGCGGCAGGCACCGCAGGCGTGCTGGGCGCGGGTGCGACAGTCTTTTTCGCCATATGCGTCGTTCCTATCGTGGACCGGTGCGAAGGGCACCATTTTGCGGATCGAACAGGTTTAGCGGAGCCACACGGCGCGGGAAGGGGGGTCGTCTCGAAAAAGCTCGCGAACGCACGGTCTTCGGATCGCCCCCGTTCGCGTCAGGCCCCCGACCGCGTCAGATCGCATCCGGCCCGCGCTCGCCGGTGCGGATGCGCACGACCTCGTC
>CAXTVZ010000086.1:0-5446 GCA_964247685.1 uncultured Acetobacteraceae bacterium
AGGATCAGGCGATCCTGGACCTGCATGACTTAAAGTGTTGCGGGTCTGGGGGCGCTTGCTCCCAGCGGGGTTTGGGGCAGAGCCCCAACCTTACATCAACCGCTTCCACCCGAGCGCCGCCAACTCCCCCGCCCGCTCATGCAGCGACCGCTCGCGCCACCCGTCCAGCGTGATCTCCTCGCCCGCCTCGAACCACGCCCGCATCATCGCCTCCGTGGCCTCGGCCATCGGCCGCCCGAGCACCACCGCGTCGACCTCGTTGTTCAGCACCGCGCTGCGCCGGTCGAGATTGGACGACCCGATCGACGTCCAAACCCCATCCACCGTCGACACCTTCGCGTGCAGCACCGCCGATTTGAGCTCGTGGACGCGCACGCCCGCCCGGATCAGTTTTCCGTAGGTCGCCCGCGCCGCGTGCACGGCACCCATCACGTCGCTCACGCCCGGCAGCACCAGCCGCACATCCACGCCGCGCCCGGCGGCCTCGCACAGCGCCCGGAGCTCGCCCGGCATCGGCACGAAGTAGCCGCTCGCCAGCCACACCCGCGTGCGCGCCGCCGCGAGCGCCGCGGCCAGTGCGCGGATGTGCAGCGGCTGGCCTTCGCGCGGGGCGCTCCCCTCCACGCAGACCAGCTCCCGCCCCGCCCCTTCCCGCGCCGGCAGCTCGGCGACCGCGAGTGCTGCGCCGCCGTAGCGACGCCAGGTGTCGAAGAACAGCGTGCGCGCATCCGCGGCCGCGTGGCCGCCGAAACGCGCGGCCGCGTCCTCCCAGAACGCCTTCTTGGTGTTCCGGTCGGGCGGGATCCCGGCGGAGCGCGGGTTCAGATACTGCGCGTCGAGGTTGACCCCACCGAGGAACGCCACTTGCCCGTCCACCACCAGGATCTTGCGGTGGTCGCGGTCGTTCATGCGCAGCGAGAAGAAGCGCCGGAACGGGTTGAGCGAGCGGAACTCCATCACCGCCGCACCCGCGCGCTGGAGCCCCTCGAAGAAGTGGTCGGGCGTGCCGTCCGAGCCCACGCCGTCGTAGATCGCGACCACGCGCACGCCGGCGGCGAGCTTGCGCCCGAGCAGCGCCGCGAGCGGCGTGCCGTCCACGGCGATGTCCTCGAAGGTGTAGAACTCGAGCACGATCTCGCGCTGGGCGGCCTCCATCGCGGCCCACATGGCCCGCAACGCCGTCATGCCGCCCGCGAGCAGCTCGACCTCCCCGTCGGTGCGCACCGGGCAGTCGGTCACCGGCGCGAACGCGGCGCGATGGCGCGCCAGGCCCGCGTCGCTCGGGTCCGCGCCGTCCACCCCGGCGTCTAGTCCGGATCGTCGATCAGGGCGGCGAGCAGCGAGGCGCGGCGGTCGGCCGGGGTCTCGCGCTCGAGCACCTGGCGGAGGCGGCGCAGGCGCCGGCGCTCGGCATAGAGCTGGTCCATCAGCGAGAGCACGACCGGCAGCGCCTCCTCCTGCAGCTGGAGATCGACCCGGAGCTCGCGGATCAGGCGCACGCGGGCGATGTCGATCTCGCGGAACCGCCAGGCGCCAGGGGCACCCTCCGGCCGGATCCACGCCTCGCCGATCCAGCGCTCGAGCTCCGCGGGATCGAGGCCCGACACGCGCACGCAGACCGCCTCGATCGTGATCATGCGCCGCCTCCGAGCTCGCGCCTGGGTTCGACCGGGTTCGCCGGCGTCCAGCCGCGGAGGAATTCCGTGAGCGCGGGATCGGCCTCGGTCGCGGCGATCTGCAGCGTCACGTAGAGGTCGCCCGCCTCCGCCCCGCCGGACGCCGCCACACCCCGGCCCCGCAGCCGGAGCTGGCGGCCGGTCTCGGTGTTCGCCGGGATGGTCATGTTCACGGTCCCTGCCGGTGTGGGAACCGCCACTTTCCCGCCCAGCACCGCCTCGCGCAAGGTGATCGGCAGCGCCAGATGGACGTCGCGACCCTCGCGGCGGAACAACGGGTGCGGCGTGATGTGCACCGTGATCAGCGCGTCGCCGGCGGGCCCGCCGTTCCAGCCGGCCGCACCCTGGCCGCGCAGCCGCAGGATCTGGCCGTCGTCGATCCCGGGCGGCACGCGCACGTCGAGCGTGCGCCCGTCCGGCAGCGTCAGGCGCGTGGTGGCGCCGTTGATCGCGTCGAGCGTCGAGACCGCGAGCGTGTAGTGCTCGTCATGCCCGCGCCGGGGGCCCCCTGCCGCGCGGCCGGCGCCACCACCGGCACGCGCCTCGGTGAACATGCCGCCGAAGATGTCGCCCCACTCGTCCGGGCTCCAGCCGCCGGCCGGCTGGCCGGAGGTCTGCCAGCCGCCCCGACCCGCACCCGCACCGGCCGGTTCCATCCCGTCGGCGAAGTCGCGGTAGCGCGGATGCTCGGGCGCGCGGGGGTCGCCGGCGCCGTCGATCTCGCCGCGGTCGTATTTCGCGCGGGTGTCGGGGTCGGACAGCAGCGCGTTGGCCGACGAGATCCGCTTGAATCGTGCCTCGGCGGCGGCGTCGCCGGGATTGAGGTCGGGATGGTTCTTCTTGGCGAGCTGGCGATAGGCCTTGCGGATCGCGTCCGCATCGGCGTCGCGGGGCACGCCGAGGATCTCGTAGGGGTCTTCCGCCATGCGTCTACTCGGCGGCTTGCGCGACCGGGAGGGATCTCGCCCGGCCGCGTGCCTCCGGCGACGGCCGCGAGCGCGCGAACTTGCGCTGGCGGCGCTGCATGGCGAACCAGGCGAGGCTGGTGGCGACCGAGGCGAGCCGGGTGTGCGGCGTGAGCCCGATCGTCTTGAAGATCATGCCCATGCTGCGCGCCATATGCGGGCGCCGGTAGCAGCCCATCGCGCGCGCCATGTAGGCGGCGATGCAGCGCTCATGGGAGTAGGCCAGCCCCGCCGGCTCGTTGGTGACGTGGTAGGCCAAAGCCAGCTCGTCGTCCTCGGTCTCGGTCACCCGGCCGAGCGCGATCCGCGTGCGCCGCCACACGCCGATCCGCTCGCGGCCGAGATAGCGGTGCATATGGTCGTAGAACAGCTTGAAATGGCGGTATTCGTCGGCTGCGATCTGCTTGCACACGGCGCGCAGCACGGGCTCGGCGGTCTGATCCGCCATCGCCGTGTAGAAGGAAGAGGTGCCGACCTCGACCATGCAGCGCGCGATCAGCTCGCCGGTGCGCGAGCCGCGCACCGAGCCGTCGACCTCGATCGGCACGCTGTACGCGCCCCGGTAGCGCTCGAACGCGCCCATGTAGTCCCAGCCTGGATCGGCGAGCATCGCCCAGCGGCCGAGCGCGTCGCCGTGCTGGCATTCCTCCACCGCCCAGTTGTTGGCGGCCTGGCTGAAATCGGGGTCGTCGTGGAAGACGTGGCCGAGATAGCGCGCGTAGTCGGTGCCGTTGCGTTCGACGACCGAGGCCGCCTTGACCAGCGGGATGAGCTCGGGGTCCACCTTGGAGGCGTCGAACTGCGTCCAGTCCAGGTCGTCGATCCGCCAGTGCTTCGCCATCGTGTCTATCCGACCTCCGTCTCTCGCCCGAGCAACGAGACGGCGAGATCAGCCAGACCCTGCTCCGCCGCCCCCGCCGCGCGGCGCACGAGGGTTACCGCGGTTCCGGGCAGATAACGCCGGATCGTAGCCGCTATTTCCCCGGGAGGCACGGGGCTGGCCTCGCTCTCGGACAGAACGAGGCCAGCCACCGTGACGCCGGACGCGCGCAGGGCCGCGTGCGCGGTGAGCGCGTGGCTGATCGCGCCGAGATAGGTGCCTGAGACAAGGATAGCGGGGATTTCAAGGGCTTGCATCAGTTCACACCCGGTGTGCTGCCATCCCACCGGAGCCATCACGCCGCCCGCGCCCTCGATCAGGAGGATGTCGGAGGCATCCGCCACGGCCCGACGGCAGAACTGCAACAATTCTGCGAAATCGATGGCCCTGCCCTCGCGGGCGGCGGCCATGTCGGGCGAGAGCGGGGCGGCGAAGCGCCAGGGCGAGATGCGGGCGATCGCGTCCGCCGTGGGTTCGGTGCCGATCGCCCGGAGGAGGGCGCCCGCATCGCTGCCTTCGGGATGGCGCGGGTCGAAGCCGCTCATGATGGGCTTGGCGACGGCGACCGCGCGGCCGCGCGCGCAAAAGGCGCGGGCGAGGCCGGTGGCCACGTACGTCTTGCCGATCTCGGTGCCGGCGCCGGTGACGAAGAACGCCGTCACAGGAGCGACGCCACGAGTGTCGCGACGTGGTCGACCTCGTCCTCGCGCAGCCCCGCCGGAAAGGCGAGGCGCAGCCGTGCGGTGCCGGCGGGGACGGTCGGCGGCCGGATCGCGGCCGCGAGGAAACCCTCGGCCTCGAGTGCCGCCTGCGCCGCCAGTGCGCGCGCCGCATCGCCGAGAATGACGGGCACGATGTGGCTCTCCGCGCGGGGGAGCCCGGCGCGCGCGGTGAAGCGGCGGGCGAGCGCGAGCGGGCGGGCGGCCAGCGCCGGATCCTCGCCAAGCACCGCGAGTGCGGCATGGGCGGCAGCGGCCTGCGCGGGCGGCAGACCGGTCGAATAGACGAAGGAGCGGGCGCGGCTGTGCATCAGCTCGACCACCGCGCGCGAGGCGCAGAGATAGCCGCCATAGCCGCCGAGCGCTTTCGAGAGCGTGCCGAGCTGCAGCGGGATCCGGCCGGACAGGCCCGCCTCGTGCACGCCGCCGCGTCCCTCGCCGAGCACGCCGATGCCGTGCGCGTCGTCGGTGGCGAGCCAGCCATCGTGGCGGTCGGCGATCGCGGCGAGCGCGGCCAGCGGGGCGCGGTCGCCGTCCATCGAGAACACCGTCTCGGTCACCACCAGGCAGTGGCGGGTGCCCGGGCGCGCATCGGCCAGCAGGGCGTCGAGTGCGGCGGTGTCGTTGTGCGGAAACAGCAGCACGCGCGCCCCCGAGAGCCGGGCCCCGGCATGGAGGCAGGCATGCGAGAGCGCGTCGAGCACGAGGAGGTCGCCGCGCCCGACGAGCGCCGGGATCACCCCCAGATTGGCCAGGTAGCCGGAGCCGAACACGCAGGCGGCCTCTGTTCCCTTGAAGGCGGCGAGTGCGGACTCGAGGGCCACGACCGGCGGCGTGTTGCCGGTCACCAGCCGCGAGCCGCCGGCGCCAGTGCCCCAGCGACGCGTGGCCGCGATCGCCGCCTCGACCACGCGCGGGTGGCGCGACAGGCCGAGCACGTCGTTGCAGGAAAGCGAGACGAGACGCCGGCCACCCACCAGCACGCGGGGCACCTCGTCGCGCGAGGTCACGCGCAGGCGCCGGCGCAGCTGCTCCGCGTCGAGGGCGGCGAGCTTGCTGGCGGCGAAGGCGTCGAGCGAGGCGCTCGCGGGAGTATCGAGCGTGGCGCTCGCGGGGATGTCCAGATCCATGCGAGCGTTGTTTCCGCCCGTCAGCGGTGCAAGACAAGGCCGTTCGCCGCCAGCACAGGGAGGCATCCGGATGGAC
>CAXTVZ010000086.1:5546-12641 GCA_964247685.1 uncultured Acetobacteraceae bacterium
CAGCGGTGCAAGACAAGGCCGTTCGCCGCCAGCACAGGGAGGCATCCGGATGGACATGCAGGTCGAAACCGCGCTGCGACATGATTGGACCCGCGCGGAAATCCGCGCGCTGATGGCGCTGCCCTTCCCCGAGCTGATCTTCCGCGCCCAGAGCGTGCACCGGGCGCGGTTCGATCCGGCCGAGATGCAGCTCTCGACGCTGCTCTCGATCAAGACCGGCGGCTGCCCCGAGGACTGCGCCTACTGCCCGCAGAGCGTGCACCACGAGACCGCAGTTCCCGCGAGCAAGCTGATGGCGGTCGAGGCGGTGCTCGCCGACGCCCGCGCGGCGCGCGACGCCGGGGCGCAGCGGTTCTGCATGGGGGCGGCCTGGCGCAACCCGCGCGACCGCGACCTCGACGCGGTGTGCGCCATGGTCGAGGGCGTGCGCGCGCTGGGGCTCGAGACCTGCGTCACGCTGGGCATGCTGAACGCGGCCCAGGCCGAGCGGCTCGCCGGCGCCGGGCTCGACTACTACAACCACAACCTCGACACCTCGCCCGAGTATTACGGCGACATCATCACCACCCGCACCTACGCGGACCGGCTCGAGACGCTCGCCCATGTGCGCGACGCGGGAATCCATGTCTGCTGCGGCGGCATCGTGGGAATGGGCGAGAGCCTCGACGACCAGGCGGCGCTGCTGGCGGAGCTCGCGAACCTGCCGCGCCATCCCGAGAGCGTGCCGATCAACATGCTGGTGCGGGTCGCCGGCACCCCGCTCGCCGAGGCCGCCGGCGTGGCCCCGCTCGACTTCGTGCGCGTGATCGCCGCCGCCCGCCTCACCATGCCGCACGCGCGCGTGCGGCTGGCCGCCGGGCGCGAGGGAATGAGCGACGAGACCCAGGCGCTGTGCTTCCTCGCCGGTGCGAACTCGATTTTCCGGGGTGCGCGGCTGCTCACCACGCCGAACCCGGGCGTGGATCGCGACACCGCCCTGCTCGCCTCGCTCGGGATGCATGCCGCCGTTTGAGGAGGCCCATCTCTGGCTGCCCTACCGCCAGATGAAGGGCGCGCCCGCGCCGCTCGAGGCGGTGCGGACGCAGGGCAGCACGATCACGCTCGCCGACGGGCGCGTGCTGATCGACGGCATCGCGTCCTGGTGGACCGCCTGTCACGGCTACAACCACCCGCATATCGGGGCCGCCGTCGCCGACCAGCTCGCCCGGATGCCGCATGTGATGTTCGGCGGCATCGTGCACGAACCCGCGCGGCGGCTGGCGGCCCGGCTCGCACGGCTGCTACCGGGCGATCTCGACCACGTGTTCTTCTCCGACAGCGGCTCGGTCTCGGTCGAGGTCGCGATCAAGATGGCGATCCAGTATTGGATCAATCGCGGGGTCGCCGGCCGCACCCGCCTGCTCGCCTTCGCCGGCGGCTACCATGGCGACACCTTTCTCACCGCGTCGGTCTGCGACCCGGAGGAAGGGATGCACGCGCTGTTTCGGGGCGTGCTGCCGGAGCAGGTGATCGCGCCGCTGCCGGTCGACGACGGCAGCACGGCCGCGTTCGAGGCCCTGCTCGCACGTCACGCTCCGGAGCTGGCCGCGGTCCTGGTGGAGCCGCTGGTGCAGGGTGCGGGCGGCATGCGGATGCACGATGCGGCGACGCTCGCGCGGATCCGTGCGGCCTGCGACCGGCACGGCCTGCTGCTGATCGCCGACGAGGTGTTCACCGGCTTCGGTCGCACGGGCACGATGTTCGCCTGCGAGCAGGGGGGCATCGTGCCCGACGTGATCTGCCTGTCGAAGGCGCTCACCGGCGGCACGATGGGCCTGGCCGCGACGGTGGCGCGCCGTCACGTGTTCGAGGCCTTCCTGTCGGACGCGCCCGAGGCCGCGCTGATGCACGGGCCGACCTTCATGGCGAACCCGCTCGCGTGCGCGGCCGCCAACGCGTCGCTCGACCTGTTCGAGCGGGAAGACCGGCTCGGCGCCGTGTCGATGATCGCCGAACAGCTCGCGCATGGTCTGGAGCCGTGCCGCTCGCTCGCGATGGTGCGGGACGTGCGCGTTCTCGGCGCGATCGGCGTCGTCGAACTCGATCCGATGCCGCCGCTCGAGGCGCTGAAATCGGCGTTCGTCGCGCGCGGCCTGTTCGTACGGCCGTTCCGCAACATTGTTTACCTCACACCCGCTTTCACGATCGATTCGCGGTCGATCCGGCGGCTGCTGAGCGGCGTCGGCGACGTTGTTGCAGCGTGGTCACACGGGACGGCGATCTGCACGATCGCGTGAGTTCCGCGCGCGCCATACGGCCGACCGAACGCCGC
The DNA here is from genome assembly GCA_964247685.1 of uncultured Acetobacteraceae bacterium. Classification (GTDB taxonomy): domain Bacteria; phylum Pseudomonadota; class Alphaproteobacteria; order Acetobacterales; family Acetobacteraceae; genus CAXTPV01. The sequence continues at coordinate 7,858 of CAXTVZ010000086.1, forward strand.
AACCCGAATGTCATCAACGAAATCCGTTTGATTTAACAGGTTCTTTACCGGTCTCGCACAGGATGAGACCACGCCACGCAGCTGAGAAGGCCGCGCGGTCACGGGTTCGATGTCTAGTGTTAGAACCAGAAGTTTGTGCTAACGTTCCTGCGTTGTGCCGCCTGGTTAGATTTTGTCTTGGGTTAACGTTTTGCCCGCGGGCGAAACAACTGGCGAGTGTCGAGGCGTCACCACCACCCCGGGTCATCAACCGACCCATTCTTGTTGGAGAAAATCCATGCGCATCCTGTCCTCTCTCGCTTTCCGCGCCATCGCCGGCACCGCAACCGCGGCCGCTCTCGTGCTGGCGCTCGCGTCGGTCACCGGCCACACCGCGTCGCAGCCCGCGCAACACACGTTCAAGCTGGCGAATAAAGGCCACATGATGTGCCCCATCTGCGGCTGACCGGCAGGACATCCTCCGGCGCCAGTGTTAGAGTGGAAAAGGGGGATGCCGCGCGTCCCCTTTTTTCTAAGTATGCAAGCGGACCCGCAGGGGAACCCGCTGCATCGTCGCCACACGAGACTCGGAGGTAGGCACGAGACTGATGGGGCAGCGTCGGCGATCGAAATGCGCGGTGGCGCGGGCGACGGCGATGTTGGCGGCGCTGTTCGCGACGGCTCCGCTCGCTGGCGGTTTCGCTGAGGCACGCGCCGAGCAGAGTTCCTTTCACGTCTACGGCGCCGAACCAGGCCAGAGCGAGCTCAGCGGCCAGTGCATCATTGAGGACCGGGCCGGCTTCCTTTACATCTGCACCGATCACGGCCTGTTCTCGTTCGACGGACGGCAGTTCACCGCACTCGGCGCTGACCAGGGCCTTCCCTCCGCCCACGAGGTCGATGGTCTGGCGATCAGCTCGTCCGGCCGGCTGATCGTGCGCTACGACAGCGAGATCCGGATCGCCGACGAGCCCGGCAGCGCGAGGCTGCCCCCGGCAACCCTGCACTTCCGTGCGTTGCAGGCCGAGATCTCGCCCGCTCATTCCCCCCGCAGTCTCGCCAACTGGCACGGGGGCGTCGCGCTGATCGACGGCGCCTCCCTCCGGATGATCACCGTTCCGGCAGGCGGTTCAGCGACGATGCAGGATCTTGTCCTGCCCGCGGCGATCCGCCCAACCGCCGAGACCAGGATCAAGGGTCTTTTCAGCATCGGCGAGAATCTGTGGCTCCCGCGCTCCGATGGCCGGATCTGCGTATGGAGCAAGGCCCCGCGCTGCTTCGGCGCGGAAGACGGGTTGCCCGGCGATCAGTGGGCGGCGGTGGCGAAAGCACCTGACGGGTCGATCCTGGCGCGATCCCCGCACCTGGTCGCGACCCTGGCACCCGGCCGCACGACCTGGACGGTCGACCGCCTTCCGGACCAGGACGGCGCGTACGACAACTATCTCGACAAGCTATCGCTGTTCCACACCCCCGACGGCAACGTCATCACACAGACGGCGCATGGTCTCGCCGTGCTGCGCGACCATCGATGGCAGGTCGTCACGGTCAACCAGGGCGCGCCGATCGGTCTCATCACCTCGTCGCTGGTGGATCGGTCGGGCAGTCTGTGGCTGCAATCCTTCGGCAAGGGCATCCTGCGCTGGGTCGGATATGGCGGCTGGCAGACGCTCACGCATCTGGACGGCTTGTCGTCGGGAATGGCCTGGGAATTGGCTCGAACCGCCGATCACTCGGTCTGGGCAGCGACGGATACGGGCATCGACGAGATCGTTCCGACGGACGGACGGCTGGCGATCGGCAAACGCGTGCCAGGCGCCGGCTACGCGTTGGGAAGCAGCGCGGGTCTTCTGTGGGGCTCCGACGGCCAGGTCGGCTCGCGGGTCATCGATCCGTCAGATGCGACGGAGCGCAAGCTTGCGATTCCGGCTGCGCTGGCGGTGGTTCCCGGTGGTGCCGCCACGACGTGGCTCGGCACCACCGACGGCATCTTCCGCTGCGACGGCAACCGCATCCAGGACGTGACCTGCGCGCGGATCACCACCGGCATGACGCGAGACATGATCGCCGACGGTGCCGGCGGCCTCTACTACATTCGCGGACATGCTCTGCGCCGGCGGGCGGCAGACGGGACTGACACGCTGGTGGTCGGCCGTTGGCCGGCCGGCGGTTTCGCACCGTATGCGGTCGCACGCGGACCCGAGAACAGCATCTGGGTGGGCGGTGACGGCGGCCTGTTCCGGGTCTGGCTGCGTGGTTCCGCGCCGGTGCTCATCGAGACCGTCCCGCAATCCGACCTGGAGACCAGCACCATCGCGGCGGTGCTGGTCGATCGGCGCGGCTGGCTGTGGGCCGGCACCAAGGTCGGGCTGTCGGTCTTCGACGGGCGTCGCTGGGTGTCGCTCAACACCGAGGACGGGCTGCTCTCGAACGACATCAACGAACGCGGCCTGCGGGAGGACCCGGACGGCACGCTCTGGATCTCGTCGTCGGAAGGCGTCTCGCACGTGCTCCACCCCGAGAGGGTGTTCGCTCCGAAAAAGCTGGAGGTGGTGATCAGCCGCGCCCTGCTCGACGGGCAGATGATCCGCGGCACGGATCTCCCGTTCAACCGCAAGCCGCTGCTGATCGATGTCGGCACGCCAGCCTACAGCGCGGAGCAGTCGGTCACCTTCCGCTACCGCATGTCGGGCGTCGACGATGACTGGATCGAGACCAACAGCGGGCGGATCTTCTATCCGTTCGTGCCGCCCGGCCGCCATAAATTCGAGGTGTTCGCCTACGACCTGCTGAAGCATCGCGTGTCGGAGCCCCAGACGCTCACGATCGACATCGACTATCCGTGGTGGCGCCGGTGGTGGTCCGAGACGCTGTGGAGCCTGGCGGTGATCGGCGCGCTCTACGGCCTCTTCCGCCTGCGCGTCCGCGCCGAGCGCGCACGCCAGGCCGAGCTCGAGCGGCGCGTCGAGGAGGTCACCGCCGAGATCCGCCAGGCACAGGCCGCACTCGCCTACCAGGCGACTCACGACCAGCTCACGGGTCTGCTGAACCGCTCGGCCGTGGAAAGCCGGCTCGCGGGCTTCCTGCGCGACACGTCGGACTTGCCCGGGGTGGTGATCGGGCTCGTCGACATCGACCACTTCAAGGCGATCAACGACGGTTGGGGCCATCTCACCGGCGACAGCGTGCTGCGCGAAATGGGCGCGCTCTCGGCCGGCATGCTGCGCTCCGACGAGTTCGCCGGGCGCTACGGCGGCGAGGAGATCCTGGTGGTCTTGCGCAACGGCGACGGCCGCGCGGTCTCGCGTCTGGCCGAGTTCCACCAGCGCGTGCGCACGCACAGCTTCAGCAAGGCCGGCACGCCGGGCATCCTGAACGTCACCTGCTCGATCGGCCTTGCGGCGGTGTTCGGCGGCGACAACTGGGAAACGCTGATCGGCCGCGCCGACCGGGCGCTCTACCACGCCAAGCGCAGCGGTCGCGATCGGATCGCGGGCCTCGCGGGCTCGACCGGCTCGCACGACGCCGAGACCATGCACGAACGGGCGCGCTCCGGCGACGCGCCCTGACCTTCCGGCTCAGGGCCGGGCACGATCCCGCGGCGCCACGTCCGCCGGCGAGGCGTGACCCGGTGCGGCGAGCTCGGCCTCGATCTCCTTCATCGCGTGGGCCGCGCCGTCGTGGGCCGCGGCTTCGAGCCGGCGATAGGCGCCGAGCACCCTCTCGCCGGTCGCCGTCAGCCGCGCGCCGCCGCCGCCCGTGCCGCCCGTCAGCGCCTCGATCACGGGCGCACGGAACATCGCGTTCATCTCGCGCAGCAGCTCCCAGGCGCGCTTGGAGCTGATCCGCATGTTGCGGCACGCGGCCGAGATCGAGCCGCCGTCGCGGATCGCCTCGAGCAGCTCCGCACGCCCCGGCCCCATCACGCGTCCGCCGTCCAGGACGAGGCGGATGTGCAGGCCCAGGCGATTTGGATGCCGAAGCTTCAAGGCCCGCCGTTCAGACGAAGCGGCCGCGCAGGAAGCCCAGCGCCGGCAGCGGCGTCCAGGCGCGCGGCAGGTCCTGGCGGCGGATCGGGGCCACGCTGTAGCGCGGCGGTGGCTCGGTCGAGGAGCGGAGCAGGCTTGCATAGGCCCGCACCTGCTGCTCGCGCCAGTTCCGGTCGGCCAGCGCCGCGGTCCGGCTCGGGTAGATCTCGGCCACCCGCTCCCGCTTGCCGATCGAGGCCACCACTGCCCAGAGCGTATCGTCGCGCGCCGGTTTGAGAGTGACGACCTCGCTCAAGCGTGCGCCTCCAGCCCCGCTTTCTCACCGGTCGCGGCGTCGAGGCGGGCGAGCATCGCGGTGTTGCCCTGGGTCAGCACCAGATCGCGCGCGTTCGAACCCGTCGCATCGCGAAGGAACTGGTCGGCGCCGGCGTCGCGCAGGAGGTCGACCATGGCAGCACGGCCAAACATCGCCGCCATCATCAGCGCGGTCTGGCCGGCAGCGTTCGTGGCGTTCGGGTCTGCGCCCGCCTCGAGCAGGAGCCGGGCGATCGCGAGCGCGCCCTTGAACGCCACACCCATCAGCGCTGTGCTGCCCTTGGCGTCACGTCCGTCGACCGGCGCGCCGCGGGCGAGCAGGATCCGTGCGATGTCCGCCTCGCCGTTATAAGTCGCCACCACCAGCACGGGGTAGCCGCGGTCGTCGACGAGGTCGGCCTCGATGCCGGCGTCGAGCAGTCCCTCGACGATGTCGGCGCGTCCCGTGCGTGCCGCCTCGAAGAACAGCGTCTCGAGCTGCTCGCGGGAGAACTGCGGCGT
>CAXTVZ010000087.1:0-12428 GCA_964247685.1 uncultured Acetobacteraceae bacterium
GCAACGCCGGCCGCTGCAAGCTCACGCAGCAGAGATCGAGCTCGGACACTCGAAGATGGGGCATCCAGCCTTTGCCCGAGGGGAGATGCTTCGTGGGCCAGGGCGCCACGACCGTGCGACCGCCGACGGGCGCCAGCCGAACCAAAGAAAGAAGCCGCCCCTACCCGTCACAGACCTGAGCCTCGCCACGCAACTCAACAATCAGGGTTCCAAGGGACGACTGTCCCTTGGCGGGTCCAGGGCAGAGCCCTGGCCTTCTTCTCCGCACCCAACCACCCCGGCCGCCCCCGAGCGGAGCTCGCCCCGCCCAAACAGGCGGATCGTGCCGTAGACGCCGTCATACCCGGCCTCGCGCCGCACCTCGCCCCGCCGCAGCCGCCCGACCGCCTCCGCGAGTCTCGCGTCGTGGCGGCCGATCGTGTCGAGCGGGAGTGTCGCCAGGATCGCGAACTCGTTGCCGAGCGCCGCCAGGGCCTGTTCGCGTGCGGCGCGCACGCCGACGGTCGCCTCGCCGCGACCGAGGATCTCCGCGAGCACGGTTCCGAGTGGCACCAGGCTGAGGAACGACCCTCTGGTGGAGGGCGCGACAGGCTCCGCGCGGTCGGCGAGCGTCTCGACCCGGTGGGCGACACCGATCGTGATCGTTCCCCCGCACACGGGGCAGAGGCCGCCGGCGGCCCGCGTCTCGGCCGGCGTGAGACGCACGCCGCAGGCACGATGCCCGTCGGCGTGGTATTTCCCCTCTTCGGGGAAGAACTCGACCGTGCCCTCGTAGCCGTCGCCAGTCTCGAGCGCGTGCCGGATGGTGTCGTAGCCCGGTTCGCATGAGAACAGCGTCGCCTCGCGGCCGAGCTTGCCGGGCGAATGCGCGTCCGAGTTCGACACCAGCCGGTAGCGATCGAGCGCGCTCACGCGCCAGTTCATCGGCGGGTCCGAGGAGAGCCCGGTCTCGAGAGCGAAAATATGCGGTGCGAGGTCGCGGTAGCACGCGTCGATGCTGTCGAAGCCGCCGAACGCGCCCAGCACCGAGAACCACGGCGTCCAGATATGCGCCGGCACCAGGTAGCCGCCTGCCTCCAGCGTGATCTCCAGCAGGTCGCGGCTGTCGAGCCCCAGGATCGGCCGCCCGTCGGATGCGATGTTGCCGATCGCTGCCAGCCGGCCTGCGAGCCGGTCGCGCGCGGCGAAATCGGGCACGGTGATCAGGTGGTGGATTTTTCGCACGCGTCCGGCGGCGCGATAGATCGTCGAGATCTCCACGCTCAGCATGAAGCGGGCGGGCACGCGCAACGCGGGCGGCAGCTCGGACCACGCCGCGCGTTCGAGCGACGGGTCGAGCCGGAACAGCCCGTCGCCGGCGGGACGCAGGGTCTCGCGCAGCTCGGCGCTCCAGGCGGGATGCACGCAGTCGCCGGTGCCGATCACGCCCAGCCCCTTGCGCGCGGCCTCGGCCGCCATGCGCGCCGGCGTGAGGTCGCGGCTGGTCGCGCGTGCGAAGCGGGAGTGGACGTGGAGGTCGGCCAGGAAGGTCATCGAGTCGGTCGCCGGCGGTGGTCGCCGCACGATGTCTTGAGGCGGCCGTGTGTTCCGGCGGAGGCGCGTCCGGAGCGTCCGATTAAGCCGTGATTTTGTTCCATGTTCCTCCTATGTTCCCCGTGATGCAGATTGGCCGATGCAACATCCGCAACGAGGACTAGTGGCGGTTTGGGTTCGACACCCGCCACATGTTGTGTAACCTCCGCGGTCGATCGCCGTCAGGCATAAGGAACGCGGATGACACTGGACGAGCAAGCCCACGCGAGCGTCGACTGCGTGGAGGCGCCTCTCTTCGATGTGCCCCTCTTTGACAGCGAGGTGCAGATGCCCGGCCGCGGCCAGGTGCGCGTCGACCGCACGCGGGACGCGCTGCTGACCGATTTCGGGCGCGCCACGCTCGATGACCGCTACCTGCTGCCGGGCGAATCCTACCAGGACCTGTTCGCCCGCGTGGCCTCGCATTACGGCGACGATGCCGCGCACGCCCAGCGCCTCTACGACTACATGAGCCAGCACTGGTTCATGCCGGCGACGCCGGTGCTGTCGAACGGCGGCACCAGTCGCGGCCTGCCGATCTCCTGCTTCCTCAACGAGGCGTCCGACAGCCTTGAGGGCATCGTCGGGCTATGGAACGAGAATGTCTGGCTCGCGTCCAAGGGCGGCGGCATCGGTTCCTATTGGGGCAATCTTCGATCGATCGGTGAGCGCGTCGGCCAGAACGGCAAGACGTCGGGCGTGATCCCGTTCATCCGCGTGATGGACAGCCTGACGCTCGCGATCAGCCAGGGCTCGCTGCGCCGCGGCTCGGCCGCGGTGTACCTGCCGATCTGGCATCCGGAGGTGGAGGAATTTATCGAGATGCGCCGCCCCACCGGCGGCGATCCCAACCGCAAGGCGCTGAACCTCCATCACGGCATCCTGCTCACCGACGCGTTCATGCGTGCGGTGGAAGCCGACGAGCCGTGGGCGCTGCTCTCGCCGAAGGACGGCAGCCACATCCGCGCGGTGTCCGCGCGCGCGCTGTGGATCCGCATCCTCACCGCGCGCATGGAGCAGGGCGAGCCGTATATCGTGTTCTCCGACCAGGTGAACAACGCGCGACCCGAGCACCACAAGCTCGCGGGGCTCGAGGTCAAGACGTCGAATCTCTGCTCCGAGATCACGCTGCCCACCGGCATCGACCAGCACGGCAAGCAGCGCACGGCAGTGTGCTGCCTCTCCAGCGTCAATCTCGAAACCTGGAGCCAGTGGCGCGACAATCCGCGTTTCATCGAGGACCTGATGCGGTTCCTCGACAACGTGCTGACCGATTTCATCAAGCGTGCCCCGCCCGACATGGAGCGGGCGACCTACGCCGCCTCGCGCGAGCGCTCGGTCGGGCTCGGCGTGATGGGTTTCCATTCGTTCCTGCAGGACAACGCGATCCCGTTCGAGTCGGTGATGGCGAAGGTGTGGAACAAGCGCATGTTCGCGCATCTCCGAAAGCAGGCCGACGCCGCCTCCCGCCTGCTCGCCGCGGAGCGCGGTGCCTGCCCGGATGCCGCTGAATACGGTATCGACGAGCGCTTCTCCAACAAGATTGCGATCGCGCCCACCGCGTCGATCTCGATCATCACCGGCAGCACCAGTCCGGGGATCGAGCCGATCGCGGCCAACGTGTTCCTGCAGAAGACGCTGTCGGGCTCGTTCACCGTGCGCAACCGCGCGTTGCAGAAGATGCTGGCGGAGAAAGGGCGGGACACGGACGAGGTCTGGTCGTCGATCACGCTGAGCAAGGGCTCGGTACAGCAGCTCGATTTTCTCACCCAGGAGGAGCGCGACGTCTTCAAGACTGCTCACGAACTCGACCAGCGCTGGGTGATCGAGCACGCGGCCGACCGCACGCCCTTTATCTGCCAGAGCCAGTCGGTGAACCTGTTCCTGCGCGCCGACATCCACAAGCGCGACCTGCACGGCATCCACATGATGGCGTGGAAGCGCGGGCTGAAATCGCTGTATTACTGCCGCTCGCTGTCGATCCAGCGCGCCGACACGGTCAGCGACATGCTGAAGGGGCCGAACGACATGATGCCGGTGGCACGCGCACCGGCCGCCGCGGCGCCCGCCACCAGCACCACCGATTACGAGGAATGCCTCGCCTGCCAGTGACGCGCAATTCCGATACGACACGAGGACCAGACATGAACATCGTCAACCCGGCCGCGGCACAGCCTCTCACGCTGCTGACGGAAAACCCCGTCTACAAGCCGTTCCGCTACCCCTGGGCCTACGAGGCCTGGCTGGTGCAGCAGCGCGTCCATTGGCTGCCGGAGGAAGTGCCGCTCGCCGACGACGTGAAGGACTGGCACAAGAACCTCACGGAGTCCGAGCGCCACATCGTCACGCAGATCTTCCGCTTCTTCACGCAATCCGACGTGGAAGTGAACAACTGCTACATGAAGCATTACAGCCAGGTGTTCAAACCCACCGAAGTCCTGATGATGCTGTCGGCGTTCTCGAACATCGAGACGATCCACATCGCCGCCTACTCGCATCTGCTCGACACGATCGGCATGCCTGAGACGGAATACTCGGCTTTCCTCTCCTACAAGGAGATGAAGGATAAATACGATTACATGCAGGGCTTCACGGTCTCGAACAAGCACGAGATCGCGAAAACCCTTGCCGCCTTCGGCGCCTTCACCGAGGGGCTGCAGCTGTTCGCCTCGTTCGCGATCCTGCTGAACTTTCCGCGCTTCAACAAGCTCAAGGGCATGGGCCAGATCGTGACCTGGTCGGTGCGCGACGAGACGCTGCACTGCCTGTCGATCATCCGCCTGTTCCACACCTTCATCTCGGAGAATCCGGAGATCTGGACCGACCAGCTCCGCAGCGAAATCACCGAGGTCTGCTCCACCATCGTCCACCACGAGGACGCGTTCATCGATCTCGCCTTCGAGCTCGGCCCGGTGGAAGGCCTCGATGCGGCGACGGTGAAGATGTACATCCGCTTCATCGCCGATCGCCGCCTGCAACAGCTCGGGCTCGCGCCGCTCTACAACGTCGAGCGCAACCCGCTGCCCTGGCTCGACGACATGCTCAACGCGATCGAGCACACGAACTTCTTCGAGAACCGGGCGACCGAATACAGCCGTGCCTCGACCACGGGGACTTGGGAGGAAGCGTTCGAAGGGAGCGTGTTCGCCGCGAGCTAGGGGGATCCCACGGCGTCGTGCGAAGCGCGCCTCCGGCGTTACCTGCACGACGCGCAAAGGGCCTTGGCTCTTTGACCGCGCTTGTCTAGGACGGGGATATGACTCCGGACGACAACCCTCCACCCGCCCTGATCGCGGATGATCTTACGCCGGGCACGATCCACAATTATGCCCGGCGGGTCGGCTTGCCGTCCGACGAGGCGGAGCGGTGCCTTCGTGCCGAGTTCGCGCAGCGAGAGGCGGACGCCGCGTCCTCCTGCGCCACGGTGGCGGCGATGGCTTCCCTGCGACGGGACCTCAACGATCGGCCGCTGGCGGACTGGACTCTGGTCGACGTCCGTCACAACCGCCATCGGTGGCAGCACGAGGGCAGGGCGGGCCGGATCGAGACCGTCAACGGCGGCAGAAGCACCGGCTGGCTCATCGAGATACGCCTTCCCGACGGACGGCTCATGAGCCGCGAGTCGGTCAGCGGCGGCGTCGCGAATGCCATGCGAGCCGCGATCGAAGCCTGACAATCGCGGTCTGGTGGCGCTTGCCCCCAGCCGGGTGTGGGCAGCGCCCCAAGTCTGTTCCGAACTCACGCAGCAGCGCCGAGAGCCGCCCGCGCGACCGGAAACCTCGAATGGCTCGCATCGAAAGCGGCGATCCAGCCCTTGAGATCGGCAGCAGCGCAAGGGCGGCCAATCCGGTAGCCCTGCAGCTCGAACGCGCCCGCCGCCCGCAGCAGCGCGATCTGCTCGTCGGTCTCCACGCCCTCCGCCGTCACCGACGCACCCAGGTTGCGCGACATCTCGACGATCGCGCGCACGATCACCGAGGATTCCGGCTTGATGTCGAGGTCCTGCACGAACGAGCGATCGATCTTGACGCGGTCGAACGGCAGCGTCTTGAGGAAGCTCAGCGACGAATAACCTGTTCCGAAATCGTCGAGCGCGATCTTGATGCCGCGCGCGCGCAACGCCTCGAGCGTGGTGCGTGCGGCGGCCGCGTCCTCGATCATCGCGGTCTCGGTGATCTCGAGCTCGAGCCGGCTGGCCGGAAGTCCCGTCTCGGCCAGCGCCGCGTCCACGCGCGCGAGCAGATCGGGTAGGCGCAGCTGTTCGGGCGAGAGATTGACCGAGATGGTCAGCCGGTCGGGCCAGGTCGCGGCCTCGCGACAGGCGGCGCGCAGGATCCAGTCGCCCATCGCCGGCATCAGCCCGACCTGCTCCGCAAAGGGGATGAACTCCACCGGCGGCACCCGGCCGCGCGTGGGCGAATGCCAGCGGATCAGCGCCTCGCAGGAGGTGACCTCGTCACGTGCGATGTCGACCACCGGCTGGAAGTGCAGCGTGAACTGGTTCTCGCGCATCGCGGTCTCGAGATCGTCGCGAAGGGCGATGGCGGCGGGGTCGAGCAGACCGTCGAAGCCTTCCGCGCGCGACGACACGCGCGCGGCCTTGCCGTGCCCCGCGGTCGCGGCCACGCCGGAGCGCTCCCGCTCGACCCGGTTGCGGCCGTTCTCCTTGGCGTCGTAGAGCGCCGCGTCGGCCCGCGCGAGCATCGAAAGCGCGGTGTCGCCCGGCCGGAAGAAGGCGAGGCCGCCGCTCCAGGTGACATGTCCCTCGACGTCGCCCGCGAGCCTGTAGGGGTCGCTCCCGACCGCCGTGCGGATCGCCTCGACGCGGGCGTCCACGAGTTCGCGCGCGCCATGGAGCACGACGCAGAACTCCTCGCCGCCGTAGCGCCCCGCTTCGTCGGGTGGGGTGAGCGCATCCCGGAGGCGCGCGCCGAACGCGGTGAGCACGCCATCGCCGGCGAGATGGCCGAAGCCGTCATTGATGCGCTTGAAGTGGTCGATGTCGCAGAGAAGGATCGCGAGCGCGGGCGCGCCCGGGGCCGAGGCCCGCGCGACGTCCTGCTCGAGCACGTTCATCAGCGCGCGCCGGTTCGGCAACCCGGTCAAGGCGTCGCACAAAGTGAGGCGATGGAGCTCCTCGCGGGCCTGCTCGATCTCGGCGGTGCGCGCGGCCACCATGCCCTCGAGGCGCTGCTGATGACTCAGCAGCAGGCGGATCCGCAGCTGCCAGGCGAGAAAGAGTCCGGTCCCTGCCACGATCGACACCAGCGCGTAGAACCACCACCGACGCCACCAGGGCGCACGCACCGCCACGTCGAAGAAGATCGGCACCGATTGCGTCGCGTGCGCGACCGCGACCATCTCGAACCGGAAACGTCCGGCCGGCAGGCCTGCGTAGCGGATCTCGTGTCCGGTGGTTTCGTTCCAGCCCGTATCGAGGCCGACCATCCGGTAGCGGAACGTGATCGGCCGGGCGACCGAGTAGTCGAGATCGGCGAGACGTATGGTGAGCGGCGCTGCACTCGATCGGAACTCGACACGCGCGGGCTCATTGCCGAACTGGCGCGCGCCGAGCGACACGCCGATCAGATGCGGATGGAGCGGCAGGATCGGACGCGGGTGGCCGGGGTCGAGCAAGTGGCTCAGACCATGGCTGGTGCCGAACCACATCGAGCCGTCCACGTCCTCGAACACCGCGCCCTGGTCGAGATCGTTGCTGATCAGGCCGTCGGCGGCGCCGAAATGTCGCCATCGCCCGGCATCGAGAACGTCGACGCCGCTGTCGGTGCCGACCCACATGCGCGCGTGCCGGTCGCGATGGATGAAGGAGATGTCGCGCGAGGCCAGGCTGGGCGGTGCGATTGGCGCCAGCGCTTCGGCATGCGCGCCACGGATCCGGTAGCGGAGAACGCCGCTGTCGCCCGTCGCCAGCCACACCTCGTCCTCCCGGGCGAACTCCATCGCCGTCGCCCCGGCGACATCGGCGGCGGCGGCCACGCGCTCGAATTTCCCGGAGGCGCCCTCGCGGTAGATGCCGTCGCCGGCTGCGGCCCAGATCACGCCCGCGCGGTCGCTCGCGACGGCGTAGGTGGGCAGGGCGAGCACTGTCGCGAGGTGCAGCGTCGCCGCCGGGGCGTCGGCGTCCGGCGCGATCAGCAATCCGTCACCGGTGCAGACCAGGAGGCGGTTGCGCGCGTCCACCACCAGCGAAAAGACGCTCCGGTAGGTTCCAAAACGTTCCAGGCCGCGGATGGGATCGAGGCGGGCGAGCGGCGCCCGCAGCGGGCTCAGCCAGAGCCGGTCGCCCCGGGTCGCGGCCACGTTCTCGCTTCCCCCCGGCACCGAAGCCGTGCGCCGGTCGAGCGGGAGCGCGTCGTCGTAGGTCGCGACCCACAGCTGGCCGTCCTGCCGGCGGGTGATGGCCCAGATCAGGTCGCTCGTCAGCCCGTCATCGGCGGTCCAGCTCTCCCAGGCGCCGAGGCCGATGCTACGGAATGCCCCGTGGCCGAGCGTGCCGACCCAGAGCTCATCCTCGCGATCGAACATCAGCGCCTGGATGGGGGCGGCCGCGAGGCCGCCCGCGTGGTGGCTGATGACGTGCCACTGCGCACCGTCCCAGCGGAGCAGGCCCTCGTCGCCCTGGGTGATGATGCCGCCGTGATCGTCCGAGACGAGCTCCAGCCGGTCCGGGAAGATCGTGAAGAATCGCCGGGTGCCGTTGGGAATGGCGACCGTCGAGAAGCGGGGCTCACCCGGGCGACGCCAGGCGAGCCGGCCGAGGCTGCGCGCCCACAGCGTCCCGTCGGCGGTGCGGATGGCCACCTCCCACTGGTCGGCGGGGAGACCGCTCGCCGCATCGTAGCTTTCCGCCGCGCGATCACCGTCGAGGCGGCAGATCCCGGTTCCGCACCCGATCAGAAACTCGCCTCCCGTGGCGGCCGTGATGAAGCGCGTGTCGCCGAGTGCCGGCGCACGGCCCGCGGCCGCGCCGGCGAACAGCGGCGACAGCGCGCCCACCCTGTCATCGGCGACGCGTGCGTGCAGCAGGGCTCCGTCGCGGGCGAGCACAAGCTCGCCGCCGCCGAACGCGATCCGGTGCACGGAGCCGAGCTTCGCGCCGGCAAGCTCGATCCGATGGAATGTCGGTCCCGAACGCAGATAGAGGTCGTCGGCCGCGATGACCCAAACATGGCCCGCATCGTCGACGGCGATGCGGCGGATCCATGTTCCCGGCGGAATGCCGTCATCGGCGCGCGTGATGAAGGCGCCGTCGTAGCGGAACAGCCCCGCTTCCGTGCCGATCAGGATGAAGCCGTTCCGATCCTGGGCGAAGGCGGTGACCGTCATGTTGCCGAGACCCTGCTCGTCGGTCAGGTTCTCGAAGCGTGTGAACTGCGCGCGCGCGGACTCTCCGAACAGGAGGAGCCAAACGACCGCGAGGAATGCTCGAAGCGCCGTCCGCATTCTGCGCCCGTGCCTGGGAGAGAGCATGTCGTGCCTTTGCGCCACATGACGCACGCAGTGGCGTGCGCGGGCAGTATCTCGCATCAAAATTAAAAAGCGTTGAAGGCCTGCTGCCTGCGAACCGGAAAGCAGCGTCGTCCAAAAGAAAATGCCGGCCCTTCTGGCCGGCATCGTCAACGTTCAAAAATTCGGGATCGTTCAGTCCCGACGCGAGCTCAGGGGTTGGTGGCGGTCGCCGGCGCCCCGGCGAGCGGCCCGTTGGCGAGCCCCAGGAGAGCCGCGACATTCGGCGTGCCGTTGCCGGTCGTGTAGTTGTAGGTGCCGGAGTTGGCGACCACGGCGTTGTTGCCGGGAAGGATCTGGTGGAAGTAGGCGGCACCGCCGCCCGCCTGACGCTGCGCCAGCGTGTAGAGATACGGATTGATGTTGCCCTGGCGCCCTTGTGTCTCCACCAGGAGGGCGGCGACGCTGGCCAGTTCCGGCGCTGCAGCGCTGGTGCCGATGATGTTGTCGGGCGCGCCATTGAAGATGATGGCGACGCTGGAGCGTTCGCCCGTGTCGCCCGGCAGGGCGCCGACGCTGTCGCAGGTGCCCGAGCCGTCATCCGGACACCCGCCCACGGCCATCCCGATATCCGGAACGGCGCGGAACGAGCTCGATCTCGTGTTGACGAGGTTCTGGTAGGCCGGCTTGGCGAACAGGGTCGACACGCCGCCACCCGCGCCGAAGGCGCCGCCGCTCACCGCGTCGCCAGTGCCGAACGGGTCGAGCGCCGGCTCGAGATCGGCGTAGGCGTTCTCACGCACATAGCTCGAGTCCGTGCCGCCCACCGCGCGCGCGGTGACGAGGTTCGTGCCGCCGACCGCCGTGACGTTCGGGTCCGCCGCCGGAACCGAGACGCCGGCGACGAACGAGCCGCCCGTTCCGGTGAAGTAGCCGGAGCTCATGCAGCCGAGCCCGCCCGAGTCGCCGGCGGCACCGATGAAGGTGATGCCCTGAGCGTTGCCCTGCTCGTAGAGCTCCGAGTACAGCCGCAGCAGCGCGGTCTGGTCGGTGCCGTTGTTGTAGGCCGCGGTGTAGTAGAGCTCGCATTGCCCGTAGGACATCGAGACCAGATCGGCGGTGTTGTCGTTGTCCACGGCGACCAGGGCCGAAACGAGCGACTGGTCGCTCAGGTCGGGCGTGTCGTAGAGAACCACGTGGGCGCCCGGCGCGCCGCCGAGGACCTGCTCCACATCGAGCGTCGCCTCTTCCGCCGAGGTCGCATCCGACGTGGCGACAGGGCCGCCGTTCACGGGGCGGCGGGCGAAGATGGCGGGGTCGGCGGCCTGGCCGGACGTGGCCTTGAAGTTGTCCCCGTCGAACAGCGCTGCCACGTCGCTGTCCTGCACGTCGCTCGACATGATGACGGCGACGGTGGTTCCGGTGCCGTCCAGATGGGCCACCGACTTCCCGGTGCCGACCGTGCTCTGATAGGACGGGTAGCCGTAGGCCTGCTTGAGATCGTTGAACAGGTAGGTGGAAGTTCCATTTCCGTTCGTGCCGTAGCCCGCGGTGCTCCGCTTGGCGTACCCGGACGCGGCGCGGCGGACCAGCGGGTTCGCATCGCTGTTGGCGAGGTTGAAGGCCGGAACGATGATGCCGACACTGGCCAAATAGGACGGTAGCGAGAGGGGTGATCCGGCCACCAGACGGGTGCGACCCTGGGCGTCGAGCGCCCTCTGCAGGATCACGTTGAATGCGTTGTTGATCTGTGCCGCCGTCCCGCTGACGTGAAGCGATCGCGTCTGGACGGTCACGGTGAAGCCGAGCTGGCTCAGAAACTTGGCGATGCCGTTGAGGACGGAGGCGGGCGGGCCGAACTGCGCCGCGAAGTCGGCCGGCTTCAGCCATTTATGGTAGTGTGACGAGGTCGGATCGTTGAGCTGCGTGAGCAGCTGGCCGAGCGCCGCGCTGTTGCTCAGCGGCAGCACGACGTCGAACTGGACCATCTGTGATGCTGCCGCCGCGCCGATCAGTTGCAGCGGAACGGATGCCGGGAGGACGGCGCCGAGCGGGGGCGGGGTTGGCACGGCGTATGCGCTTCGTTGCGTGCCGGCCAGCGCCGCGACCGCAGCGGCCGCACACAGCGCATGTCTGAAAGTGGGCAAGGGAGTGCTCCTCGGGTTGTCTTGCCCGGCAAGATGACTTGCGTCGGGCGGCACAATCCCTTTAGGCGCCGACTGGTAAACGAGTGGTTTACAGTCGTCTCACGCCGGTCGAAAACGTCGACGGCGCCCGATTTTCTGGACGAAACGTGACGTCCGGCGTGAGATCTGGAATCGGCGCGGTCGACAGATCTCCCGGCGTCAGCCGGCCATCCTGCAACCACCTGCGTCACCACCATCTTTACATGCCGGAGGCAGGTGATGCGCATGAGATTGCGGACGTCCATCGCGGCGCTGGGGCTGTTCACCGCGACCGCCGAGGCGGGGCCGCCGCCCCGGCTGGTCGTGGTGGTGGCGCAGCCCTACGACCCGCGCGCCCTCCGGCAGCGCGCGATGCTGGACTCCGATCCCGCCGCGTTGCGCGAGCGGGACGTGGTGGTGCAGACCATCACGCCGGAGACGGCACGACGCGCGCGGCCCGAACTCGGCGTTGCGGCGGACGCCTCGTTCGCCGTGCTGCTGGTCGGTCGCGATGGCGGCGTGAAGCTTCGGCGCGACGCGCCGGTGGCCAGTTCCGTCATCATCGCGCTGATCGACACGATGCCGATGCGCCGCGCGGAGATGAGACGGCAGTAGCGCCGCTGCCGCCGTTCGACACCCACCCACCACCCACCATCATCACGCATCCCAGGAGAGACACATGCCGCACACGGACACGCCCGTCTGGCTCATCACCGGCTGCTCGACCGGCTTCGGCCGCGCGCTCGCTGAACGCGTTCTCGCCCAGGGCTTTCGCGCGGTCGTCACCGCGCGGGACGCCGCCGCGGTCGCCGACATCGTCGCGGATGCCGAGGATCGTGCCCTCGCGGTCGTACTCGACGTCACCCGCAGCGAACAGGTGGAGCGCGTCGTGGCGGCAACCACCGAGCGGTTCGGGCGGGTCGACGTGCTCGTGAACAATGCCGGCTACGGCTACCAGAGCACGATCGAGGAAGGTGACGACGCCGAGATCCGCGCGCAGTTCGAGACCAACGTGTTCGGTCTGTTCGCGCTCACCCGGGCCGTGCTGCCGGTGATGCGGGCGCAGCACGCGGGCCACATCATCAACATCACCTCGGTGGCAGGCCTGGTCGGCTTTCCCGGCTCCGGCTACTACGCCGCGTCCAAGCACGCGGTGGAGGGCTGGTCGGACGCGCTGCGCACCGAGGTCGAGCCGCTCGGCATCGGCGTCACCTGCGTCGAGCC
>CAXTVZ010000088.1:0-12386 GCA_964247685.1 uncultured Acetobacteraceae bacterium
GAGCGCATCGAGGTTGCGCTCGCCGGTCTCTGGGTGCCGTCGCACCACCATCGCTTGCTGCGTGGGCGCGGTGTTCCAGTTCGGTGCGATGTTCAGCAGCCCGTTCCGCGCGCCAAAGAGGCGCGCAACGAGTTCGGGCGGGAGATCACTGGCGAAGCGGCCGCACATGCGGCGACGCTACCGTGCCTGCCGCGCTCCGACCATTAGGCAGGCGGCGGGATGCCCTTTCCTCCGCCTGCCCTCTTCAGCCCGTCAGCCCGAACAGAGCCGCCGCTTCGGCCTGCAGGTCGAACGGCCTCCAGGTCTCACCTCGGCGCGCGAAGCCGATCGCCCGCGCGGCGCCCTCGGCCCGCTCGCTGAGCTCGTGCGCCTCCAGCAGCAGAGCCGCAGCGCTGATCGTGCGATCGTCGGCCCGCTGCTCGAGGGGCGGCAGCCAGTGGCCGCCTGCCGTCTGCGCGTCGATCAGCAGCTGCCGGGCCTTGTCCGCGACGACCGAGGCGTCGTGGGCGGTCTGGCACGCCGTGATTGCCACCGCCAGCGCTTCCGCCAGCATCTCGCCCAGGGCTTTCCGTCGTGCCGGACCCGGCTCCGGGACCACGTGGTTGGCGATGAACTCGGCCGTGCCCTCGTCCTCGTCGTGACGGGCATGCGGATCGGGCTGTGGCAGGCCGAAGCTCTCGGCCAAGGCCATCATCTCCCGAGGATCCGGCGCGATCCCGCGCAGGAGGTCGAGCGACGGCGAGGCCCGACGCTCCACTGGGAAGCGGACCACGTTCGTCGTGCCGGGCAACAACTCGATGTGCATGGACGCATCCTCCGATCGTCCACGGACCTTACAGAGTCGCGGTGCTCAACGCAATGCAAACCATTGATATGTAACAGCTTTCCGCCGCATAAGGAGCGCGCGGCCGAACAAGTCCGGCCACACCTCCATGCGATAGAAACGATATTGGGGTTCCGGTAGCAGCGGAACTGAAACTGCATTTCAGCCGAATGTCGGCGCGAGGCTGCTTCCGACACAAACTCGACTTACGTTGCGAGCCTTAGGCTAGGGCCTTCCCGTGCCTTGCTCCTTGCGATAATGCTCGTCGTGTCGCGCAAAGCGGCAGCCCGCCCTGGCGTTCACGGTCCTTAGGCTGCCAAGTACACGTCAACCATGCAGCAGCAAGGTTGGCCAGCGTCTCCGAGAATCGGCGTCATTCGGCGCCGACGGGGCAGCTGGAGCGCGCAAATGGAAATGTCGATCGGTATCATCGGAGCGGGACTGGGCGGCCTCACACTTGCCCGTGTCCTGCATCTTCACGGCATCACGGCAACGATCTATGAGGCGGACCCCTCACCTTCAGCGAGGCGGCAAGGCGGCCTGCTCGACATGCACGAGCATAGCGGTCAACTCGCGCTCGAGGCCGCCGGCCTGCATGGACCCTTCCTCCACCTCGTCCGTCCCGGCGAGGATGCCAAGCGGATCGTCGGCTCGGACGGTGCGGTCCTATTCGATCAAGCGAGCCGTCCGTTGTCCGAGCGCCCCGAGGTGAATCGCGGCGAACTCCGCGTCATGCTCCTCGCATCGCTCCCGGTTGCCGCGATTAAGTGGGGGCACAAGCTCATGTCCGTCGCTGCGGCAGACCAGAACCGGCACCAGGTCACTTTCGCTAATGGTAATGCTATCACCCTTGATCTGCTCGTCGGCTCGGACGGCGCTTGGTCAAAGGTGCGCCCCGTCCTGTCCGACGCCCGGCCCCGTTATTCCGGCACCTGCTTCATCGAGATCGCGTCCGCCGCCGCTGATGGCCGTCACGAGCTTAGCTTGGAGGCGATCGGCCGCGGCACCCTGATGGCGGTCGCACCGGGCAAGGGGATCATCGCGCACCGCAACGCGGACGGAACGGTCGCAGGCTACGTCGCGCTGAACAAGCCGGAGGAATGGATCAGGTCCCTCGAATCCACCGACAGATCGGCCGGTCTGGCCCTCCTCGCGGAGCAGTTCGAAGGCTGGGCTCCGCACCTCGTCGGCCTGATCACGAGCAGCGTTGCCGAACCGGTGCTTCGGCCAATCCATGCACTGCCGATCGGGCATGAGTGGCCTCGGGCGGCCGGCGTCACCCTGCTGGGCGACGCGGCGCATCTCATGTCGCCATTTGCGGGTGAGGGAGCCAACCTCGCCATGCTTGACGGTGCGGAGCTTGCCCAAGCGATCATCGCCAATCCTGGCAACCTCGACGCCGCACTTGCCGCCTACGAGCGCGACCTGTTCCCTCGAAGCCGTAAGATCGCCAGCCAATCGGCGCAGAACCTCGCGCTGTTCTTCGGCGACGCCACGCCCGGTAGCGTGGTCGATCTGTTCAGATCGTTGACTGCCTCCGATACCAAACAGTCATAGCTCCACTGAGGTAGACCCCATCAATACGTCAGCATGAGACACTTATTTAGTGCCATTAGGGTAGGTTCTGGCTCTTGGAACGGCCCTAATCTCAGGGTCTAGACCCTTATGGAGCAAAGTCGGGCTGAAATGCATTTTCGGTTCCGTCGCTACCAGACCCCCATATTCGTTTCGCTCCGGCCGCACGCGCGCGAGCGAGGTAACTTCAGGAAACAGGCTTAGCTGCATCGCTCGGTGACCGCCCGGTGGATCACGTTGGTGCGGGCGAGTCTAACGAGCCTGTCCGGTTTGTACAGCGCGAACAGGCCCGTTCTTTCGATCAGAAGCCAAATGTTCCCGTCGGATTGTGCAGCGCAGGCATCTGGATCCCGCGCCTGTTTCTCAGCGCACCCATCTCAGCCGGCTTCGCAATCGCGTAGCCGGCGCGTGCATACTCGAACAGCTTGTTCGGATCCTGGAAGCCGGCGAGCAGCCCATAGTGGCCCCATCGCGCGTCGAGTGCATCGGAGGACAGATACGGATTTCCAGGCAGGCCGCGGTTGGTCAGCACCTGGTTGTCCTTGTAGGCGAGATAATCGATTTCGAAACACCGCCGCAGCTGCCCTTGCATGTTACCTGCACCGAGCACGTTCTGGTACTGCGCGCCTTTATCGTATTGCTGATAGCACCCGGCGATGGCGTTGTTCACATGCGTGGTATCCCCGAACGCCATCGCCGACGCATAGGCGTCTGCCGCGCTGTACATCAGGTCTCGAAAGCCGACGCCCTGGTAGTCGGAAACGCTGGACGACGTCGGCTGTGCTCCACCTTGGGGCACGGTGCAGCCGGCCACCCCGATCGTCGCGGCGACCACGACCATGCAACGGAGAAGTGACGAGCTCCGGGGTTGAGAGTCACGCCTCGACGCACCCCGTCGACCGTCCGATCCGGGACCGCCCTGAAACTCATCGCTCACGGTCAAACACTCCTGTTCTGCAATCGCGAAAATCCATTCTGCGTCGGGCTACGGCACCGGCCCGGCACCAACAACCCGGCAGGCCGGGTCCTCCACTCCGTTCCGGTCCTTCGGATGCAGGCACCGAACCGGCGCCGTTCTGCGCCCACGCGATTTTCGCAATCGCAGAACAGGAGCCTCGCATGACCCTCTCGAAGACCTTCAAGACGCTGCTCACGCGCATCCGCCGGACGATCACCCGCACCTTCCGGGCCACCCACCTCAAGAGCACGAAGCTGACCATCAGCTTCCCGCCCTTCATCAAGCTCGAGATCGCGACCGAGACCGATCCGCCCAAGGCGGCACCGCGGCGCCGGCGCAAGCCGGTCCACAAGCCCGCCCGACCGGCGGGCGCCCAGGCCGCCAGCGCGGCGGCCTGGGTGCCACCCCTCGCCGACGCTCTTCTCCATCCACGGTCTCCATTCCCAGCAATCGTCTCGCCCGATCATGCCGGGCGGCGGCGCGAACAGCCGCCTGCTCTGAGTCGAACACGATCCCGTGTCAGCGGCCACCCCGTATCAACTGGATTCTGTGGAGTCCCATGGGTCTCGGCCGGGTTCAACGGCTGCGTTCAGAGCTGCCGGTAACTCAACCGGAGCATGGTGCGGCCCTAACGTTCTGGCCGCGTGCCCCGCCGCTTGCCCACAACTTCGCCGCCTCGCCCGGTGAGACTTTCTCCGCCTCCGGCTGAGGGTGGTGTGCGAGGAGCGTTGCCTGCTCGACAGGCCCCACAACTGGCCTCGGCTGCCGAGGCGCCGCCCGACGGCAGCGAGTGGCTCTCCGAGCTGAAGCTCGACGGTTATCGCCTCCTGGTCTGGATAGAGCACGGCAAAGCCCGGCTGGTGACGCGGAACGGACACGACTGGACCACCCGCATGCCGGTCCTGGCAGGGCGCTTCGCCGCCCTGCACGCCGCCGCTCTACTCGACGGAGAGCTCGTTGCCTTGCGCCCGGACGGCACCAGCAGCTTCCACGACCTCCAAGGCGCCCTTAGCGACGGCCAAATCGGGTCCGGGACCCTCCTGCTCTGCCTACGCGTTGCGGACGCGCAGAAATTCTGCGCGCGACCTGACAACGTTCGCGCCGAAGTTCGCCATCCTCCTCGGGTCCAACGAGGAGTGGCACCATGGTTGACCCCTTCACACGCGCGCGCTTCGGCGCTGGTAAGGATCCCGATCTCGCCGGCGAACTCTTCTGCTATGCCGTCACGCGCCGCGATCGAACGCCCGATCAGCATGACCCAGCGCACGAGAAGGTCGCGCTCAAGCTCGAGGAGCTTGCCGCATCCATCGGCTCAGACGTGCCACCCGCGCTCCGTGAGGTCTTCGACCCGTCCACGTCGGAGATCCAGACGTCGATCTTCACCGCACTGGCCGCCGAATCCCTCGGCATCGTCCGCGAGCGCGCGCCAGAGGCCTACGATGAATCCATCGCCGGCCTCCTGGCTTTCGACAAGCGCCACGCCAGCACGCGTGAACGCCTGTTTGCCAGGGGAGCCGAGGCGGTCCGCGACGCCTTCGACGCCGACGCCTTCGTGGCTCAGCACCTAAAGCCTCGTCGTGACGCTCACCTGAAGATCCGTTGGATGGGGATCGGCTTTCTCTTGGCCGTCTGTCTCGGCGACGCCGTTCTGCTCGCCAACGCTGTCTGGGGAACAAGCACCTCTACCAGCGCACCCGCAAGCTATGCGGCCTATCACGCGCCCCTCTACCGGCCCTGACCGACCGGCATGGGTGTCGTCGATCGCGACTGGTCTCGGCAGCACGCCGCCCAACGTCGCCAAGCCGCTGCAAGGCGTCCCTTCCCGTTCCGCCTTGCTCTCCTTGTCGGGCTCTCGGGCGCTCTCCCGGTCGGAAGCATCCTCCAAGGCGTGCAAGCCCATCAGTTCGCAGGCGAGATCGGCTCCTGGTGGGACGCATGGCGCGCCACGCCCTTCCCACCTCTAGCCGCCTCCGCCCTCGAGGAATGGGTCGGCGCCAACCAGCTGACCAACCTCATCGAGATCAATGCCAACTGCCCCGCCGCCGGCGGCGCCACCGTGGTTCGCCTCCACGAGGCGTCCTCCGGCGCGCTCGCCGCCACCGGCTATCTCCGCCAGGGCGATCAGGTGCGCTTCACGCTCCCCCAAGGAAGCTACATCCTTACCTTCGCCACCGGTCGCAACTGGATCGACACGACGCTCCTCTTCGGGACCGGAACGTTTTATCGCCGCGCTCTCGATCCGCTCGTGGTCTATGTCAGCCAAAATGGGCAGCAGCGCACGATCCATAACCGCACGGTCTGGCTCTGCTCGCTGAATGGAAACCTACCGACTACGCCGGTCGGGCGAGAGCGCTTCTGACTGTCGGCGCTCCCTTTTCATTGGCTTGGAGGTCATGAACGACTCGTGTGCTTGCGCGAGCAATCGGTTGGAAGTGGCATTGGCGAACGCCCTATCCCTGGCTCAGAGACTTCTTCCCGCTCATCGCTCTGGCAACAGCCTGCATCGCGGTCGGACTCTCCACAGCGCTAGGCGTCTTAGGGGCCACACCGGCAGTCGTTAAGCCGGGCATCGACGGCGATCCCGGCTACCTCGCGATCCTGCTCTACCGCTTGACCGGCAACGTGATGCTCGCCGTCATGTTCGTTGTCCTGATCGTCGCGGCCGGTGCGTATTGGCTCCGGCAGAAGATGAGACTTGTCTACGGCGTCATCGAGCTTTGCCTCGGAATCTTGGTCGCCGGTGTCGCTGTCGCCGCTATGGCGACCGACCTCGTGAAGCCGCACCTGACACCTGGCGTCTGGAACCAGGACTTTTTCGTCTGGTCACCGGCATCTACTTCGTCATCCACGGCATGACCAAAACCAGAGATGGTTTCGAGCTTCGTCCCCGAGGCGATCGGGTCGACAAAGCCGTATCCGCAGGGTTAGCAGAGCCGGCGGCGGCCTCGTTCGTCGCAAGCTCAACCGGAGAGTGCCTGGAAGCGCACCCAGAGGTGAGCTAGTCGATTTTCTTCGATCCCGAGGCCGATCTTCTCTTCTGCCGCGCGAAGCCCGGCGAACAGCCAGTTGCAGTTGAGCAGCACCGTCCACTTCAACTCCTCGCCGTCGCAGTCAGGTCCCCATTGGATTTCGAGCTCTCCAGACTCGCCGTTGACGAGGTAGCGTTCGAGGGCGTCGAGCGTGGGATGTGCGGCATCCCCGGAGAGTTGCCGATACCAGGTGTATAGCGGCTCAAGACCACCCTCTCGCGACATCTCCTCGATCCCGAGCTTCCGCAGCTGGTTGAGACGGCCAGAGGTATCGTCGACGAAGTCTTTGAGCGATGCCCTGTCCGCCTCTCCGAAGAGCTCGCGGATGTCCGGCTTCTGCAGGATCCAGTTGGCCGTGCTCTTCCGGTCCGCCAGCAGCGCGGCGCTCATCCGTTTGATAAACGCCTCGCCCCCTCGAGCCAGCGCCCCCAGGCAGAACACCGTTTCCAGGCACGATCGCGACAAGGTCCGGCTCTCGACCAGCGCACCGGCCTCGGCGAGCAGAATCGAACACTGGAAGTTTGACAGGGCGCGGACCAGCAGCAGGAACATCAGCGGCTCCACGTCGCCAAGTCCCTCTCCTGTGACGCTCCCCCTTTCCAAAGCCTCTTGTCCGAGCTTGTTGAGGTCTCGAGCCAGAGCCAGCACTTCCGCATGCGCCGCCTTGTGGCGCTCGACATAGATGCTGACCTCCGCAGCGAGGAACCCTTCTTCTTGGATCGTCATGAGCCGTCCTAACAGGGGTGGACGCCTCCCGCTATGCGGGATCGGGCTCTACTCGCTTCGCTCACCGAGCCGCCAAGCGGCGTCTCGGCCCTGCGGGTAATGATCCCTGGCGCAGCAGGGGCGTCTGCCTGAGCGGGCCGGCGAGTGCTTACCACCGCCAAGCGTGGGCGGTGCGGTTCCGAACCTCGCCGGCATGTCGACCCTCTTCTTCAATCTTCGGCAGACGTAGCCCGCCTGTTCGTTCGGCGATCGCACTCGTGACTTCCACTCGCGCCTGGTGGTCTGTGCTCGCCCGCTCCTCGGCCGCATTCGGGCTCGGCAGGGGCACCATCTGGGCAGAGGTGCGACGATCGGACCATGCATCGACCCGGTCCACGTACCTCGTTCTCTCATCGCGGCGGTCGATCGCGACGCGAACAGTCGCGGTCGGCGCCCTTGGAGCAGGGCTGGCCAGTCACGGCGGCACGACACGGCAGGCCACGATCCAGGTGCGTCTCCAGCGCCTCCGTCGCACGTGATCCAGGACGTCAGGTCGCGTTGCCCCTCGTTCTCCCGCATGCCCGTGCCGAGGGCCGGCCTTCGAGTGCCGTTCGGATCTCCAGCGCGCATGCGGCCAGGCTCCGACCATCTCCTGTGAGGCGCACGCTCCCGGTCGTTGATGAGTGCGGCAGGCGTCCACGGAAGATTGAGCCTCAGAGGGCCATGATCGGATCGTCCAGTCTGCCCAATGTCACCGAGCGTGCCCTGTCCGGCTCGCCCCTCGGTCGGGATGTGGTCTGGGCCGGGCGTCAGTCCCTCCAACCCCCGCTGCGCCAAGCGGCGAAGCGCCTGCGGTTCGCCAGGCACCGTGTCGCTGCGCTCCCGCACCACTGCCTCGCTCAGGGGTTTTCGCTCCCTCCTTGCCCGTCCCCGGTCGACCACACCCGAGGGGGAGAGCCAGCACAGGGCCGGTGACACCTCCGGGCAGATGGAAGATCAGATCATGGCCAAGAAGCCCGCTCAGACCGCCGCGAACACCCGCCGCCGCAACGACCAGGAGCGCAAGCCCATCACCCTCGAGATGGTCCTCGCCATCTGCCCTCACGCCCGCCTCGCGGAGAACCTCTCCGCCACCTTCGGCCTCGACCCCATCGACACTGCCGGCATCCGGGAAGCCACCGAGGAGCACGTCGCCCAGGCCGCCAAGTCTCTCCCGCTCTCCGACAAAGCGCTGGAGATGCACCTGCAGCGGATCGTCGGCGCCTATGTCGGGTCCGCCTTCGGGGCTGGCCAGTTCTACTCACAGAAGGTCACCCAGGCTCGCGACCTCACCGCCGCCGGCTCCAACGACAGCCGCGACGAGGACCGGGACGGAGTGAGCGGGTTCGAGAGCAAGGCCGAGCGCGCCCGCTCCTTCGCCGCCCAGATGGGTCTCCAGGCCCACGCCCTCGCAGTTGCCGCCGAGGGAGCCGCTTCCGCCTACGCCCACCTCACCGGCGAAGACTGGAAGCCCTACGAGAGCCAGACCCCGGCCCGCACGGTCAGCCAAGGCAGCGCCGCCGCCCAGATCGCCGCCTTCGGGTCCTGACACACCGGCGGGGGCTTCGGCCCTTGCCTCTTCTCCCCCATCCGGCTGGAGGGCGTCGCACCAGCGGCGCCCTTTTCGCGCGCGAAGCCCAGGGAGCAGACGGGTGGCGGCACAGGCTCATCGGCATGGCCGTCGTTTGCCTTTGCCCCCCTTCCGGCTGCGCCCCCCAACAAATGGGGGGCTGCCGGCGCGCGGTCCGCTCCGCGGCCCCGCCCTGAACAGCAGGAGACCGCTACCGGCCAGGGCGCCGTCGCCACAAGGGATTGTCGCTCCGCTCCCGCCCGCCAGCGGGCGCCCTTGTCCCGCCGTCGGCCTGCCCGGTCGTCCTTGGAACATCATCCGAGGAGAACATCATGAGCTCACACGATCGCACCGAGATCGCCGCCACCCCGTCCGTCTCGGAGAGCCCGCACGTCGTACTCGAGCAGCTGGTCCAAGACCTGGCAGCGAAGCACCCCCGCCTCGGTCTTTCCTTCGGCTACATCGGCAACTGTGACTTCCTGGGCGGGCAGTGGGACGACCGCAGCTGGATGGTCTTCGCCAAGCTCGCGACCTGGCGGTGCGTCGGGGCCTGCGACATCCACTTCGGCGGCGTCGACACGGATCATCTTGCCGACCTTCTCGCCCAGGCCCAAGCGCGCCTTGCGGACTGGTGCGTCGAACAGGCGCGCCGCCTCGAGGCGGGCGAGATCCGTATTGTCGGCCCGTCCAGCCCACCCCGGGACTGACGCTCCCTTTCAGACCTGGCACTCCCAACGAAAGGAAGAAGTCCATGCCCGCCAGTGCTAGACTGCCCGCCATGAACGTCGCTCTCCGCAAGCCGATGACGCAGGACGAGTTCTTCGCCTGGGCTCAAGCCCAAGACGGACGATACGAGTTCGACGGTTTCCAGCCCCACGCCATGACCGGTGGGTCTGGAAACCACGCCCGGATCGCAGGGAACATCAACTTCGAATTGCGCAGCCAGCTCGGCCAGGCGGGCCCCTGCGAGGCGCTCCCCGAAGCCGGCGTCCAGACCGTCGACAAGGCCGTCCGCTATCCCGACGCCCTCGTGAGCTGCACTCCTTTCGACGGGCGCCAGCATCTCATCCCAAGCCCCGTGATTGTTTTCGAGGTCGTCAGCCCATCGTCGATCCGCGAGGACCGCATCCTCAAGCCTGACGAATACGCCCTCGTCCCTTCGATCAAGCGCTACGTCATCGTCGAGCAGGCCGTTGTCGGCCTGACCGTGCTGTGGCGCGAGCACGACGAGCCCTGGCGCTTCCAGACACTGAAGTCCGGGGACATTCTGGCGCTCCCGGAGATCGGGGCTGAGATCCCGGTCGACAGCCTCTACGAGCGAGTCAACTTCGACGAGCCGCCGCTGTAAAAACGGCGCCGGCGCGTTCGAAGCACCTCGGCGTGCTCCTCGTGTCTTGCCTCTCCGGCCGCCGCCGCCAACGTCAGGCGCCCCCAGGCCGCTTCCGTGTCTCGGCCGGCCGCCAGGGGCATCGCGACCGCGATCACACCGGCAAGCCCCGCGAGCGGCGTCACCACGGTCTGCAGCTCGGCCGACAGCGCTGCAGGGCCAGCCATCACGACATGCCCGATCACCGGCACACTCAGCGGCGCCACGACCGCCTCGACTGCCCGGACGTGACGCAGGTTCTGCCAGAGCGGGCTTTGGAACACCGTGACGCGCTCCAACTCCCCATGGCCGAGATGCTGCGTCCAGCTTGCGCAGAGCGGCGTCCCACTGATGCGACCACCCAGCGTCTTCGTCTCGAGCACCAGCAGACGGTCCGCGCCACGCACCAGGTGGTCGATCTGCGTCAGGCCGCGCTCGTCCTCGAGGATGACGTCACTTAGCGCCTGCGCTCTGAGCCGCTCGAGCTCGCGCGCCACGGCGCCCTCGCCCTTGCGCCCTGTGATCCCCGCCTTGAACTCGGAGAGGGCCGCCCACCGAGGCTGCTGACGCTTCGCCGCTTGTCGCTCGCGCCACGCAGCGGCGCGAGCCTGCCAGTCCTCGTCCATCCTTCTCCGCTCGCCCTCTCGCGACCGAACCGTGCCTGTCGTCGGCGCGAACGACATCACCAACAACCGCACCGCTGATCTCCGAGCGTGATGCCGGCCGAATCTCGCCCCGCGTCAAAGGGTGGGTCCTCGCCGTGCGCGCCATGCTCGGCTGTGCCTGCGCGTGGCTGTGCGCGCCTGCGGTCCCGCGCTCCGCGCGCCTTTGACCCCGGTCGACGGCCGTCATCCGGCGCCTTCGTTAGCGACGGGCTGACGCAAAGACACGGAGAGAATCACAATGCTTCAGATCGCAATCGAAAACGCGGGCCTTCTTCTCCTTGGGGCCGCCTACGTGGCAGCACCGATGGGCGTCCTAGCGGGCATCAACGAGGTTGCGATCCGCTACCTGATCAGGAGGCGGTGACGTGACAGCGGCCGGGTTTTCGCCCGGCCGCACCTAGCGCTCGGAGGGTCATGGTTGTTCGCGCCGGGCTCATCGATCATGCGGCGGTCGCCGATGGGCTTCATCCAGCCGGAACGCAGACATGCAGGAGAAGATCTCGATCATCGGTGCCGCAACGCTCCTGCTCGCTGCGACGTCGAACGTCCACGCGACCACGCCCGCGACGAACGACATCTCGACTCTCATCAAGACAGAGAACCCCAGTATGATCTCGACGGACTCAGAATCGTCGCGTCAGGTCCGATCGGTGCCGCGACTGCCGGTGCGACGGTCGTCGCCTACACGACCGTCATCAGCGGCGGCGATGCACAGGATTCCACGTTCGGCGTGTTCGTCGAACGCGGCGGCAAGGTGGTTCAGCTTCTCAACAAGCCGGAGCCGACAGGACAGGTCGACAAGGTTGTCGTTCGGAACGGGCGCATCCTCGTCCACTCGATGATCTTCCGTCCCCAGGATCCGCACTGCTGCCCCTCTCAGCCGCACAGCGTCTCCTATGTCGTTCGCGACGATAGCGTGGTCGCGACCCACTCCTAATCGCCAGCGATACCTCAGACAGTCCTGCGACGATGCGTCGTGGCAGAGGCTGCGGCGCTCTTCTTCTTCAGCACGACATCGAGCGACGTCGAGAGGTGACGCTGTCGCGTGCCGGGGAAACAGTGAACCTGCGGATGCCGAGCCGATGCGGCTCTACTCACGACGACCTCCTCTTGGGCACTGTCTCAGCTTATTGGCGAAGCGTGCGAGGCGCGTCACGCCCTGCAACCGGCTGCGCCGGTGCTCCTCTCCGTTTCGCCCCACGGGTGCAGAGCCCTCCTTGCGCCTCGCGGGTCCGCCTCGCCGCTGAGGCAAGCCCAAGAGGAGATCATCATGAGCAACTGGTTCCGCAGTATCCGTCGCAGCATCCGCAGGATCGCACGTCGATCCACCCTCCGCATTCAGACGACGGTCAACGTTCCGCCCTTCGTCAAGGTCTTGGTCGAATACGAACTCCACGCCGAGAACGACAATCCCCGGCCGACGCGTCGCCGCAAGACGGCCTGACCCAGGCCGTCGGGGTCTTCCCTCGATGGAGGGGAGGCCTCGCCGACTTGGCCTCACCGCGGCAGCCGGCACCGAGCGGCCAGCTGCGTCATGTCGGCGCCGACGCGCCGGAAACGGGGGCCGAGGGACGTCGTCCCTTCTCACCCCCGAAGCGGCTTCCGCCCACCTTCCTCCGCCTCCGCTCCGCTGCGTCTCCGTGCAGCCGGGTCCCC
>CAXTVZ010000089.1:0-12383 GCA_964247685.1 uncultured Acetobacteraceae bacterium
TGAAGCGGTCGAGCTCGGAGACGATCTCGCGGGGCGAGTACGTGGGGATGTCCATCATGTTCCTGAGCTCAGCCGCGGAGCGTTTCGTCGCGGCTCGCAGCGTCGAGCGTTTCGATTATGAGCGAGCGGTTGGTGTAGACGCAGATATCGGCCGCGATGCCCATCGCGCGCCGCGCGATCTCGGCGGCGTCGAGCCCGGGCACGCCCATCAGCGCGCGTGCCGCCGCCAGCGCGTAGTTGCCGCCCGAGCCGATCGCGATCACGCCGTCCTCGGGTTCGAGCACGTCGCCGTTGCCGGTGAGCGTGAAGGCGCGCTCATGGTCCGCCACCGCCATCATCGCCTCGAGCCGGCGCAGGTAGCGGTCGGTGCGCCAGTCCTTGGCGAGCTCCACGCAGGCGCGCTCGAGCTGGCCGGGGTAGCGCTCGAGCTTGCTCTCGAGGCGTTCGAGCAGGGTGAAGGCGTCGGCGGTGGCGCCGGCGAAACCGGTCAGGATCGCCCCGTCGGGGCCGATGCGGCGCACCTTGCGCGCGTTCCCCTTCACCACGGTCTGGCCCATCGTCACCTGGCCGTCGCCCGCCATGGCGACCTGGCCGCCGGCGCGGACACAGAGGATGGTGGTGCCGTGCCATCCCACGGGGTCATGTGTGCTCATGGGGGCAGCAGATGGGAGAGGCGGCCGTCCCCGGCAAGGCGACGTCACAACTGAGGCATCCCGCCACCTCGCGCCCGTGACGCCGCGCGCCTGATCCTGTAGGAAGCCCCGATGAGCAACGGGCGCCGCGCCGAGATCGAGCGCCGGACGGGGGAGACCACCGTCCGGGTCACGGTCGCACTCGACGGCACGGGCCAGTCGACGATCGCGACCGGCGTGGGCTTTCTCGACCACATGCTGACGGCGCTGAGCCGCCATTCCATGATCGACATGGAGATCCGCGCCTCCGGCGACCTCCATGTCGACTTCCACCACACCACCGAGGATGTCGGGATCGTCATCGGCCAGGCGGTGACGCGGGCGCTCGGCGACAGGCGCGGGATCCGCCGTTACGGCCATGCCGTGGTGCCGATGGACGAGGCGCTGGCCGAGGCCGCGATCGACCTGTCCGGTCGCGCCTTTCTCGTGTGGGACGTCGCCTTCGCACGCGACAAGATCGGCGAGATGGACACCGAATTGTTCGAGGAGTTTTTTCGCGCGCTGTCTGCGAATGCCGCGATGTCGCTGCACGTCACCCGCCGCGCCGGACACAACGCGCATCACGTCGCCGAGGCATGCTTCAAGGCGGTCGCGCGTGCACTGCGTGCGGCGGTCGAGCCCGATCCGCGCGCGGGCGACGCGATCCCGTCGACCAAGGGGTCGCTCTGATGGTGTTCGCGGCCTATGAGCGGGCCGGCACCTGGCGGGTCGTCCCGGAGCGCGGCTTCTCGTTCGGCGCCCTCGTGTTCGGGCCGCTCTGGCTGCTCGCGCGCGGCGCGATCGGCGTGGCGTTCGCGGTCGCCGCCCTCGAGCTGGCGATCGCCGGCCTCGCCTCGCGCGACCTGCTGGGAGGCTGGGATGGGGTGCTCCGGTTCGCGGTGATCGCCGGTGTCGGCCTGTTCGCGCACGACCTGTGCCGGCTCGAGCTCGCCGTGGGCGGCTTCCGCAACCGGGGTCCGGTGGTTGCCGGCGACCGCTCCACGGCACGGCTGCGCCTCCTCGAACGCGGAATCTGAGATGCGGGTCGCCGTGATCGACTATGCCGGCGGCAATCTCGCTTCGGCCGCCCGGGCGCTGGCCCACGCCGCCTCCCGGTCGGGCATCGCGGCCGAGATCCTGGTCACCGACACGCCCGAGACCGTCCGCGACGCCGACCGGATCGTGCTCCCCGGCCAGGGCGCGTTCGCCGATTGCAGGCGCGGCCTCGTGGCCGTGCCCGGCCTGCTCGACGCCATCCACGCCCGGGTCGAGGCCGGCGCGCCCTTTCTCGGCATCTGCGTCGGCATGCAGCTGATGGCCCGACGCGGCCTCGAGCACGGGACGACCCCGGGCTTCGGCTGGATCAGGGGCGAGATCGCGCGGATGGAGACCGGGCTGCGCCTGCCGCAGATGGGCTGGAACGCGCTCGGGTTCCGCCGCGAGGCGCATCCGCTGCTGGACGGCATCGAACCGGGCGACCAGGTCTATTTCGTGCACAGCTACGCGCTCTCCGGCGGGAGTGCCGCCGAGACGATCGCCACCACCGATTATGACGGCCCGCGCGTGGCGATGGTGGCGCGCGGCAACCGCGCCGGCACGCAGTTCCACGTCGAGAAAAGCCAGGAGGTGGGACTGCGCCTGCTCGCCAACTTCCTGGCCTGGACGCCCGTGCCGAGCGGCGGCGCGTCATGAACGCCATCGCGGTCGAGCGGCTCACCGAGCTCGGCGATGACGACATCAACGCGCTGTGCGAAGCGACCACGGCCGCGATCCTCGACGGCGGCGGCTTCGGCTGGGTCAAGCCGCCGGGACGCGCAGCGCTCGAGCGCTACTTCCAGGGCCTGGTGATGGTGCCCGAGCGCATCCTGTTCGCGGGACGGCTCGACGGCGTGATCGTGGGCGCGGCCCAGCTCGTGCGCCCGGCGCGCAACATGGAAAGCCAGGCGATGGCGGCGAGCCTCGCGCATCTGCACGTGGCCCCCTACGCGCGCGGGCGGGGGCTCGGCCGGCGGCTCGCGGTCGAGGTGGAGAACTGCGCCCGCGCCTATGGCTACCAGGTGCTGAACCTCGATGTGCGCGAGACGCAGGACGCGGCGATCCGCCTCGTCCACAGCCTCGGTTTCGAACGCTGGGGCCACCATCCCTGCTACGCCCGGGTGGAGGGCCGCACCGTCAGCGGGTTTTTCTATTTCAAGCGCCTGCAGAACGGGGCGCGGGACATGGACAGATGAGCGACCGATGACGCGCGCGCTGACGCTCTATCCCGCGATCGACCTCAAGGGCGGCCAATGCGTGCGGCTGCGCCAGGGCGACATGGCGCAGGCCACCGTCTACGCCGACGATCCGGGCGCGCAGGCGGCGCATTTCGTGGCGAGCGGTTGCCGCGCACTGCACGTGGTCGACCTCGATGGGGCGTTCGCCGGGCGCTCGGTCAACACCGAGGCGGTGGACGCGATCATCGCCGCGGCCGCCGGGCGCGTTCCCGTCCAGCTCGGCGGCGGCCTCCGCGACATGGCGGCGGTGGAGAACTGGCTGGCGCGCGGGATCAGCCGCGTGCTGCTCGGCAGTGCGGCGGTGAAGAACCCCGCACTCGTGCGCGAAGCCTGCCTGCATTTCCCTGGCCGCGTCGCAATCGGCATCGATGCCCGTCACGGACTGGTCGCGACCGAGGGCTGGGTCGAGCACTCCACCCTCGATGCCGCGGCACTTGCCGAGCGCGTCGAGGGCGAGGGCGCCGCCGCCATCGTGCTCACCGAGATCACCCGCGACGGCATGGCGAACGGGCTCGACCTGGTGCTCACGCGCCGCGTGGCCGAAGGCGTGGGCATCCCGGTGATCGCCTCGGGCGGCGTGGGCTCGCTCGCGCATCTCGAGGCGCTGGTGGCGCTCGCCGAGGATTGCCCGGCGATCGAAGGCGTGATCGTCGGCCGCGCGCTGTATGACGGGCGCGTGGCGCTCCGCGAGGCGCTCGACCTGCTTTCGGAACCGGCGCTCTAGCGCGATGCTGAGCCTGCGCATCATCCCCTGTCTCGACGTGAAGGACGGGCGCGTGGTGAAGGGGGTGAACTTCGTCGCCCTCCGCGATGCCGGAGATCCCGTCGAGCAGGCCGCGATCTACGACGCGGCGGGCGCCGACGAACTCACCTTCCTCGATATCACCGCGAGCCACGAGAACCGCGACACCATGCTCGATGTCGTGGCGCGCACGGCCGCCCGCGTGTTCCTGCCGCTGACCGTGGGCGGCGGCGTGCGCAGCACGGGCGACATGCGCCGCCTGCTGCTCGCGGGTGCCGACAAATGCGCGATGAACTCGGCCGCCGTCGCAAGGCCTGAGCTCGTGAGCGAGGCGGGGGAAAAGTTCGGCAGCCAGTGCGTGGTGGTGGGCATCGATGCGCGCCGGACGCCGGCGGGCGGCTTCGAGGTGTTCACCCATGGCGGCCGCACCGGCACCGGTCGCGACGCCGTCGCCTGGGCGCGCGACGTGGTGGCGCGCGGCGCGGGCGAGATCCTGCTCACCAGCATGGACCGCGACGGCACGCGCAGCGGTTACGACGGCGAGCTCACCCGCGCGGTCGCCGCCGCCGTGCACGTTCCGGTGGTGGCTTCGGGCGGGGTGGGCAGCCTCGCGCATTTCGCCGAGGGCGCGCGCGCCGGCGCCTCGGGCCTGCTGGCGGCGAGCGTGTTCCATTTCGGAACCTTCACCGTCGCCGGCGTGAAAGCCGCGATGGCGGCAGAGGGACTCGCCGTGCGCCACGCGCCGCCGCCCGGCAGCCGGCTTCCGCTATCTTCGTGAGCGGTGCGAAGAAAAAGGGGAGAGGCGCGCTCGTGGCCGATGCCGCCGTGCTCGACCGCCTCCACACGCTCGTGACCGCGCGACGCGACGCCGATCCGCGCCGCAGCCACTCCGCGCGCCTGCTCGCGCGCGGGACGCAGAAGGTGGCGCAGAAGCTCGGCGAGGAAGCCTTCGAGGCGCTGATCGAATCGGTGGCCGGCAACAGGCGCGGGCTGATCAGCGAAAGTGCCGATCTGCTCTACCATCTCGTGGTCCTGTGGGTGGATCTCGGCATCGAGCCCGCGCAGGTCTGGGCGGAACTCAGGCGCCGCCACGGCGTGAGCGGACTCGTGGAGAAGGCGGCGCGGGGGAATGTGGCGCCCGGCACGTAGGAGATGGACAGGATGGCAGTGGACGGAACGGGACCCTACGATGACGGCAACATCTTTGCGCGCATCCTGCGCGGAGAGATCCCGGCTCAACGCGTCTACGAGGACGCGCACGCCCTGGCCTTCCACGACGTCGCACCCAGGGCGCCGCTGCATGTGCTGGTCATCCCCAAAGGGGCCTATGTCAGCCATGCGGATTTCTCGCAGCGCGCCTCGGACGCCGAGATCGCGGGTTTCGTCCGCGCGGTAGGCCGCGTGGCCACCCAATTGGGACTGGACGTGCCCGGTCACCGGCTGCTCGCCAACACGGGCCGCGATGCCGGGCAGGAAGTGCCGCACTACCACGTGCACATCTTCGGCGGCCGTCCGCTCGGCCCCATGCTCGCTGATTGATTGATCCGCGAGTGATCACGGGCGCGCTGGCTCGCCTGGCGGGGGCCCTGTTCGGCGGCGACGAGACCGCGCTCGCCCCCGAGCCGCTGATCGAGGCGACCGCCCGCGCGACCGGCCTCGACCCCGCACCGCTGCGCGCCTCCCCACTGACGGCGGCGCTCGCAGCGCTGACGGACAGCCTGCGCACCGAGGCGGCGCTCTCGCCGTTCGGGCTGCTGGCCGCGCGCTGGGACCTGCAGCGCCTGCTACGGACCGGCCTGATCCTGCACGACGAGGAACAGCGCGATCCCACGGTCGTCGCGCGCCCGCTCGCCTCGCCCATCTTTGTGTCCGGCCTTCCGCGCAGCGGCACCACCTTTCTCCACGCGCTGCTGGCCTGCGATCCGTGCCATCGCGCACCGCGCATCTGGCAGACCATCCATCCCTATCCCGATCACCGGGCGGCCGAACGCGGCGCCGGTGCCCGCAAGGTTCAGCGCCAGTTGCAGTTCTTCGAGCGCCTGGCACCGGGGATCGGCGATCTGCACCCGATGGACGCGGCAGCACCGCAGGAATGCACCGAGATCGCGAGCCACAGCTTTCGCAGCCTCCGCTTCGACACGACGCACAACGTGCCCGGCTACCGCGCCTGGCTCGACAGGGCCGGACATGACGACGCCTACCGCTTCGAGGCGCGCTTCCTGCGCCACCTCCAGGGCGCCGGCCCCACGCCGCAACGCTGGGTGTTGAAGTCGCCGGACCACGTGTTCACGGCCGACAGCCTCGCGCGCATCTTCCCCGATGCACGCCTCGTGCTGGTGCATCGCGACCCGGCGCACGTGCTCGCCTCCGTGGCCAGGCTGACGGAACTTCTCCGCGCACCGTTCACGAACTCGATCGACCGCCACGCCATCGGCCGCAAGGTCGCGGACGACTGGCAGGACGGCATGCGCCGCATGGTGGCGCTGGCCGACGACCCCGCCTTCCCGCTTCGGGACCGCCTGGTGCACGTGCATTACGGCGCACTCGTCGCCGAACCGCTGCGAACGGTTGCGCGCATCTACGAGGCGCTCGGCCTCGAGCTCACTGACGAGACGCGCACCCGGATCGACGCTCATGTCGCGCGCGCACCGCGGGGCGGCTATGGTGAGAACCGCTACACTCCGGAAGAATACGGCCTCGACCCGGACCGCGAGAGCGAACGCGCCGCGGTCTACGTCGAGCGCTTCGGAGTGGGATCGGTGGCTACCGATCGCTGACGCGTCGCATCACAGCCCCTCCCGGGCAGGCTCAGCCGATGGTGGCCGGATCTGCTCGAACGTGCACTGGCGCGGCGCCTTGTCGGGACGGAAGCGCACGAGCCTGGTGCCGTGGCGGAAGCGGCCGCCGGTCACGTGGTCGAAGCGCACCTCCACCACGAGCTCGGGCCTGAGCGGTTCCCATTGCGCGCTCCGTTCGGTGCTCCAGCGGCTCGGTCCACCCGGCGCGTCACCGTCGAAGCCAGGGGGTGCGCGCAGCGCCTCGAGCCGGCGCGTCAGGTCGCCGCGGTCGTCACGCGCGATCGACGAGGTGAAGCCGACATGATCGAGCAGGCCACGATCGTTGTAGAGGCCGAGCAGCAGCGAGGCGACCTCGCGCGAGCCGGTGCCGTAGCGGAAGCCGCCCACCACGCAATCGGCCGTGCGCACGCGCTTGACCTTGACCATGGCGCGCTCGCCCGCGCGATACGGTTCTTCCCGATGCTTGGCGACCACGCCGTCGGTGCCGCCATCCGCGCCGTCGCCGAGCCAGCGCGAGGCCAGAGCGAGATTCGCGGTGCAGGGCGACAGGATGAAGCGCCCGGCGATCGTGCGCGTTTGCATGAAGCGCTCGAGCGCCGCTCGTCGCGCCGAGAGCGGCTGGCCCGCGATCGGCGCGGCGTTCGTCTCGACCAGCATGTCGAAGGCCACGAAGCGTGCGGGCGTCTCGCGTGCCAGCTTGCGAATGCGGCTCTCGGCGGGGTGCAGCCGCGCCTGCAGCGCGTCGAAGTCGAGACGTCCCTCGGTCTCGATCACGAGTTCGCCGTCGAGCACGACGGTGTCGGCCGCGAGGCCGCGCACGAGCTCGACCATCTCCGGGAAGAACCGGCCGAGCTGCTTGCCCGATTTGGCATGAAGCTCGACGTCGTCACCGTTCTTGAACACGAGACAGCGAAACCCGTCCCATTTGGGCTCGTACTGCCAGCCTTCGCCCTCCGGCAGCGCGTCCGCGCTCCTGGCCTCCATCGGCTCGATGCGCCAGAGGTCCGGCCCGCTCATTCGGCCGCGAGCCCCAGCGCCTGGTGCTCGAACAGCCGGCGGTAGAGTCCGTCCTCGCGTCTGAGCAGCGCATCGTGCGGACCGTCCTCGATGATCCTGCCTGCGCGGAACACGAGGATCCGGTCCAGCGCCCGCACGGTCGACAGCCGGTGCGCGATCACCAGCACCGTGCGGCCCGACATCAGCCGCGCGGTCGCCTCCTGGATCAGCGCCTCGGATTCGGAGTCGAGGCTCGAGGTCGCCTCGTCGAGCACCAGGATGCGCGCGCGCGACAGGAACGCGCGTGCGATGGCCACACGCTGGCGCTCGCCGCCCGACAGCTTCACGCCGCGCTCGCCCACCAGCGTTGCGAAACCTTTGGGCAGGCGCTCGATGAAATCCAGCGCGTTCGCGAGCCGTGCCGCCTGGTGGATCTCGTCGATCGTGGCGCCGGGGCGCGCATAGGCGATGTTCTCGGCGAGCGTGCGATGGAACAGGATCGGCTCCTGCGGCACGATGGCGATCTCGCGCCGGAGCGAATCCTGCGTCACCGCCGCGATGTCGGCGCCGTCGACCAGGATGCGGCCCTCGTTCACGTCGTAGAGCCGCTGCAGCAGCTTGACGAAGCTGGTCTTGCCCGAGCCGGACGGTCCCACCAGACCTACCCGTTCGCCGGCGGCGACCGTGACGTTCAGATCGTCGAACAGCGGATGGCTGTGCGCGCCGTAGCGGAAGCGGACATGCTCGAACCGGATCACGCCGCGGCGGACCGTGAGCGCGCCCGCGCCCGCGCGGTCCTCGATGCCGAGCCGTTCGTCGTGGAGGGCCACGAGCTCCTCCGCCTCGTTGACCGAGCGCTGAATGTTGCTGATGTGCTGGCCCATGTCGCGCAGGTAGCCCTGCACGAGGAAGATCGTGGTCAGCACGTAGGCAAGGTCGCCCGGCCCCGCGACACCCAGCCACCACAGGCGCAGCGCGTCGGCGATCACCGCGGTGCGCAACACCACGATCGCCGCATTTTGCGTGTTGCCGCTGTTGGTGCCGCGGATCCAGGTGCGGCGGGTGCGGTCGGCCCAGCGCCTGAGCACGCCCGCGAGAATGCCGTCCTCGCGCGCTTCCGCGCCGAACGCCTTGACCACGGGGTTGCAGCCGATCGCGTCCGACAACGTGCCCGATACGCGGCTGTCCCACCGGTTCGAGAGCCGGGCTGCGGGCGACACGTAGCGGAGCGTGAGCGTGGCCGAGAGCGCGATGTAGGCGGCCGACAGCACGCCGAGCAGCAGGCCCGTCTCGGGAAACCGGATCGCCAGCAGCACGGTCGCGAACACGAGCACGAGGAAGGCGGGCAGCAGCAGCACCAGCAGCGTGTCGTTCAGCAGGTCGACCGCCCACATGCCGCGGGTGACGCGGCGCACGACGGAGCCTGCGAAACTGTTCGCGTGCCAGTCGGTGGAAAAGCGCTGCACGCGGAAGAACGCGTCCTGCGCGATGCGCGTCATGTTGCGCACGGTGAGCTCGACGATGCCGAGGAACGCGGCACGTCGCGCGACGAGCGACACGAGCCCGAGTGCGGTCATGCCGCCGAGCACTGCGAGCGCCGCGCGGAACGCACCGTGCAGACGCGCGGAGGTGCCGACATCGTCGACCAGGATACCCGACAGGATGGGAAGTGCGACGTCGGACGCGGTGGTGACCACGACCGCGCCCACGATGATCGCGACGAACCGCGCGTCGCGGCGCCAATGCCGGAACAGGAAGCCGAGCACCGCCACGAAGGCGCTCGTGCCTGTCCCTTGGGAGGAAGAAGCCACGGGAGATGATCCGAGAATGGAGGAGCGGGAGAAGCGGGCGCGCCGCTTCGGGGCAGGAGAGTGCGGGCGGACTCGCTTGCTAGAAGCGCGCGCCGCGTTTGGCGGGCGCGAGACGAGCTTGCGAGAACGACGCGAGCAAGAGAACGGCGATCATGATGATCGCTCCGGACATCTGCTCTGCCATGCGACGCCCTCCCGGACCAACTTCTGCACGCAACCTGGATGCTGCGGCCAAGTATGCTGCGACAAGCAACGATAACGCGGTGACGCGCATCACGCCATCACGTTCTCGCGTGCAGCATCTCGCGGTGGTGAGGTTGCGGGCGGCGGGCGGCTCGGGCACACGCGTTCGCATGCCGCCCGCATGCACGCCGAAAATTCTCGTCATGCCGTTGCGCGACGTGCGCCCGTTCATGCAGGCGCTCGCCGACGCCCATCCGGAGGCGGCGAGCGAGCTCGAATGGAGCTCGCCCTACACGCTGCTGGTGTCGGTGGTGCTGTCGGCGCAGGCGACGGATGCGTCGGTGAACGTCGCCACCCGCACGCTGTTCGCGGACGCGCCCGATCCGGCGGCGATGGTGGCGCTGGGTGTGGACGCGGTCGGCCGCCACGTGCGCCGCATCGGGTTGTGGCAGACCAAGGCCAAGAACGTGGTGGCGCTGTCGCAGCTGCTGATCGAGCGCCATGGCGGCGAGGTGCCGGGCGATCGCGAGGCGCTCGAGGCGCTGCCGGGGGTGGGGCGCAAGACCGCGAATGTCGTGCTGAACGTGGCCTTCGGCGAGAGCGCGATGGCGGTGGACACGCATATCTTTCGTGTCGGCAACCGCACGGGCCTGGCGCAGGGACCGACGCCGCGTGCGGTGGAGGACAAGCTCGTCGCCCGCATCCCGCCCGACATGCTCCGCCCCGCGCATCACTGGCTGATCCTGCACGGCCGCTACGTGTGCCGCGCGCGGCGCCCGGAATGCTGGCGGTGCCCGGTGGTCACGTGGTGCCGCTACCGGCCGAAGAGCGAGGGGCCGACGCAGGCGTAAAGAGCAAGTGCCTCTGGACCCGCCTGACGGATGGGGGTCCAGG
The DNA here is from genome assembly GCA_964247685.1 of uncultured Acetobacteraceae bacterium. Lineage (GTDB taxonomy): Bacteria > Pseudomonadota > Alphaproteobacteria > Acetobacterales > Acetobacteraceae > CAXTPV01. The sequence goes on from CAXTVZ010000089.1 coordinate 10,369, forward strand.
GTGCACAGCATCCTGGCGGGGCTTGGGGCAGAGCCCCAATCTTACTTCTCCCAGCCGGAAGCGGCCTCGTCGTCGGCCTCGCGCGCCTCGACCCAGCGCCCCTCGCCCCCTCGCAGGTGCTCCCGCTTCCAGAACGGCGCGCGCGTCTTGAGCCAGTCGATCAGGAACGCGGTGGCGTCGAGCGCCGGCTTGCGGTGGGCGGCGGCGGCCAGCACCAGCACGATCGGGTCGCCGGGCACGAGGCGGCCCACGCGGTGGATCAGCGTGCAGGCGGCGAGGCCGAAGCGGTCGCAGGCGTGTCCCGCGATCTCGGCCAGGCAGCGTTCGGTCATGCCGGGATAGTGCTCGAGCTCGAGTGCCACCACCTCGCCGCCGCGCACCACCCCGAGGAAGGAGCCGATGCCGCCGGCCTGCTCGCCGGCGGCATCCAGCAGGCGCGCGATCTCCGCACCCGTGTCGAACGGTGCGGCCGCGACCAGCACCCGGATCGCGGCCTCAGCCACCGGTCACGGGGGGAAAGAAGGCGACCTCGTCACCGGGTCCGACCGGCGCGGACGGTTGGCGGAACACCTGGTTGACGGCCGCGCGCACGATCCGCGGCTCGGCGAAGGCCGCCGCCTCCGGGCCGCCGCGGGCGCGCAACCAATCGATCAGCGCGCCCACGGTGGCGATGGTCGATGGCAGCTCGACCCGCTCCTCGGCGCGGCCGGCGCGCTCGCGGAGCTGCGCGAAGTAGAGAATGCGGACGGGATCGGCCATGCGCCCGATATGGGGGCGCTTACGGCGAAGCGGGAGCCTTGGGTGTCGGGATCACCTTCACGCTGCCGTCGGGCGCGATCACGGTGCTGGTGCCGTTGCCGTTCGGGATGACGATCGTGCTGGCCGCGTTCGCGTTGGACTGCATGTGGAACTTGCCGCCGCCGCCGGACTGCGCGCCCGACGCGCCTGCGGACGCTCCGCCCGCGCCCTGGCCGCCGCCGCCCGACGATCCCGGCAGCACGACCTGGCCGTTCTGCGTCTCGCGCTCGACCTCGCTGAGGGTCGGAAAGGGCTGCGGCGGGCCGGGCCAGACATTGCCGGGCTCGGGCACCACCGGCGTTTCCTGCACCGGCTTGGCCTCGGCACGCATGATGTTCTCGCTGACGCCCGACGGCTTGTTCGGGTTGGCGCCCGGGACGGTGAAGGTGTCCTCGGTGAACTGACCGAGGCCGGAGCAACCGGAAAGCCCAAGCGCGATCAGCGCAAGCGGAAACGACGCGGGCCGACGCATGGCAGGTATCTCCCTCGGAGCGGTCGCCCGCCCCCAATTCGGCGGGAATGTGCCTGCTCCTTCGTCCGCGCTCAAGAAGGCGCGAGCGGCCAGGGGCGCCGGTGTGTCGTGCTTGCCGCGCGGTCAGTTCGGCGCGGCGGGCCGCGGCGACCCCGGTGCGCCCACGTGGCGTAAGCCAATGGTGAGGTAGTCCCAGCCGGTGACCAGGGTGAGCACGGCGGCGGCCCAGAGGGCCACGCTGCCCAGGGCTGCGACAGGCAGGACGCCCAGATGCAGCGCGCGGGCGCCGCTGTCGCCGGCCAGCAACATGCCGAGCGCGGTCATCTGCACGCCGGTCTTCCACTTCGCGAGCCGGCTCACGGGCAGGCCCACGCGCAGGCCGCCGAGATATTCGCGCAGGCCGCTGACCAGGATCTCGCGGAGCAGGATGACGATCGCGGGCAGGATCCCGGCATAGGGCAGCCGCTCGGCGGCGGCGAGCACCATCAGCGAGGCGCCCACCAGCAGCTTGTCGGCGATCGGGTCGAGCATGCGGCCGAGATCGGAGAGCTGGCGGCGGGAGCGGGCGAGCTGGCCGTCGAAGTAGTCGGTGATGGCGGCGGCCACGAACAGCAGCATCGCCGCCAGGTCGGCCTCCGGACGCCGGAGCAGGACCAGCAGCACCAGCACCGGAATGGCGGCGATACGCGACAAGGTCAGGATGTTGGGCAGATCGGTCAGCATCTGGCGGGATCATACCAGGACG
>CAXTVZ010000090.1:0-12290 GCA_964247685.1 uncultured Acetobacteraceae bacterium
TCGATCGTCAGGATGGTGTCCGGCTTCTGCATGGTCGTTGTCCCCACTCGGCCGTTACGGCACGAGACGTTTTTTCTTTCCTGTGTCGGGCACCTTGCAGGATTTCAGCCCCTGCGCGACTCGATGCACCGCGCAGCCGGTTGGCGAACACATCGACCTGCCTGCCAGGAAGCGCGCGTGGGCCGAAGGTCGATCCGGCGACCGGCTGTCGATCGGAGTTCAAGCTCGCGGCTCCAGTTGTCGGCTGAGGCGTCCGAGGCATGCGGGCCGTATCATTCGGCAACGTTGCGGAGCATCTGCCCACTGACATCCATCCGCTTCTCCAGCCGTTCGACGGAGGCGGCCGACAGATGGAGGCCGAGTTTCGTGCGCCGCCACAGGATGTCCTCGACGGTTTCGGCCCATTCCTCCTCCTGGAGGTAAGAGATCTCGGCGTCCGTCAGGCCGCGCTCGAACGTCTCGCCCAGATCCGCCATGCAGGTCGCATCTCCGAGCAGCCGCCACACCCGCGTGCCGTAGGCACGTCCCAGCCGGAGCGCCAGCTCGGGCGAGAGAAACGGCGCACGCCGGCGCAGATCGGAGAGGAAGATGTCGAACTCCGCATTCGGCATGTCGCCGCCGGGCAGCGGTGTCCGGTCGGTCCAGCTGCGACCCCATGCCTGTTCCCGCGGCGGAAGATACGGCAGCAGCTTCTCGAGCGCGTGCTCCGCCAGGCGCCGATATGTCGTGATCTTACCGCCGAACACCGACAGGAGCGGTGCGGCACCCGGTGGTGCATCGACATCGAGGACATAGTCGCGCGTGGCGGCGGATGCGTCCTTCGCGGCGTCGTCGTAGAGCGGACGCACACCGGCATAGCTCCAGACGACATCCGCCGGGCTGATCCGCCGAGTGAAATAGTGGTTGATGCTGCGGCAGAGATAGTCGATCTCGTCGGGCGAGATACGGACCTCCGCCGGATCGTCATCGTAGGGGATGTCGGTGGTGCCGATCAGCGTGTAGTCGTGCTCGTAGGGGATCGCGAAGACGACGCGCTTGTCGGGGTTCTGCAGGATGTAGGCGTGTTCGCCGTCGTAGAGGCGTGGAACGACGATGTGGCTTCCCTTGATCAGGCGGACGTTCTTGTCGCTGTCCACGTCGGTGCGGTTGTGCAGCACGTCGCCGACCCAGGGTCCGGCAGCATTGACCACCGCACGGGCTCGCACCTGACGGCGACGGCCGGTGCGAACGTCTTCGAGCACGACCATCCAGTCCTCGCCTTCGCGCGCGGCGCTTACGACCCGCGTGCGCGTGTGGATCGCGGCACCTCGCTCGGCGGCATCGCGCGCGTTGAGCACCACGAGCCGCGAGTCCTCCACCCACGCATCGGAGTAGACGAAGCCGCGCGACACTTGGGACTTGAGCGCGGAACCGAATGGCGATGCTCGGAACCGAACACCGTGTGATCCGGGCATTCGGCTTTGCCCGCCGAGATGGTCATAGAAGAACAGGCCGAGCCGGATCAGCCAGGCCGGACGCACGTCGTGACGATGCGGCAGCACGAAACGCAGCGGCCAGATGATGTGCGGGGCGATGTTCATCAGTCGCTCGCGCTCGATCAGCGCCTCGCGAACGAGCCGGAAGTCGTAGTGTTCGAGGTAGCGCAGGCCGCCATGGATCAGCTTCGTCGATCGCGAGGAGGTCGCCTGCGCGAGATCACCCTGCTCGGCAAGAATGACGCGCATGCCGCGGCCGCTGGCATCGCGGGCGATGCCGGCGCCGTTGATCCCGCCGCCGATGACGAGGAGGTCGGCAACGCCATCCACGGGTCGAGGAACACTCATCCGGCGACGATGCGCTTCGTTTCCGATGTTCGCCAGCGAACATGCCGAACGTCACGGGTCATTGTCGTTGCGATCGGACACGTGCAGCGTCACGCCCGCCTGCGTCATTGCCTCGATGACGGAATCAGGCGGAACGCGATCGGTGAAGACGGCCGAGACTTCGTCGAGAGATGCAAGCCGACGCATCGGACGCCGACCGAACTTCGTATGGTCGGCCACCAGGAAGCTGGTACGTGCGTTCCTCAACATGGCGCGCGCAACGTCGATTCCTCGTCGAAGTCGAGCAGGGTGCCGTCCGCGTCGACGCCGGACGTGCCGATGATGCCGTAATCGACGCGGTAGTCGGCGATCATGGAAGCGGCGGACGCGCCGAGGATCGCTCCGTCCCGGTTCCGGATCGCGCCGCCCACCACCGTCACCTGGAAAGCGGACTGGCGGGAGAGCAGCAGCGCCACGTTGAGGTTGTTGGTGATAACGTTGAGATGCTGGTGCCCGAGAAGAGCGCGCGCGACGGCCTCGGTCGTCGTGCCGATATTGAGGAACAGAGAGGCGCCGTTCGGTATCGCCTCCGCCACATGCCGCGCGATCAGCCGTTTCTCGGCACCGTTGAGCACCTGACGCTCGTTGTAGGCGAGGTTCTCGACGGAGGAGACGTGGCCTGCGCCCCCGTGGTGCCGCGCGATCCGGCCACGATCGGCCAGATGATTGACGTCGCGCCGGATCGTCTGGACGGTCACGCCGAACAGGCGCGCCAGTTCCTCGTTCGCGATGAAGCCGCGGTCACGGACCAGGTCGAGAATGCGCTGGTGGCGGAACTCCGCGTCAACGGCCGACATGGATCAGGTCAAGGCAGGCCGGCCCGCGGGACGGCAACGATGGATTGACCGGGCGTGGTGGAGCCGAGGGGAATCGAACCCCTGACCTCCTGAATGCCATTCAGGCGCTCTCCCAACTGAGCTACGGCCCCGGCCGGCGCTCGCTATAGAACGCGTGTCGAAGGGCGGCAAGTCAGGTCGGGAGGATTTGACGCCGGCGCAGTTCGTGAGTCAGCGCGAGCAACGGGAGACCGAGAATGGCCGCATGTTCGCCCTCAATCGCTTCGAACATGAGATATCCCGGTCCTTCGATGCGGCAGGCACCGACCGAGGCGCATACGGCGTCGCCTTCCGCGGCGAGATAGGCCTCGAGCACACCGTCGCTGAACATACGCATGGTGAGCCGCGGCTCGACGATATGACGCCACACGATCTGCTCGCCGAAAGCCAGAACGCAGGCGGTGTGGAGAACCTGCGCAGAGCCTCGCAACTCGCTCAGATGCTGGCGTGCCTCGATGAGATCGCGCGGCTTGTCGTACCAGCGTCCACCGCAGGTCAGGATCTGGTCCGCACCGATGATGACGTGCGTCGGGTGCTGCATCGAGATGGCGGCCGCCTTCGCCTCGGCGAGTGCCAGCGCCGCGGCGGCGGGCGACGCTTCCTCCGATCGCAATCGACGCTTCAGTACGCTCTCATCGACCGCAGACGGGTGGACGTCGAACACCAGGCCTAAGGCCGATAGCAGGTGGCGGCGCGTCTCCGAGCCGCTCGCCAGCACCAGTCGCGGAACCAAGGCCGGGCGGTCGGGTTCGCTCACCCCTCGTCCTGCTCCCGCTCCCGCTCCGTTGCCTGAAGGGCCTTGTCCCGGCGATGATGCCAGGCCTCCATGAGTTGGAGCACGGTCGCCGCGGTCTCCTCGATCGAGCGCCGCGTGACATCGATCACCGGCCAGCCTCGGCGCGTGCAGATACGCCGGGCCCATAGGAGCTCGGCCTTGACGGCCTCGAAATCGACGTATTCGCTCTGATCTTGCCGGAGCACGCCGGTGTTGTCGCCATGTGCGATCAGCTTGAGCCGATGGCGCCTGATCTCGATCAGGGCCTTGGGATCCAGGCTCAGCCCGATGACCGGCGTCATGGGGTTCTCCAGCCCGGGCGGATCCGGGAGGCTCGGCACGAGGGGCACGTTGGCCGCCTTTACGCCGCGATTGGCGAGATAGAAGGAGGTCGGCGTCTTCGAGGAGCGCGACACGCCGACCAGGACAACCTCAGCCTCGGCGATCCCGGCCTGTGCCTGGCCGTCATCGTGCGCCACGACGAAGTGCATCGCATCGATCCGGCGAAAATAATCCGCGTCGAGGACATATTGCCGCCCAGGCCGAGCAGCCGCCTTAGCACCGATCGTCTCCTGCAGGAGCGACAGCACAGGGTCGAGCACGTTCACAGCCGCCACGCCGAGACGCGCGCAGAACGTCTCCAGATCATCCCGGAGCGCCTTGTCGACCACCGTCGAGAGAACCGGTCCCGGCTCGCTCTCGATCCCCTCGAGCACTCGGTGCAGCTGGAACCGCGTCCTGATCAGCGTCCAGCGATGATACGAGATCCGAACATGCTCGAACTGCGACACGGTGGCCCGTGCAATCGCGTTCAGGGTCTCGCCGGTCGAATCCGAGACGAGGTGCAGGTCCAGCCGGTGGTCGTCCATGGGAACGAGGATAGCGGGGATTGCGGGGAAACATACCGCCGGATTTCAAGAGGCGATGGAGACCTGTGGAGAACCGACCAACAGGAGGATACGGGGGACGAAGATCCGAGCTTGTCGCCCTGTCACTGGACATCTGGACGAGAACCGCGCTGCTTCAAAGCCTTGGGCAGGACGGCGCCTGTGGATGGATCGGGGAAGAGTTGCGGTGACGGGATGTACCCCGACATCCACAGGCTCCTACCTACCCCGCTCCATTTCTTTCCTTCTCCTTGATGGGTAGAGCTACCGGCGGCCGGGATGCATGAGATGACACAAAAGATGCTTTTGAGGGTTCTGGCGGGGGAAGCCGTCTGGCCGCCGCCGATATGGTTGATGCGTCAGGCCGGCCGCTACCTTCCCGAGTTTCGTGAACTTCGAAGCCAAGCGGACTTCCTCACCAGATGCCTGACACCCGACCTTGCCACTGAAATCACGCTCCAGCCCATCCGCCGGTTTGGGATGGACGCGGCCATCCTGTTCAGCGACATCCTCATGATCCCGTGGGGCCTGGGCCAGTCGCTCCGCTTCGTCGAAGGCGAAGGTCCGGTCCTGGAACCGGTCCGGAACGAGGCCGACATCAGCAGTCTTGAGCCGCGACGCTTGGCTGATGCGACAGCGCCCATCATGGAAACGGTGCGACGGGTCAGAGCGGCGCTCGATGCGGACGGGAGCGGTTCGGCGCTTCTCGGCTTTGCCGGAAGTCCGTTCACCGTGGCCTGCTACATGATCGAGGGACGCGGCTCGCGGGATTTTGTCGCTGTTCGCCGGATGGCGTATGAGGCGCCGGCGTCATTTGACCGTCTGATGAACATTCTCGTCGACGCGACTATCGCCTACCTGATGCAGCAGATCGACGCAGGTGCCGAAGCCGTCATGTTGTTCGACAGCTGGGCGGGGATCCTGCCCTCACCCCTATTCCATCATTTTGTTATCAAACCGACCGCGACGATCGTGCGCGCCTTGCGAGAAGCTCGTCCTGAGATCCGCATCATCGGTTTTCCACGTCTCGCGGGCACGTTGTTGCCGCTCTACGTTACCGAGACGGGTGTGGATGGTGTCGGACTGGATAGCAGCGTCGATCTGGAGGCGGCTCGGGCAGACGTGCCAGGTGGAACGGCGTTGCAAGGCAACCTCGATCCGGTCTGCCTTCTGAGTGGCGGTTCGACGCTGGTCGCCGAGGTGGACAGGATCACTGCGTCACTTCGCGGCCTTCCGCATATCTTCAATCTTGGCCACGGAGTTTTGCCGGAGACGCCGCCGGAACATGTGCAGCGACTCGTGGCGCAGGTCCGAGCACTTTGAAGGCGCTCAGACCACAACGAACGGCCATCGTCCTATTCAATCTTGGCGGCCCCGACAGCCTGGCAGCGGTCAGACCGTTCCTGCTGAACCTGTTCAAGGACCCTGCAATCTTGCGGGTCCCGTTTTTCGTGCGGCCCTTGCTCGCCAGGATCATTGCACGCGCTCGGGTCAAGCCTGCCACCGAGAACTACAAGATCCTCGGCGGCCGTTCCCCTCTTCTCGAACTGACCGGCCGTCAGGCACGTGCGCTGGAGGCTGAGGTCAAGGACGATGGCGAGATCCGCTGCTTCATCGCCATGCGATACTGGCATCCGTTCGCCACCGAGACGGTCCGACAGGTGAAGGAGTTTGCACCCGATCGGATTTTGCTGCTGCCGCTCTATCCACAATACTCGACAACGACGACCGGAAGTTCGCTCACGGATTGGCGTGAGGCAGCGGCAAAGGCAGGACTTGTGGCTGAGACGACAACCCTGTGCTGCTGGTATGCGGACAAGGAGTTTGTCGCGGCAACCGCCTCGATCCTCCGTCGCCACCTGGCCAACTTCCGGGCCGAATGCGGGGACGACACCAAGGTGCGGATCCTGTTCTCGGCACACGGTTTGCCGGAGATCATCGTCAAGCGGGGCGATCCGTATCAATGTCAGATCGAGCGAACGGCATCTTCGATCCTGAACGTTCTTCGCAACGCCGACGTCGCGGACCCGGCGCTCGACGAGACTGTCGTCTGCTACCAGTCACGGGCGACCCCGCAGCAATGGCTTGAGCCGAGCACGGATGCGGAGATCGAGCGTGCGGGAGCCGAGGGGATCAGCCTTCTCGTCGTTCCTCTGGCCTTTGTATCGGAACATTCCGAGACACTGGTCGAGTTGGATGTCGAATACCGTGAGCTTGCGGATCGCGTGGGTGTTCCGTTCTACAGCAGGGTCCCTGCCCAGAATGACAATCCCGCGTTCATCGCGGCACTCGCGGGGATCGTCCGGACCGCGCTTGATCGTGGACCGGGACTGTGCTCGTTCGCAGGTCGAGCGCTTTGTCCACACTCATCTGGAGACTGCCCGCACGCCCGGGCTCGCAAGGCATCCGACCTGGAACATGTTGGATGACCATACACGCGCTTGCACCGTTTTTCGGCTGGACCAAGTCGCTCCACCTCATTGCCGTGATCGCCTGGATGGCTTCGCTTCTCTATCTTCCCCGCCTCTACGTCTATCATTGCGAAACAGCCGAAGGGTCTGAGGCGAGCGAGCGCTTCAAGGTCATGGAGCGGCGCCTCCTCAAGCTGATCGCAACGCCCGCCATGCTGGCAGCTCTCGCTTTTGGCGTGCTTCTTGTCCTCACACCGGGTGCTGTCGACTGGTCAGCCCCCTGGTGGTGGATCAAGCTCGCCGGCGTATTCCTGCTGTTCGGCTTTCACGGCGCATGCAGCGCCTGGCGCCGTGCTTTCCTGGAGGACCGGAACACCAAGCCGCAGCGTTTCTTCAGGATCGCAAATGAGGTTCCGACGCTACTGATGATCGTCATCGTCATGATGGCGATCGCGCAGCCGTTCTGACGAAAGGATGGTGGGCGCACAAGGGCTCGAACCTTGGACCCGCTGATTAAGAGTCAGCTGCTCTACCAACTGAGCTATGCGCCCCCGAGCCGGGAGGCCATCCGTCGTGCGGGGCAGGAGGTAAGGGCAAAGTGCACCGGACGCAAGAGCGGGAATGTCGCTATCCAGTGCCCCCAACATCGAGGAGTCGGAGCAGCCCTTCGAGTTGGTCGAGCGAGCGGTAGCTGAAGACCACTTGACCGCCTTTTCCGTCGAAGCTGATCTTCGTTTTCAACCCGAGCCGCGCCATCAAGTCGCGCTCGAGAGCGGCCGTCTCGAAGTGAGCGCTGGATGGTTCGGTTGCGACGGGAGCTCGACTCGGCGATTTTGCCAGTGCCTCCGTCTGGCGGACGTTCAGGCCGCGGGACAGGACGGTTAGCGCTGCTTTTGCCGGATCCGCGTGCATCAGCAGCGCGCGCGCGTGACCTGCGGTGAGAGCACCACGTCGAACATCACCCTGCACTGTTGGGGGAAGCGTCAGAAGGCGAAGCATGTTGGCGATGTGGCTTCGAGACTTGCCGACGGATGCCGCAAGTATTTCCTGGGAGAGGCCGAACTCCTCGCCGAGCCGGCGAAGCCCCTCCGCCTCCTCAATTGGGTTCAGATCCTGACGTTGGAGGTTCTCGATCAAGGCGGCGGCGAGGGCGTCCGCGTCGCTGAACTCACGGACATGGACGGGGACTTCATGCAAGCCGGCGCGTTGCGCCGCCCTCCAACGTCGCTCACCGGCGATGATCTGGAAGCGTCCCCCTTGCGCAGGATCAGGCCGAACGAGGATCGGCTGCAACACACCGTGCATCCGGATCGACGCAGAGAGCTCGTCCAACGCCTCCTCCGGCATGTCGCGGCGCGGCTGAAAGGGACCAGGTCTGAGGGACGTGACAGCAACGGCCCGCGATGATGCGGCGGCGGCGGTGTCGGGGGGAAGGTCACCATAGAGAGCCGCGAGCCCGCGTCCGAGTTTCGGTGCCCGTTCCTTGCGCTCGCTCATCGCGGGCTTTCCATGTGCCGCGTGATCAGCTCGGCGGCGAGCGCTTGATAGGCGGCGGCGCCTGCGGATCTCGGATCATAGGCCGTGACGGGCGTTCCATGGCTGGATGCTTCCGACAGCTTGACGTTGCGGGGGATCACCGTCTCGAACACATCCTTGCCGAAGAAGCTTCGGGCGTCCTCCGCCACAAGTTCCGAGAGGTTGTTGCGCCGATCAAACATGGTCAGGAGGATCCCCTCCAGGCGCAGCCCAGGATTGAAGCTGCGGCGAACTCGCTCGACCGTCTGGATTAGGTGGCTGACGCCTTCCAGTGCAAAGAATTCGCATTGAAGTGGGACGAGCACGGAATGCGCGGCCACGAGACCGTTGAGGGTCAGCAATCCAAGGCTCGGCGGGCAATCGACCAGAATGAAGCGGAAGGCTGACAGCGAGGTCTGATGTAGCGCGTCCTTGAGCCGTCCTTCACGCCGCTCGACCGACACCAGCTCGATTTCCGCTCCGGCGAGTGCAGTGTCGGACGCGATCAGCGACAAGCCTTTCACGCCGGTAGGTCGAGCCAAGTTCGCGGCGTCGGCATCCTGTTCAAGCAGGGCGTATGTGCCGCTCTGCCTCGCCTGCCGCTCACGCCCGAGACCTGTTGATGCGTTTCCCTGTGGGTCGAGGTCCACCACGAGCGTCTCATGCCCCGCAGCGGCCAGCGAGGCTGCCAGGTTGATCGCCGTCGTCGTCTTGCCGACGCCTCCCTTCTGGTTGGCGATGGCGATGATGATTGGTCCACGAGCCGTGCTACGCGGCGTCGGCAAGCTGGAGATGTCGCACCTCAAGGATACAGCCATCCGCCGTTGTTCGGCTTGGATGACGCTCGACGGACATCTGCCACCGGCTTCTGGCGGCGGTCAATTCGGCGTCGGCATTCCCACCTTTCGGGAAAAAGCAGACGCCGCTTGCCGCGACGATCGGACAGGCCAGCTCCAACAGTCGCGGCATCGGTGCCAGCGCGCGCGCTGTTACAATCGGCGCGCCGCGGAGGCCGCATTGCTCAATCCGGCTGTTGATGATCTCGACCCGAGCGCCCGTGGCTCGGCCAGCTTCGCGTAGAAAGCTTGCTTTTCGTGCATCGGCTTCAACGAGTGTGACGTCCCGATTGCCTGCGATGGCAATGACCAGCCCGGGGAAGCCTCCGCCGGTGCCCAGATCCACGACCTGTCCATCCGATGGAAGCAGACACAGCAGCTGGAGACTGTCTTCGACGTGACGCCTTCTAAGATCGGGTGCTTCTTTCGGTCCGATCAGGTTGATCCTGGCGTTCCATTTAAGCAGAAGCGCCTCGAAGACCGCGAGCCGCTCGGATGTTTCACGTGAAACAATCCACAGGCTCATCGGCGTACGTCACGCAGCAACATCGCCGCTCCGCACATGCGCCAGGACGGCCAACAGGGCCGCCGGCGTGACGCCGGGGATCTGCTGTGCCTGAGCGAAATTCCCGGGGCGAACGGCCTCGAAGCGCTCCTGCATCTCAAGGCTCAGCCCGCCGACATGCCGGTAGTCGAGGCGCTTCGGGAAAGTGACAGCAGCCTCGGAGCGAAGACGTGCGATGTCCCTGGCCTGTCGCTCGAGGTAGCCGGCGTATTGCGCTTCGGTGCGGACGTGCCGTCGCACACGTTCCGAATAGGGCCGTAACCAGGCGGGATCGGAGCCTTGAGATGCCAGCTGATCAGAGCGCGAGCGCTGTCGGCCACGCTCGTCTATCGACATCTCGCGCGCTTCCGACTCTGCAGTCGCGATCTGGGCTTGATCATCGGCAAACACGGAGGCTCGTTCGCGCCCGACGCAACCGAGTTCGATGCCAAGGGGTGTCAGCCGGAGATCAGCGTTGTCGGAACGAAGCGTCAGGCGATACTCGGCTCGGGATGTGAACATCCGGTATGGCTCCGTCACGCCATGGGTGGTCAGGTCATCGACCATGACACCGAGGTAAGCGCGCTCGCGGCCGATGATGATGGGTTCGCAGCCACCTGCACGGCGTGCGGCATTCAGACCGGCCAGCATCCCCTGAGCAGCCGCCTCCTCATATCCTGTCGAGCCATTGATCTGGCCGGCCAGGAACACGCCTCGCAAACGCTTAAGCTCCAATGTCGCTTCGAGTTCGCGCGGGTCAACGTGGTCGTATTCGATCGCGTATCCGGGGCGCAGGATGGAGGCGTGCTTCAGCCCTGGTATCGACGACACCATCGCTGACTGAACCGCGAGGGGCAGGCTGGTCGAGATCCCGTTCGGATAAACGACGTCCCCGTCTGGACCATCCGGAAGACCCTCCGGCTCAAGGAAGATCTGGTGGCTCGTCCGATCGGCGAATTTGACGATCTTATCCTCGACGGAAGGGCAGTAGCGGGGCCCGCGACCGCTGATCAGTCCGCCATACAGGGCAGACAGATGGAGGTTCGCGCGGATGATGTCGTGCGTCCGCGGTGTCGTGGATGTGACGCGGCAGGAGATCTGGGGATTGGTGATCTGCGTGGTGAGTCGGCTGAACACCTCCGGCACGACGTCACCTGGATCTTCCGCCAGACTGTCCCAATCGATGCTCTTGCGAGCAAGTCGAGGCGGCGTGCCGGTCTTCAGCCGTCCGAGCCTCAGCCCGAGTGCTTTGAAGCATCGTGCGAGCCCGATGGAGGGCGCGTCATCCCAGCGCCCCGCTGGCCTGCTCTCACTCCCGACATGGATGATCCCGTGGAGGAACGTGCCTGTCGTGACCACGACAGCGGCGGCGCGGAACGATGTTCCGCCTTCGCAGCGAAGGCCTTCGAGTCGACCACCGGCGTCGACCATGAGGTCGCTTGCTGCACCCGCCATGATCGTGAGGCCGCCCTGATCAGCTAACAACGCCTGCACGCTGCGGCGATAACGGCCGCGATCGGCCTGGGCGCGAGGACCATGAACAGCCGGGCCCTTGCTTCTATTGAGCAGCTTGAAGTGGATCCCGGCCCGATCCGCGGCCTTGCCCATGATCCCGTCGAGCGCATCGATCTCGCGAACAAGATGACCCTTGCCGATCCCCCCGATCGCCGGATTGCACGACATTTCGCCGATTCGGCCAGGATCCTGGGTGAGGAGGAGCGTGCGCGCCCCGCTGCGTGCCGCCGCCGCCGCGGCTTCCGTCCCGGCATGACCACCTCCGACAACGATAACGTCGAACTCTCCGGGCATGTCCCTCGCCTATTTCCCGATGCAGAAAGAAGAGAAGATGGTGTCGAGCACATCTTCGACGTCGACCCGCCCCGTCAACCGGCCGAGCGCCTGCATCGACAGTCTCAGCTCCTCGCCCCTGAGCTCCGCGGGCCCGACACTTCGGGCCGCGACCAGGTGATCGCGCGCCGTTTCGATGCAGTGCCGGTGCCGCCCCCGGGTCATCGCCGGGTGCGGTGTGCGTGAGGCTATCTCGCGAACCCGGTCGGCCAGGATGCCCAGGAGCTCCGCGACACCGGCACCCGTGCGGGCGCTGACCCCGAGACCCGCGCCTGACGCGCTGCCCGGGAGATCAATCTTGTTGATGACGCGGACCGTGTTGGCCGGAGCGGATGGTCGCTCTGCGTGCTCTGTGACGATGTCCAGGACGATGTCCGCAGCGTGGGCCTTGGCACGTGCCCGTCGGATCCCCTCCAGTTCCAGCTCGTCCTCCGTTTCACGAAGACCGGCAGTGTCCACCAGAGTCACCGGAACACCTGCCAGCACGAGCCGAGCCTCCACAAGGTCGCGCGTCGTTCCCGCCCGTGCCGAGACGATCGAGACGTCTTCCTGAACAAGGCGGTTGACGAGGCTCGACTTGCCGACATTGGGCTCGCCGGTCACGCAGATGACGATGCCGGTGCGTAGCCGCTCCGCACGCTGGCCGTCGGAAAGATGGGCGACGAGGGAGGAAATCAGTTCGTCGATGCGAGCATCGATGCGGACGTCGATTTCGGCATCACTGGCGTCGTCGGGAAAGTCGAGAGCTGCCTCCTGCCACGCCAAGGTCTCGAGCA
>CAXTVZ010000091.1:0-12218 GCA_964247685.1 uncultured Acetobacteraceae bacterium
CGATCGTGTCGCATCCACGGCGCGACGCTTCGACGCGATCGTCATCGGCGCCGGCCAGGCCGGACCATCGATGGCGGCCCGATTGTCGGCCGCTGGCCGCACCGTGGCCGTGATCGAGCGCCATCTCGTGGGGGGCACCTGCGTCAACACCGGCTGCACGCCCACCAAGACGCTGATCGCCTCGGCTCACGCCGCCCATGTCGCGCGCCGCGGCGCGGAATACGGTGTCCGCACCGGTCCGATCTCGATCGACATGGCGCGCGTGCAGGCCCGCGTGCAGAAGGTCGCCGCCGACAGCCGCGTTGGCAACGAAACCTGGCTCAATTCGCTTGCCGGCGTCGAGCTGATCCGCGGTCATGCCCGCTTCGAAGGGCCGCGCACCGTGCGCGTCGGCGACGATCTCCTCGAAGCCGAGCACATCTTCATCAATGTGGGCGGCCGCGCGCACATCCCGCCGATGCCGGGTGGGACGGATGTGGCGCTGCTGACCAACAGCTCCCTGCTCGCGCTCGCGGTCGTGCCGGAGCATCTCGTGGTTGTCGGCGGCTCCTATGTCGGGCTCGAGTTCGGCCAGGCCTTCCGCCGGCTCGGCGCACGCGTCACGATCGTCGAGCGCGGACCACGCATCGTCGCGCGCGAGGATGCTCCGGTGTCAGCGGCCCTCCGCGAGGTGCTGGAAGCCGAGGGCGTCGCTGTCCGCACCGACGCCGGCTGCATCGGTTTCGCGCCGCACGCGGACGGCATCACGGTGCGGCTCGACGGCGCCGAACTCCTCGCGAGTCACGTGCTGGTGGCGGTCGGCCGCGTGCCCAACACCGACGATCTCGGCCTCGACCGCGCCGGCATCGCGACCGATGCGCGCGGCTTCATCACCGTCGACGACCGGTGCGCGACGAACGTGCCCGGCATCTGGGCGCTCGGCGATTGCAACGGGCGCGGCGCCTTCACCCATACGAGCTACAACGATTACGAGATCGTGGCGGAGAACCTGCTCGCGGGCGGCGCGCGATCGATCAGCGACCGTATCCCCGCATACGCGCTCTACACCGACCCGCCGCTCGGCCGCGTCGGGCTCAGCGCCGCGCAGGCGCGTGCGGCCGGTCACACGATCAGAATCGGCCACCGCCCGATGACGCGCGTCGGGCGCGCACGCGAGAAGGGCGAGACCGCGGGCTTCATGGAGATCGTGGTGGACGCCGCGACCGACCGGATCCTCGGCGGCACGATCCTGGGCACCGGCGGCGACGAGGCGATCCACACGATCCTCGACATGATGGCCAATGGCGCCACCGCCGACCGGCTGCGCCGCACGATGCACATCCATCCGACGGTCTCCGAGCTGATCCCCACGATCGCGGGCGAGCTCGCTTGACCACGCCTCCCGCTTCCGACGAGCCCGCCACGATCGTCACCGTGACGATGAACCCGACGATCGACTTCGCGGCCCAGGTGCCGAGCGTGCGGCCGACGCACAAGCTCCGCACCTTCGCCGAGCGGCACGATGCGGGCGGCGGCGGCATCAACGTGGCGCGCGTGATCGAGGCGTTGGGCGGTCGGCCGCTGGCACTCACGCTGGCCGGCGGCTTCAGCGGGCGGCTGCTCGACGAGATGCTCCGCGAGGCGAGCCTGCCGCATCGCCGCGTGCCGATCGCCGGGCGCACGCGCATCAGCCACACCGTGGTCGATGTCGCGACCGGCCATGAATACCGCTTCGTGGCGCAGGGTCCGCTGGTGAGCGAGGCGGAATGGACCGCGATGCTCGACGCAGTGGCTGACGTCCGCGCCGGCTGGCTGATCGCGAGCGGCAGCCTGCCGCCGGGCGTACCGGAGGATTTCTACGCCCGTCTGGGCAAGCACGCGCGGCGGGCCGGCATGCGCTTCGTGCTCGACACCTCCGGGCCGGCGCTTCGCGCCGGGCTCGAGGGCGAGGCCGTCACGCTGATGAAAGCGAGCCTGAGCGAGCTCGAGAGCGTCGCCGGCCGCAGGCTGCCCGACCACGCGGCACAGGAGGAGGCCGCGATGGAAGTGGTCCGCCGCGGCCAGGCCGAGCTCGTTGCGCTGACCTTGGGCGAGAACGGCGCGCTGCTGGCGAGTGCGGCGGGGCTGCTGCGGCTGCCGGCCTTGCGGGTGGTGGTGAACGGCACGGTGGGTGCGGGCGACAGTTTCCTCGCCGGCATGGTGATGGCGCTGTCGCAGGGCCGCGCGCCCGAGGATGCGTTCGCGTGGGGGGTGGCGAGCGGTGCCGCGTCGGTCACCGCACCCGGCACGGCGCACCCGGACCCGGTCACGGTGGAGCGCCTGCGCGGGCTGATCCTGATGCCGGGGGTCTGATCGAGCTGGAGGTCCGGGCGGGAATCGAACCCACATTCGCGGATTTGCAGTCCGCTGCATCACCACTCTGCCACCGGACCGGCTCGCGGGTCCGCGGATATCCCGCGCCGGGGCGCCTCGGTCAAGCGGCTTCGGTGAGGGTGACGGCTTGTCGCTGACGCCTCCGCGACGTTAAAGCCCGCTGTCCGGATGGAAGCCGCCATGCCCCCACACGCCGCCCCCGACCTCGCCACCGACCCTTCCCACGATTGGGCCCGCGCCCGGGAGAACATGGTGGTGGGTCAGCTGACGCCGGCGCGGCTGCGCGACGTGCGCATCATCGACGCCATGCGCCATCTCGCGCGCGAGCGGTTCGTGCCGGACGCACAGCGCGCCATCGCCTATGCCGACCGCGACGTGCCGCTGGGCGAGGGCCGCGTGCTGATGGAGCCGCGCATCCTCGCGCGGCTGATCCAGATCCTCGTGCCGCATCGCGGCGAGCGCGCGCTGGTGGTGGGCGCGGGCGCCGGCTACGGCGCGGCCGTGCTGGCCCTGCTCGGCCTGGAGGTCACGGCACTCGAGGAGACGCCAGCGCTGCTCGAGCTCGCGCGCGCGGCCACCGCGGATCTCGGGCGGACGATCGCGTTCCATCATGGCCCGCTCGCCGCCGGCCTGCCGGGCGCCGCTCCCTTCGCGGTCGTGCTCGTCGAGGGGGCGGTCGAGCTGATCCCGCCCGCGATCGCCGCGGCCGTGGCCGCCGGCGGCCGGCTCGCGACCGTGTTGCAGCCGCCCGGCCAGACCGGCCGCGGCGTGCTGGCGGAGCATGCGGGGGCGGCCTTGCGGCCCTGGCCGCATTTCGACGCGGCCACCGCAGTGTTGCCGGGATTCACGATCCCGCCCGCGTTCCGCTTCTGAACCCGGCCGCTTGCTCGCGGAACCGTGCGCGGGCGTTGGCAGGTGCGGCCTCGCTGTGGCAGAGAACAGCCTGGGACGCTGCCTCGGATCCGGCGATGATCGGGGCCGCCCACGGCTGGGGGTCGGGTTGATGAAGAAGACGCAAACGGGCGCGGCCCAGGAGCTCGCATCTCGGGGGCTCGCATCCTTGGGGTTCGCATCCGTCCTGCTGGCGGGCACCGGCCTCGATGCCGGCGCTTTCGGCGCCACCAGCAAGTCGCCGCTGCTCATCCCGCACACGCTGCAGGAGGCGCTGGCGCAGGCCTACCTCACGAACCCGCAATTGCAGGCGGAACGCGCGAACCTCCGCTCGGTGGACGAGAACGTGCCCACCGCGCTGGCCGGCTGGCGTCCGACCATCGAGATCCAGGCGACGGGCTCGGAGGACGACATCGAGAACGTGACGAACTCCGGCGGCGTCGTCTCGACCTTCGGCTCGGAGAACGTGCCCGGCGAGAAGGTCTGGATCAATCCGCGGGGCTACCAGGTCACCGGCTCGATCAACCAGCCGGTGTACAATGGCGGCAAGACCACATCCTCCACGCATGAGGCGGTCAACAAGGTCTATGCCGAGCGCGCCAACCTGATCGCGACGGAAGAGACCGTCATGTTCAACGTCGTGCAGTCCTATGTCGGCGTGATCGAGGACAAGCAGCTGCTGCAGCTGCAGATCAACAACGAGCAGGTGCTGGCCGAGCAGCTCCGCGCGACCCAGGACCGCTTCCGGGTGGGCGAGATCACCCGCACCGACGTAGCCCAGGCGGAATCGGCGCTGGCCAGCGCGCGCGCCACGCGGCAGAGCGCCGAGGGCACGCTGCTGACGGCCAACGCCACCTTCGTCCAGCAGGTCGGCACCGAGCCGCCCGAGGACCTCGTCGAGCCGCAGCCGCTCGCCACCCCGGTGAAGACCGAGCAGGAGGCGATGGTCTCCGCGGTCGAGAACAACCCGAACGTGGTCTACCAGCTGTTCAACGAGGCCCAGGCCAAGGACGCGGTGGACGTCGCGTTCTCGAACCTGATGCCGAAGGCGGCACTCCAGATCGAGTATCTCCACGAGGAGAACCAGGCGGAGCAGGGCATCGCCTTCGGCGGCCTCGAGGCGCTGATGAACCTGACGATCCCGATCTATCAGGGGGGCGCCGAGTATGCCGGCATCCGCCAGGCGCGGCAGACCGCGCAGGTCGCGCATCGCACCGTCGACGAGGCGCGCCGCACCGCGCTGCAGACGGTGATCTCGGCCTGGGAGAGCCTGATCTCCAGCCGCTCGGCGGTGGACAGCGACCGCGCCGCGGTGCGCGCGGGCTTCGTGGCGCTCGACGGCGTGGAGCGGCAGGCGATCGTCGGGACGTCCACCACGCTCGAGGTGCTGCAGCAGCAGCAGACCCTGCTCAACGCGCAGACCTCGCTGGTGCAGAACCTGGCGACCCTGGTGCTCGCCTCCTATTCGGTGGCCGACGCGCTGGGCAAGCTCACCGCGCGCGACCTGCGCCTCGATGTGCCGATCTACGACGAGACCGCCTACTACAACGCGGTCCGCGACCGGCTGTGGGGCACCAACGACTACGCCGTGAAGCAGCCGGGCCGCTGACCGATGGCCGCCGCGGAGGAGGACGATGACAGCCACATCATCGCGTCCGTCCGTCGCATCCTGGGTGAGGACGCTTCGCGGCCGGGCAAGGCTCATGCCGATGCGGCCGCACCGGCGTCCGACGTGTTCGAGCTGGAACCGGGCATGATGATCGAGCCCGGCCCTGGCGGCGGCGCATCGAAGCCGGCGCCGACCCCGGCACAAGCCGGTGGGAACGTGCCAGCCGAGGACGAGCTGTCGCCGGACCTGGCCGCCTGGGCCTCCGAATGGGGCGACGAGGAGCCCGAGCCGCCGGTCGCGCCCGCTTCCGCGGTCCCGGCACAGGTCGAGCCGGCGTCCGAGCCCCTCTCCGCCGAGACCACGAGCGGCCGTCCTGCGCCGGCACCCGCTCCCGCGGAGGCGAAGCTGGTCGAGACGCCGCGTGCGAATACGCCGGCAGCCGTGACCACGGCCGCGGCGCATGACGAGCCGATCATCGAGCCGCACACCGCGGAAACGGCAGGGCACGCGTTCGGCTCGCTGCGCGACACGCTGCGCGAGCAGCGCGCCGCGTCGGCCGCCGCAGCAGCGACGCCGGGGATCGCGATGAGCTCGCATGCCGGTGGGCCGACGATCGAGGAGATGATCCGCCAGGAGCTGCGCCCGCTGCTCAAATCCTGGCTCGACGCTTCGCTGCCCGAGCTCGTGGAGCGAATGGTGCAGGCCGAGATCGCCCGCATCGTGGAGCGCGACGGCGCGTGAACCCGGTGCCGCGGCTCGCCTCTCGCGTCAGTGCGCGGTGAAGCGCCCGTAATCGGGACAGAGCAGGCGAACGATCTGGGGTGCCGACCGCTCGAGCCGCGCCAGCACGGCCGCGCGGTTCTCGTCCGAGACCGCCGACCAGCTCTCGCGGATCGCGCCCATCTCCACCTCGATCCGGGCTGCGGTCCTCTCGAGGAATGCCGTCGCACCCGCCTCGATCTCGTCGTCGCGCATCGTTTTGCCTCGTGGGGTCCGATCCTGCGGGACCCATAGTCTCGCGAAATCGTGAACAAGCTGGTAATCCTGTCCCCATCGCGGCGCCAGCGGGCGCGCTTCGCGCGGGATTGCGCTAGGTTCTCGGCACCATGCTCGAAAAATCCTTCACTCCCGACGCCGTCGAGGCGTCCCTCTCGCGCGACTGGGAGGAGAGCGGTGCCTTCGCCGCGCATCCCGACAGCAACCGGCCCCCCTTCGCGATCATGATCCCGCCGCCCAACGTCACGGGCAGCCTGCATGTCGGCCACGCGCTCGACATGACGCTGCAGGACGTGCTGGTCCGGTCGGCCCGCATGCGCGGCCGCGACGCGCTGTGGCAGCCCGGCACGGACCATGCCGGCATCTCCACGCAGCTGATGGTGGAGCGCCAGCTCGCCCGGGAAGGCACCAGCAGCGCCGCGATCGGGCGCGAGGCGTTCCTCGAACGCGTCTGGGCGTGGAAGGGCCAGCACGGCGGCGCCATCACCCAGCAGCTGCGCCGGCTCGGCGCCTCGCTCGACTGGAGCCGCGAGCGCTTCACCATGGACGAGGGGCTGTCGGCCGCGGTCCGCCACGTGTTCGTCACGCTGCACGCGCAGGGGCTGATCTATCGCGACCGGCGCCTGGTGAACTGGGACCCGGCGTTCCGCTCGGCGATCTCCGACCTCGAGGTCGAGAGCCGCGAGGTGCGCGGGCATCTCTGGCACATCCGCTATCCGGTCGAGGGCGAGGATGGCCTCTCGATCACGGTGGCCACCACGCGGCCCGAGACCATGCTGGGCGACACCGCGGTCGCGGTGCATCCGACCGACGAACGCTACACGGCGCTGGTGGGGCGGCACGTGATCCTGCCGCTGACCGGACGGCGGATCCCGATCGTGGCCGACGAGTACTCCGATCCCGAGAAGGGAACCGGCGCGGTCAAGATCACGCCCGCGCACGACTTCAACGATTTCGCCGTGGGCCGCCGCCACGACCTGCCGATGCCGAGCATCCTGGATGCGGGCGCGCATATCGACCTCGCCGAGATCGAGGACGAGCTCGTCGCCGTCGAGGGCGTGGCCGACCCGGTGTTCGTGCGCGAGCTGGCGGGGCTGCCGCGCGAGGATGCGCGAACCGCGATCGTGGCCGAGCTCGACCGGCTCGGCTTCCTGGTGGCCACCGAGCCGCACACGCACGCCGTGCCGCATGCCGATCGCGGGGGTGCGGTGGTCGAGCCGCGGCTGACCACGCAGTGGTATTGCGACGCCAAGGCACTCGCGGGCCCGGCGATCGAGGCGGTGGAGCAGGGGCGCACGCGTTTTCACCCGCGCCAGTGGGAGAACACCTTCTTCAGCTGGCTGCGCGACATCCAGCCCTGGTGCATCTCGCGGCAGCTCTGGTGGGGGCATCGGATCCCGGCCTGGTATGGGCCGGACGGCGAGGTGTTCGTGGCGCGCGATGCGGACGCGGCGGGCGCGCTCGCGGCTGCGCATTACGGGAGCGACACGCCACTCGAGCAGGATCCGGACGTGCTCGACACCTGGTTCTCGTCCGCACTCTGGCCGTTCTCCACGCTGGGCTGGCCGGAACAGACGCCCGAGCTCGCCCGCTACTACCCGACCGACGTGCTGGTCACCGGCTTCGACATCATCTTCTTCTGGGTCGCCCGGATGATGATGATGGGGCTGCACTTCATGGGCGACGTGCCGTTCCGCGACGTGGTGATCCACGGCCTGGTGCGCGACGAGCGTGGCCAGAAGATGAGCAAGTCGAAGGGCAACGGCGTCGATCCGCTCGCGATGATCGACGAGTTCGGGGCGGACGCGCTGCGTTTCACGGTGGCGTCGCTCACCGGACCGGGGCGCGACATCAAGCTCGGTGCGCAGCGCGTGCGCGAATACCGGTCGTTCGCGACCAAGCTGTGGAACGCGTCGGTGTTCCTCGAGATGAACGAGGCCGCGTCACCCGTGCGGGGCTTCGAGCCCGCGGGCGTGGAGACGCCGCTCGCGCGCTGGGTTCTCGCGGGCCTCGATCGCGCGATCACGGACGCGAGCGACGCGCTCGACGCGTTCCGTTTCGACGAGTACGCGGCCGCGATCTACCGCTTCACCTGGAACATCTTTTGCGACTGGTTCATCGAACTTGCCAAACCGCTGCTCGCGGGATCGGCGGAGTTGCGCGCGACCGGCGCCTACGTGCTCGGTGCGATCCTGCGGCTGCTGCATCCGGTGATGCCGTTCATCACGGAAGCGCTCGCCGAACGGCTCGGCCACGCGCCGCACGCGCAGCTGATCGCGAGCGCCTGGCCGGAGACCGTCCATCCCGCGGGTGCGGCAGCGGCGGAGGCGGAGATCGGCTGGGTCACGCGCCTGATCGCACAGGTTCGCGCGATGCGCGCGGCGCTGAACGTGCCGGCGGGTGCGCGGATCACCGTGCTGATCCGCCAGGCCGCGCCGGAGACGCTCGCGCGCGCCGAGGCCTGGCGCGAGGCGATCGCGCGCATGGCCCGCATCGAGCGCTTCGCGGTCCTCACGGGTGAGGTGCCGCCCGAGAGTGCGCAGATCGTGCTCGACGAAGCGACGTTGGTCGTACCTCTGGCGGGCGTCATCGACATCACGGCCGAGCGCGCGCGCCTCGCCCGCGAACGCCAGCGCGTGGACGCGGATGCGGCCAGGCTCGCGGCCAAGCTCGAGCGCGCGGATTTCGTGGAGCGGGCGAAGCCGGAAGTGGTGGAGGAGACGCGGGAGCGGCTTGCGGCAATGCAGGGCGAGAGCGCCCGGCTTGGGGAGGCGCTTGCGCATCTGGGTTGAGAAAGGCCAGGGCGCTGCCCTGGACCCGCTGGGGCCTCGGCCCCAGACCCCGTTTGCTTAACATCTGGGATCAAAGGGCCGAGGCCCTTTGCGGGCCCAGGGCAGAGCTCTGGTCTTCACACAGCGGCCGCCGCCACATCGTTCGCGTTTTCCGGCAGCAGCGCGTCCGGCAGCATCGCCAAGTAGCGCCCCTCATCCACCGCTTCAGTCGGTCGGCTCGACGCGGATGGCGACGCCGGGCGCCGCGCTGGCGGTGATCTCGATGACGTGTCGCCCGGCGGTGAGCGGGAAGGTCACCTCCTTCGCGATGCCGCTGCAGGCTGCGCCGTGCTGGTGGGTGGTCGAGGCGATCGTCGCCTGCCCCTCCACCACGTCGATCCAGGCGCGGCCGCCGAGCGAGATCCGGAAGGCGCTGGCCTGCGGCACGTCGAAGGAGAACATGCCGGCATAGGGGCCGTCGGTCTTGTCGGGTCTGGCGGGGAAATGGACGGTGGCGACGGGCACGAGCTGGAGCGCGGTCGGCGTCCCCAGGGTGATGCTGCTGTTCGCGAGGCCCGCGAGCGCGGTCGCCGAGGCGACGGTGGCGGTGGTCGGCATGTGCGTGGTGCAGGTCGCGTGCGCGGGTGCGACGCCCGCGATCAGGAGGGCGGCCAGGGTCGCGGCGCGTGTCGTCCTCATCTCGTCACGATCTCCTCGGTCAGCTGCCAGACACGGTCGATCAGCGCGTCGTCCAGCGCAAGCGCGCGGGCGGGCGCCTCCACAGTCCGGCGCGCATACAGGCCCGAGCGGTGCGCCCAGGCGGGCGACAGCGCGAGATGGAGGGGTCCGGCCGCGCCCTGTTCGGGTGTGAGGAGAAAGGGCCGCAGCAGGCGCCAGGCGAGCGGGGCAAGCACGCCGTCGCGCACGAGCCCGGTCGCGACCGAGCCGGGATGGACCACGTTCGCCACCACCCCGGTGCCTGCCAGGCGTCGGGCCCAGCCGAAAGTCGCGGCCGCCAGCAGGAGTTTCGAGCGTGCATAGGCGCGCGGGCCGTTCCAGGAGCGGCGGAGCTCCCACGAGGCCGGCATCGGGTCGGTGAGGTCGAAGCGGGCGCGCTCGGCGATCACCGAGCCCACGTTCACGATGCGCGCGCCGCCGTGCCGCTCGAGGGCGGGACGCAGCGCGCGGGTCAGCGCGAAGGGGGCGAGATGGTTGGTCGCGAGCGTGCGCTCGTGACCCTCGGCGGTCTCGCGCCTGCCGGTGGTGAAGATGCCGGCATTGTTGACCAGCAGGGCGACGCGCTCGTGGCGACCCGCGATCGCCTCGCCGGCACGCCTGCTGGCGGCGATCAGCGACAGGTCGGCACGCTCGGTCTCGAACGCGCCGCCGGGTACTTCGCCACCGGGGACTGCGGCGCCGAGGAAGCGGCCGAGCTCCGCGAGCTTCGCGGCGTCGCGGCCGAGCGCGACCACGCGGTAGCCGGCGGCGAGCAGCCCGCGAGCGATGTGGCGGCCGATATCGCCGGTGGCGCCGGTGACGACTGCGACGCCGGTCACGCCGCGTCCGCGCCGACCGGGAGGGAGGCGGGGATGGTGGAGGGCTGATCGATATCGGCCCGGTCGCCCGCGACGTAGCGGCAGCGGCGCCCGAGCAGACGCGCCGTGCTCCCCGCCGGCAGGTTGGCGCCGAAGCGCGAGGCGAACCCCATCCACCAGGGGAACACGGCGCGCACACGGCCATGCGCCACCGCGCGCAGGATGCGGGCGGCCGCGTCCTCGGGCTCCATCAGGCCGGGCATGTTGAAGTCGTTGCCGGAGGTGAGCTGGGTTCGCACATAGCCGGGGCAGATGCTGGTGAGGCGGATGCCTTCGCGCCGGGCCGAGGCGGCGCGCCCGACCACCCAGGAGTCGACCGCCGCCTTGGACCCGCAATAGGCGGGCGCGGTGGGGATCGCCACGAAGGCGGCGGTGGACGCCAGCACCGCGACCCGGCCGCGCACGCCGCTTGCGTCGGGGCGCTGGGCGCGCATGAGCTCCATCGCGGGCTGCACGGTGTTGAGCATGCCGTTGACGTTGGTGGCGAAGATCGCCGCGGTGTCGGCTTCGGTCTCGGGACCACGGAAGATGTTCAGGGCAGCGGTGCCGGCGTTGGCGATCGCGAGGTCGAGCCGGGCGATGCCGCCGATCCAGTCGCGCATGCCGCCCGCGTCGCGCACGTCGAGCAGGCGGGCATCGACCTGCGCCCCCCGGGCCCGGCAGGCCGCCGCGGTCGCGTCGAGCCGCGCGCGGTTGCGGCCGGAGATGTGCAGCGTGGCACCCTCGCGGGCGAGCAGCAGCGCCAGCGCCCGCCCGATCCCGCTCGAGGCACCCGTGACGAGCGCGTGGCCGGCAGCGGTCAAGTGCGAGGGGCTGCGGTGAGCTGCGCCACGTCCCGCACGGCGCCACGCGCGGCACTGGTGGTCAGGGCGGCGTAGGCCTGCAGCGCCAGGCTCACGCGACGGACGCGGCCCACCGGGCGGAACGCATCCGCGCCGCGCGCCGCCATCGCTTCGCGCCTTGCCGCCAGCGTCGCGTCGTCGAGCTCGACGCGGAGCACGCGCGCGGGGATGTCGATCACGATCGTGTCGCCCTCCTCGACCAGGCCGATGGCACCGCCCTCGGCCGCCTCGGGCGAGATGTGGCCGATCGACAACCCGGCGCTGCCGCCGGAGAACCGGCCATCGGTGACCAGCGCGCAATGCGGACCGAGGCCCTTCGACTTCAGGTAGGAGGTGGGGTAGAGCATCTCCTGCATGCCAGGCCCGCCCTTGGGACCCTCGTAGCGGATCAGCACCACGTCGCCGCGCACGATCTTGCCGCCGAGGATGCCGGAGACCGCGTCCTCCTGGCTCTCGAAGATGCGGGCAGGACCGGAGAAGCGCAGCAGGGAGGCGTCCACGCCGGCGGTCTTCACGATGGCGCCGTCGAGGGCGACGTTGCCGTAGAGCACGCACAGCCCGCCATCAGTGGAAAAGGCGTGGGCGGCGTCGCGGATCACGCCCGCGCTGCGGTCGGTGTCGAGGCTCTCGTATCGCGCGTCCTGGCTGAAGGCCTGCGTGGTGCGCACGCCGCCGGGAGCCGCGCTGTAGAAGCGGCCGGCCTCGCCTGCCGCCGCCTCGGCGTGGGCGATGTCCCAGCGGGCGAGTCCCTGGGCCAGCGTCGGCGCGTGGATGGTGGGCAGCGCGTTGTGGAGGAGGCCGGCGCGGTCGAGCTCGCCCAGGATCGCCATGATGCCGCCGGCGCGATGGATGTCCTCCATGTGGACGTCCGGCTTCGAGGGGGCGACCTTGCAGAGATTCGGCACGCGGCGCGACAGCCGGTCGATGTCGGCCATGGTGAAGTCGACGCTGGCCTCGTGGGCGGCGGCGAGCAGGTGCAGCACCGTGTTGGTCGAGCCGCCCATCGCGATGTCGAGGCTCATGGCGTTCTCGAACGCCTCGCGGGTGGCGATCGAACGGGGGAGTGCGGTCGCGTCGTCCTGCTCGTACCAGCGGCGCGCCAGGTCGACGATCAGCCAGCCGGCTTCGACGAACAGCCGCTTGCGGTCGGCGTGGGTGGCGA
>CAXTVZ010000092.1:0-12053 GCA_964247685.1 uncultured Acetobacteraceae bacterium
TGCCCCTGGACCCCGTTAAGGGCGCAGCCCTTAAAACCCCGGACTTGGGGCTGATCACAAGCGACACATGCGGGTGAAGTCGATGGTTTCAGGCGCCGCCTCATGTCCTAAAACAATCAGGGTTCCAAGGGACGACCGTCCCTTGGCGGGTCCAGGGCAGAGCCCTGGCCTTGTGATACAGCCTCTGAGATCGAATGACGTGACGCGCTCAGGCCGTCGCGAAGATCGCCGGGCGCGTGGTCATAGCGGGTGCGGACATCGCTACCGGCGCCGGCGCGGCAGACGACTGATCCAGGCCCTCGGCGACCTGTTCGTTGACCGAGATGAGCGGCTCGAGCGCCAGCTCGGACTTGAGCACCGCACGTGTGCTGTAATCGACGGAGAAACGCGCCAGAGCGAGACAGTCCTTCTTCAGGATCGGCGGCAGGGCGTTATTTGAACCGCCGAGGTCGCGTAGCATGATCGACCAGAGCTCGTGGTTCAGGTGCAGCGCCTTGTTGCGGCTGGCGCGGTCGGTGGCTTCGCGCAGCTTGCGGGCGGCGAGACGGAAGGCGAGCGCCTCCTGCTCGCGTGGGGACTGCGGCGCGGTGACGCTGTTGTAGATGTTGAGCCCGTTCATGGGGTCTCCGAGAGGTGGCGAACAGGAACGAACGAGATCGTGGGATGGCCGCCCGCCTCACGGCGGGCGGCCAACACGAGGTTAGCGGAAGAGCGAGAGCAGTGACTGCGACTGCGAGTTCGCGATCGAAAGCGCCTGGATCGCGAGGCTCTGCTTGGTCTGCAGCGAGGTCAGCTGTGCGCTCTCGGCCGACAGGTCGGCGTCGGTCAGCGCGCCCACGCCGCTCGTCAGCGCGCTGCTGAGCGCGGACACCGTGTTCTGAAGACCGGTGACCTCGTCGGAGGACGAGCCGAGTGCCGAGCTGATCGTGTTCAGCTGGGTGATCGCGGCATTGACCGCGAGCACCGCATACTGCGAGCCGCTTTCCGTGCTGAACACGGTGTTGCCCGTGCTGGCGGTGATGTTGGTGTCGGCCGCCGCGCCAGTGCCGGAACCGGTGTAGAGGTTGCCGCCTGCGACGAGCAGGTCGCCGGACGCGGAGTCCTCGGAGACGCCGAAGCCCTGGTTCGACATGGCGGTCGAGAGGTCCGACGTGACCTGAGCGTAGGACATCTTCGCGGTCGTCGTGCCGAGATTGACACTGACGAAGGTTTTCTCGGCCGTCGTGTTGCCGTTGGCGTCGGTCGCGGTCGAGACGGTCAGGCTCACATTGCCGTTCGCGTCGGTGCTCTGCGTCAGCGTCGTCGGTGACGAGCCCGGTGTCGAGAAGGTGTAGACCTTGTCGCCGGCGGCGTTGGTCGCCTCGCTGACCGTGGAGCCCGCGCCGGTCGATGCCGTCGCCGCTGTGATGCTGCCATCCTTGGCGAGGGTGATGGTCGCGCCGGCAGCGACGGTCTGAAGCGCCGTCTGAACGTTCGCCTGCAAGGTGGTTGTCGGGAGTGCCTGGTTGTCGTTCAGCACGAACTGGGTCGTGTTGGCGATGTCCTGTGCCGACCCGGTGGCGGTGTTGGCACTCGTGGTCGAAAGCGTGATCGTCGCGGCGGTCGCGTCGGCACCGGCGGTCGAGCCGGCACCGGCGAGGGTGGTGCCCGAGGAGCCGCCCAGATCGATCTTCAGCCCGGCCTGGCTGACGTTGAGGCCGTCGAGGCCGAGGCCTGCGGAGGTCGCGTTGAAGCCGCCCTGCTGGAACGATGTGCCCGTCAGGTCCTGTACGGAACTCGCCGTCGTCGAGGTCACGCCGTTGCCGACCGCGCCGGCGAGCAGGTTGACGCCCTGGAACGTCGCGCCGTTCGCGTTGGCGTCGACCTGGGCAAGGGTCTTGGTGATGGTCTCGTCGAGGGTCTCGGCGCTCAGGCCTTCGGTCTGGCCTTCCGTGAGGGTCGAAGCCAGGGTCGACAGCAGCGTCGACGAGCTGGTGGCCTGCGTGGCGGCGGTGGAGATCACCTGCGCGGTGACCTGCAGGCCGGAGGTCACGCCGGACAGCTCGGAGATCTGCGCGTTCATCGTCTGCGAGATCGCGTAGATCGCGGGATCGTCGGACGCGCTGTTGACCTTCTTGCCGGTCGAAACTTCGTTCTCGGCCATGGTCAGGCTGGCGTTGGTCTGGCGAAGGCTGGTCAGAGCCTCCAGCGAGGCGTTGTTGGTGTTGATCGAGAAGGCCACTGGTTTTCCCCTGTTTGGCAGTTTGCCGACCAGAAGATAACCGCGACAAGGTTAGCAAAAGGTTGAGACAGCGACGGCGAAATTGTTCCTATAATGGAACTATTAGTTGCACCGACCGTGCTGCGACATGCGGTCGGCTCCCCGGGTCAACCGACATGGGCCGTCCGCGCTGCCCAACCGGGCCGATTTGCGAACGACGCCGCTGCTTTCGCCGGACTTGTCTGCCGGCCGGACATCCAGCAGGCCTCGCGGGCGCCGTCCGATGCCGGCACCTTCGACGACACGGTCACGAGCTCGTCGCATTCGCGAGACACGACGCCGTTCAGCCATCCACCGACCTTCCGGCGGATGTCACATCCAGGCGATGTTCAAGCCCGACGCGCGCGGCGTCAGGCGTAGATGGCGCTCAGCACGCTGCTGAGACCGTCATCGCTGGTCGCCGACGGGTAGAGTGCCGACAGCACGCCGATGCCGCTGTTCGACGTGGGATAGAGCGCCGACAGCAACCCGGTGCCCCCATCCGTGTCCGGCGTCGACGCATCCTCCGCGGCCTGCTCCTGGCCGGAGAACAGCGCCTCAGCGTCGTTCGCGTCCGCGCTGCCGGTGGGGATCTTCGTCGTGCTCAGCGCCAGATACTGCTCGACATAGTGCTGCAGGGTGGCAGGCTTGCTCAGGCTCGCGAGGTTCACCTTGCTGGTGATCAGGGCCTGCTGCTGGGTGAACGAGAGCTCGCCGTAACTGGTGCTGGAGATCCCCAGATTCGTCGTGATGACGGCCAGCAGCCGCGGGTCGGACATCAGCTGGTTGATGCTGGTGATCGTCGGCATCGTCCTGGTGAAATACAGCGCGTCGCCCATGCCGGGGATCTGCTTGTCCTCCTGGCTCTCGTACTGGTTCGTTTCGTAGTTCGTGATGATCGTGTCGACATTGCTCTGGTCGCTCAGCGCGGAAGTCTGCGCGTTGGCGACGTTCGGGATGGCGGTCAGCGCCTGACCGGCCGTCACCGCAGCCGTCAGACCCGCCTGCAGGGTGACGTTGCCGAACCGGTCGACCGACCGCACGACGCCGAGCACGCTGCTGCCGTCCGTCAGGATCTGCCCCGCCTGCAGCCCGGCCGCGCCCGACCCCAGGGCCAGCGTGGTGCTGCCGGCGGCGGCCGCACTCGTGGGCGCGACACTCGTGCCGACATTGCTGACGCCGGCGCCGATCGCGACGTCGATCTCCGCGCCCGCGGCGAGCGGGGTCGACGCGTTGGCGGCGAGCGTGACGTTGCCCACCGCATCGACCGACTTCACCGTGCCGATCTCGCTGCCGCCGCTGGTGAGCACGTCGCCTGCGGCCAGGCCCAGCCCGGCGCGGCCGAGCGAGAGGATGTTCTGCCCGGTCGAGACCGCGCTCGGCGTGGTGCCCACATACTTGGTGTAGGAATCGGTCGACAGCGACAGGGTGCCGTTGCTGAGGGGGTTGGTGATGCTCAGCGTCCCGCTCGCGTTGGCGCTGACATCGAAGCCCGTGGCCTGCATCGCCGCCGCGAGCAGCGGCGTGGCGGTCGCGGGCGTCACGGCCGCGGTCGACGCGTTCACCGCCACGACATTGGCCGACCGGACCACGGCGCCGCTGCTGCTGGTGGCGAGCGCGATGCCGTAGACCGTGTTGCCGCCGCTGTCGGTGCTGGTGGTGATCGCGGGTGCCCCCGAGGAGCCCACGATCGCGCCGGTGGTCGCGTCCACGCTGTAGCTCGCGGTGACGGGGTCGGCGGTGGTGCCGGTCGATTGCAGCGCCGTGGTCAGGGCCGCGGCGATCGAGGCCGAGGCACTGCCGTCATCGAGCACGTAGGACCACGATGTCGCGGGCGAGGCCGCCGTCAGCGCGGAGTCCGCCGAGCTCCATGCGAGATTGTTGAACGAGATCGCCGAGGCGGTGCCGCCGCCGGTGGCGAGGCTCGCGGCGGTGGGCGCGCCGAAGCCGATCGAGACCGTGGAGCGGTCGCTCATCGCTTGCACGAAATTGAGATCGTCGGCACTGCCGAGCGATCGGACCAGGGAGCCCGACACGCTCGGGTCCTGGGTGAGGAGCTTGCGCAGCAGGCCGGTTTCGGTGCTCTGGCCGCTCATGTTGTAGGCGCCGAGCACGACGGCCAGCGCCGCCTGGTTTTTCGACGCCAGCAGGTCGGTGGGCGAGGCGATGTCGACGCTGTCGGCCGCGAACGCGTCGACCGTGCGGTCCACCGTCTTGTCGGACTCCACCATCTTCAGAACGGCGGCCGGCTCGTCCTTGACGATCGACAGGTAGGTCGAGATCGGGGAGAGGGTGGACGACATCCGGGATCCTAAGATGGACCGCGCCGGCTGGCGTGCGGAACGGTCGGCCCCACACTAGGAGCCGGAACGTGACCAGGACCTTAACGGTGCTGAGCACGCACTTTCGAAGAAGATTGGGGCTCTGCCCCAAACCCCGCCAGGATCGAGCCGATCCTGGACCTGCATCGATTTTGCGGGTCTGGGGGCGGTTGCCCCCAGCGAGGCGTGGGGCAGAGCCCACATCCTTTTTTCAGATCAGAGGAACGGCAGGTAGCGGAACGAGAACAGCACCGCGTTGTCGTCCGTCTTCGGCGTCACCACGCTGTCCACGGTGGTCTTCCCCACGGTTGCGACCGACGTGCCGTTGAACGCCGTCCGGCGGATATACTCGTACTGCGCGCCCACCTCGAGCGTGCCGTAATCGCCGTGCATGAAGCGCCACCAGCCGCCGAGCGTGCCGTGCACCAGGCCGCGGGTCTGGCCCGAGCACGCCGCCGTCGAACCTTCCGTGAAGCAGCCCGTGTCGACGTAGTAGCCGTTGCCGTAGCCGTACGCCGTCACCGTCTTGCCCTTGTAGTAGTTCCAGGAGGTCTTCGCCTCCTGCTCGGTGCCGGTATAGGCGTACAGATCCCACGCCTTGGTCGGGTGATAGACGAGGCCGAACAGCGCCGAGACTTCCGGGATCGGCCGCGGCGAGCCGTTCGGGCTGATCGTGGCATCCGGCAGCTGCCCGGAGGCGTAGCGGCCGATCCCCTCGCCCGCCGCACCCGTCGCCTGGAATACTAGCTTCTTGCCGATGATCGGGATCAGCGCGTTGGCACCGCCGAAGCCCGCAATCGTGATGCGGTTGTTGTCGTGCTCCACGCTCGTGAGCGCGGTCGGCACGGTGTAGTCGCGCGCGTTCACGAAGCGCGAGACGCCCAGCACCTCGTAATGGCCGAAGCCAGGGTCGAAGGCGAGCTTGGCGATGACGTCGGGCGCGATGTCGTCCGAGTAGTTCGCGGTTGCGTTCAGCAGCGAGCCGCCGGCGTTGACGTAGTTCACCTGCGTGCCGAGTGCGGGCGAGTTCACCCCCGCCACGTTCTGCGACGTCACGCTGTAGGTGACCTGCGGCTCCTCGAACGACAGACCGGCCCAGATCCTGTGGTCGTCGAAATCCTTGACGAACCGGACCTGCCACTGGCGCGCCCAGTTGAAGCCCACGACGTATTGCGCATCGATCGTGAGCGGGATGTTCTCCTGGCGCGGCGTGATGCCGACGCGGTCCTGGGTCGCCATCGACCAGGCCTGGCCCCCCAGGAAGTGAAAGCCGAGGGTCGAATTGTCGTAGGTCGCGTAGGCTTGGCGCACGCGCAGCGCGTAGCTGTTGCTCTCGTTCGAATTCGACGTCGTGCCCACCGTCAGGAAGTCCGTCTCGAAATAGGCCGCGACCTTCGAGACCGTAGACGGCGCGCCCTCGACCAGCAGCGAGAGGCGGCTCTGACGGCCCGACCCGCGGAACTCCGGCTCGTGATACTGCGCCGAGGTCGGATACGGAATCGAGTTGAACGTCATGCCGATATCGGCGACGTCGTTGCGGGAGCGCTCGACACCCTCGGCCGCGACGAACCCGCCGAGCGTCACGGTCACGCCGCCGAGGCGGAACTTGCCGAACGAGCCGAGGCCGGA
The DNA here is from genome assembly GCA_964247685.1 of uncultured Acetobacteraceae bacterium. GTDB lineage: Bacteria > Pseudomonadota > Alphaproteobacteria > Acetobacterales > Acetobacteraceae > CAXTPV01. The sequence goes on from CAXTVZ010000092.1 coordinate 6,190, forward strand.
CGCCTGCTGCTGTCCGACCGACTGGACGCCGTGGGGTCCCAGACCGTTGTTCGGAAGGTTCTGGGCCGAGAACGTGCCGCCGTTCGACGAGCCGAACACGCCGCCCGTCTGCGAGCCGCTGAAGCTCTGGCTGCCGGCGCTCGCGTTGGCGCGCTGGTTGGCCTCGCGGGCTTCGCGTCGGGCCTCGTCGGCGGCGGCCTGGGCTTTGGCCGTTTCCTGGCGGCGGGCGGCGAGATCGGCCTTCACATGGCCCAGCTGCGCCTGCAGCTGCCTGATCTGCGCTTCGATGCTGGACATCGAGTCCGCGGCGGCGGGACCGCTCGTCCCCAGCACGCCCGCCAGTGCGGTCGCCGCCAGGAGGCCGGCGCGAGTGGCCGTCTTAGTCGTCATGAAAACCCCCGTCATGACCGGCCACCACTTGGAGGCGCCCGGTGTCTGGCCGGGATTAGGGCCCGCGCGAGGCCGCTGTCTGTGTCGTATGCATGACAATCGCAGCCGCGTTCGGAACCGCGAAACACCCTGTGGCAAGAACGCCGCAGATGCCTCGCTGGCACCTGGCCGCCGATCAGAGGAACGGCAGGTAGCGGAACGAGATCAGGATGATGTTCTCGTCGGTCTTCGGCGTGGTGATGCCTTCGACCCTGGTGCCGGCCGTGTTGTAGACATCGCCCTGGAACGCGGTCCGCTTCACGTAGGACCAGGAGGTGCCGACCTCCATCGTGCCGTAATCGCCATGAATGAAGCGATACCAGCCGCCGAGCGTGCCCTCGACCAGGCCGCGGGTCTGGCCGGAGCAGGCCGTGCTGCCTTCGGTCGAGCAGCCGGTATCGTTGTAGTAGCCGTTGCCGTAGCCGAAACTGTAGGTCGCGAGCGAGCCGCGGAACCTTTCATTGTAGGAGCGCTTGGCCGCCTCTTCCGCGCCGGTATAGGCGTAGAGATCCCACGCCTTTGTCGGGTGATAGATCACGCCCAGCAGCGCCGTGATCTCGGGGATGGGGATCGGCGTGCCGTTGGAGCTGATCGTGGCGTCGGCGATCTGCCCGGAGGCGTAACGGCCGATCCCCTCGCCGGCCAGGCTCGAGGCCTGGAACACCAGCTTCGGCCCGATGATCGGCAGCAGCAGGCCGGCGCCGCCGCCGCCCGCGAGCACGGTGCGGTCGCGGCCGGAGTTCACCGCGGGTGCGGCCAGCACGTCGCGCGTGTGCATGAAGCGGGCGAGGCCGTAGATCTCGTAATGGCCGAAGCTCGGGTCGAAGGCGAGCTTGGCGATCACGTCGGGCGCGATGTCGGCCGAGTAGTTCGCGGTCGAGTTCAGCAGCGAGCCCCCGGCGTTGGCGTAGTTGACGGTGCCGCCGACCACGCCCGTGTTGTTGGCGTTGGCCACCGAATAGACCGTCTGCGGCTCCTCGAAGGAGAGGCCGGCCCAGATGCGGTGGTTGTCGAAATCCTTGACGAAGCGGGCCTGCCACTGCCGCGTCCAGTTGAAGCCCACGTGGATCTGCCCGTCGGGCACCAGCGGGATATTCTCCTGGCGGGGCGTGATGCCGACGCGGTCCATGGTGATCATCGACCAGGCCTGGCCGCCCAGGAAGTGGAAGCCCCAGGCGCCGTTGTCGTAGGTCGCGTAGGCCTGGCGGACGCGCGTTGCGTAGCTGTTGCTCTCGTTCGAGTTCGAGGTCGTGCCCACCGTGCCGAAATCGGTTTCGAAATAGGCGGCGACCCGCTCTTCCGTCGACGGCTTGCCCTCGATGAGCAGCGAGATGCGGCTCTGGCGGCCGGTGCCGCGGAACTCGGGCTCGTGGTAGGTGGCGCTGTTCGCGTACGGGACGGCGGCGAAGCTCGACGCGAAATCGGCCGCCTCGTTGCGGGTGCGCTCGATGGCCATGGCCTCGACGAAGCCGCCGAGCTGGACCGACACGCCGCCGAGCTGGAACCGTCCGAAGCGCCCGAGTGCGGAAGCCTGCTGCTCGCCCGCGGTCTGCGCGCCGTGCGGGCCGAGGCCGTTCTGCGGCGTGTTCTCGGCGAGGAAGACGCCGGGATAGCGGCCCTGCGGCACCGGCTCGTAGATCCCGCCGGTCTGCGAGCCGCCGAAGGACTGGCCGCCCGCGTTCGCCATCGCGCGCTGGTTCGCCGCACGGGCCTCGGCCTCCGCCTCGGCGGCGGCGGCGCGGGCGCGCGCGACCTCTGCCTTACGGGCGGCCATGTCGGCGCGGACATGGCTCAGGGATGCCTTGAGCTGCTGGATCTGCCGCTCGATGGAGGCGATCGACGCGTCGGTGTCGGCGGCCCGCGCCTGTCCCGCCAGAGTGGTCGCGAGCATGGTGGCGCCGAGCAGAAGGCCGCGCGTGGTCTGGCGCATATATCGAGTCCGTTGCTTCCCCGCGGACATGTCGCAAGACGGGCGACCACTCGTCCAGCCGCTCGCTGTTGCAATGACTTACGAGACGCCGGACCGTTGCCGATGCATCACAGACCCGCGCGCCAACTCATTCCGGCGGGTAGGCCGGCAGCAGCGACGGCCGCGGCGGCAGGACGTGCTTGTCCGGACCGATCTGTTTCATCAGCATGCCCACCGCGGTCTCCAGTTGCAGATCGTGCTGCCCCTCGAAATCGTCCGGCCGATCGTCCACCACGATGTCGGGATCGACGCCGTGATTCTCGATCACCCATTGAGAGTTCAGCCCGTACAGCGCGTCCTCGGGGATGGTGATCGCGCCGCCATCGAGCAGGCGCCAGTTGCCGCGGATGCCGCGCACGCCGCCCCAGGTCCGCTCGCCGAGAACCTTGCCCAGGCCGTAGGCGCGGAAGAAGTAGGGGAAGATGTCGCCGTCCGAGGCCGACCAGAAATTCACCAGGCAGATCTTCGGCCCGTTGAGCACCGAGCTCGGGATCGTGTTGGCCACACCCTCGCGGTTGGTGGACAGGCCCACCAGCACGCGACGCAGTCGCTCGAGCAGCAGCTGGTCGATGTTGCCGCCGCCGTTCCAGCGGTCGTCGACGATCAGCGCCTCCTTGTCGATCTGCGGGTAGAATTGCCGGATGAACTGGTCGAGCCCGAGCTTCTCCATGTTCGACAGATAGACGTAGCCGATCCGGCCGCCCGACAGCCGGTCGACCTCGGCGCGGCGGTCGGCGATCCAGGCATCTTCGCGCAGCGGCAGCTCGCTCGGCACGGGATCGACGGTGACGTCGCGGGTCTTGCCGTCATGGCCCTGCACGGTGAGCTCGAGCGGCGAGGAGAGCCCCACGAAGGCGGCGTACGGATCCGCGGGGGCGCGAACGTCGATGCCGTCCACGGCGAGGAGCTTGTCGCCGGCCGCGACCCCGATGCCGGGCTGGTTCAGCGGCGAGCGGTAGCCGTCGCGCGAGTTGTCGCCCGGATAGATGCGGGCGAAGCCGTAGCGGCCGGTGGCTTGGTCGGTGGAGAAATCGACGCCGAGCAGCGGGGTGGGCGCGCGTTCGGCCGGATCCTCGTCGTCGCCGCCCGAGACATAGGTGTGCGAATTGCCGAGCTCGCCGATCATCTGACCGATCACCTCGTTGAGGTCATCGCGGGAGGCGACCAGTTTTTCCAACGCCGCGTAGTGGTCGTGCACGCGCTGCCAGTCGACGCCGTTGTGCACGGACGAGAAGAACAGGTCGCGCTCGAGCCGCCAGGCATTCTCGTACATCTCGGACCATTCCGCGCGCGGATCGACGCGGAGCCGGACCGTGGCGGTGGGCAGGACATGCGGGTCGGCCGGGTGGTCGCCGTCGCCGGGCTTCGTGTCGGCCACGATCCAGGAATGGCCGTGATGGGCGACGAAACGCTGCCCGTCCGCCGAGACCGCGACCTGGTCGACGTCGTTCAGCACCGCCGCGTCGTGGCGGGTGGCGAAGTCGTAGACGCGCAAGGCGGAGGGCTCGCCGGGCAGGTCGCCCTCTTCCAGCGAAGGCGCGTCGGTGCGGTAGAACAGCTTCTGGCCGCGCGCGAAGAGGTCGGTGAACTCGCTGTCGGGCACCGGCACGGGCACGACCCGGGCGGCGAGACCGTCCGCGTCGATCCGGACGGTGGTGACGGCCGCGTCCGTGTGCTTGCCCGCTTGCGGGGGCGGCTTGGGTGCGGCGGGCTTCGGGGCGCCCTCGTCGCTCTCGGGGGCGAACGGCGAGGCGGTGTCGGCGGCGAGCGTCAGGGCGTAGATGCCCTGCCCCTTCACCACCGCGAAATCCCGCTCGACATCGCTCATCACGCCGTTCTCGTGGCGGGTCGAGGTGAAGAACAGCAGCTTGCCGTCGGGCGAGAAGACCGGGTTCGCGTCGTCCTCGTCGGGGCCGGACGCGGCGATGTCGTGGCCGGTGGCGAGCTCGACGATGTGGAGCGCGTGGCGCTGGTTCGCGCGCGTGAGGCTGAAGGCGACGTAGCGGCTGTCGGGCGACCAGCTCTGGTCGTGGATCTCGTTGTAAGAATCGGTCGCGACGATATGCGGCGTACCGCCGGCCACCGGCACGGTGAGCAGCCGGTGCGCGCCGTCGGTCACCGCGAGCGTCTTGCCGTCGGGCGAGAAGATCGGCCGGTAGAAGAACGCCCCCGTCACATGCGTCAGCAGCCGTTCGGGGCCGCCCTCCGCCGGGCGCACCGCGAGCTCCTGCTCGCCGCTCGCGTCCGTGGTGTAGGCGACCAGCGTGCCGTCGGGCGACCAGGCGGGATGGTCCTCGTCGGCGCCGGAGGTGCGGGTGAGGTCGCGCACCGCGCCATGCTCGACGGGCACGGAGAAGATGTCGCCACGCGCGGAGAACAGCACGCGCTTGCCGTTGGGCGAGATGTCGAGATCGGTCTGCTCGGCGGTGTCGGTCGCGCGCACGGTCTCGAACGGCTTGACCGTGCGGGGCTGCGAGCGCGTGCCGTCATCGGGCACGTCGACCGTGAGCGGGTGCACCTGCTCGCTGGGCAGATCGACGACGTAGAGTTTTCCCCCGAGCGAGAAGGTGATGCCGTCCGCGCCGCCGCCCATCCCCAGTGACGGGAAGCGGATATCGTCGTCGGTGAAATGCGTGACCTGCGCCGTGGCCTTCGTCGCGAGGTCGTAACGCCAGATGTTTGCGCGCCGCGACGGATCGCGGTCCGACAGGAAATAGATCTTGCCGCCGTACCACATCGGCGAGGTGTCGGTGCCGCGCCAGTTGGTGATCGGGGTCAGCACCTTCGAGTTGAAATCGTAGGTGTAGATCTTGGCCGCGAGACCGCCGTCGTAGCGTTTCCAGGTGCGGAAATCGCGGAAGGTGCGGGTGAGCGCGATCGAGTGCCCGTCCGGCCCGTAGGTGAGAAATCCCTCCCGGTCGAGCGGCAGCGCGGTCGCCAACCCACCCGCGAGCGGCACGGAAAAGGCCCGGCCCGCCGACGCGTTCCAGGCGGTGCGGCGCGACATGAACACGACGTTCCTGCTGTCCGGCGTCCAGGTCAGCACCAGGTTGTCGGGACCCCAGCGCACGGGCGCTGCCGGCACAATATCGGAATGAAAGGTGAGCCGCCTGGCCTCGCCGCCCGCGGCCGGGATCACGTAGACGTCCTGGTTGCCCTGGTCGGAGGCCGTGAACGCGATCCAGCTTCCGTCCGGCGAGAAGCGGGGCATGATGTCCTGGCCCGGATCGGAGGTCAGGCGGACCGCCGTGCCGCCCGTCCGCGACACCCGCCAGAGATTGCCGGCGGCGACGAAGACGACGTCGTTGCCGTGGATCGTCGGATAGCGCAGCAGGAGGGGGCGGTTGTCCGCACGCGCCGCGGCCAGGGGAACGAGGGCGGCGAGGATGGCGAGGAGGCGACGGGCCATGCGGAGCTCCAGGAGATCGGGCCGATGGTCCGATGCCTGGGGGTAGGTTTCAAGGCC
>CAXTVZ010000093.1:0-3488 GCA_964247685.1 uncultured Acetobacteraceae bacterium
GTCCCTTGGCGGGTCCAGGGCAGAGCCCTGGCCTTCTCCCTTCACGCCGCCCGAATATCCCGCATGAACGTCGCCACCTGCTCCGCCAGCGTCTCCGCCCGGCGCGACAGATCGGCCGCCGAGCCCAGCACCTGCGACGCCGCCGCTCCCGTGTCGTTCGCCGCCCCGCTCACATCGGCGATGTTGCGCGTGACGATCTCGGTCGCGCGCGACGCCCCTTGCGCGTTGCGGGCGATCTCGGCGGTGGCCGCACCCTGCTGCTCGACCGCCGCGGCCACGGCGGACGCGATCCCGCCCAGTTCCTCGATCAGCTGAGTGATGCCGCCGATCGCGGCCACGACGCCGCGGCTCGCTTCCTGGATGTTGCCGACCTGGGCCTCGATCTCGCCCGTCGCACGTGCGGTTTGAGAGGCCAGGCTTTTGACTTCCGAGGCGACCACCGCGAAGCCCTTGCCCGCCTCGCCGGCGCGCGCCGCCTCGATCGTCGCGTTCAGCGCCAGGAGGTTGGTCTGGCTGGCGATGTCGGTCACCAGGCCCACGACCTGGCCGATCTTCTCAGCACTCTGGGCCAGCGCGCGCACCGTCCCGTCCGTGCCGCGTGCGCTGCCGACGGCGCGGCCGGTCATGTCGGCGGTCTGCGCGATCCGGCGCGAGATCTCGGCCACCGACGCGGACAGCTCCTCGGTCGCAGCCGCCACGGCCTGCACGCCGGAGCTCGCCGCCGCGGCCGCCGATGCGACCGCCTCGGCCTGGTTGTTGGTCTCGAGCGCCGAGCCGCTCATGGACCGGGCCGTGATCTCGAGCTGCGACGAGGCGCTGGTCAGCACGCCCGTGGTCTCGCCCACCTGCTCCTCGTAGCCGTGCAGCAGTTCCTCGATGCGACGCGTCCGCTCTTCCTTCCGTGTCTGTTCGGCGCGCTGCGCCTCGGCCAGCGTGTCGCCCTCGATCATCTTGCGACGGAAGATCTCGACCGCGTCCGCCATCCGGCCGATCTCGTCGCTGCGCCCCACGCCTGGAACGACGACCGCCATGTCCCGGTCGGCGAGCCGACGCATGGCCTGGGCGATCCGCGAGACCGGTGCGGCCACGCGGCGCACCAGGAACCATCCCAGGGCCACGGCCAGGGTCGCCGCGAGCAGAGCCACTGCGAGGATGACAAGGCGGCTCGAACTCGCGGTTCTCACCGCCGCCGTCTGCGAATGCGCGGTCCGCCGCGTCTGGTATGTGATGCTGGCGGCGATGGCGGAGCGGAACGTGGCGCTGACGGTGCGGAGGTCGCTGAGCACGAGCGGCTGAGCCTGATCCATGAAGCCGGCGGCTTCGAGATCGAGGATCTGCTTCCCCTTCGCGTCGAATGCCTGCCAGGTCTGTCGCACCGCGGCCGCGTCGCGGGTCTCGTCGCCCGCATCACAGGTGCGCTCGTAGGTGCTCCAGGCCGCATGCATGTCGGCGGCGACGGTCTTGATATGATTCTCCATGGTCTTGCGCATGTCCGGGTCGGGGGCGAGCCCGGTCATGCTGTAGAGCGCGAGCTGGCGCTCGAACCCGCTCGACACCACCGCGAGCTGCTGGACCGCCGTCACGTTCGCGCCGACAGTATCCACGTCGCGGCGGAGAACGCCGACGCGCTCGACGACGAAGGCCGAGAAGGCGAGCAGGAAGGCGACGAGCCCCACCGACACGGCAATGCATTTCGACCGGATGGTCATCGGAATTGCGATCCCCGCTATGAACAACTCGAAGCGGCAGGTTACGCGGCCTCCTGTGAAATCGCGGTTAATGCCAGCGCGTGACGCGCGCTTCAGCCGGATCGAGGGCGCGAGCGCCTGCCGCTTCTCGTGGACAGCGCGCCGGTGATCCCGGCGATGGCCGCGAGCGACACGAGCGCCCCGGGGGATGCGCGGTCGCCGGTCACGTGCACGAGCAGTGTCGCAAGTGCAGGCGTCGCACCGCCGAACAGCGCCACCGCCAGCGCATAGGCGAGCGAAAAGGCGCTGGCGCGGATCGGCGGCGGCACGATCTCGGTGAGGTGCGCCACCATGGCGCCGTTATAGGCGGCGTAGAGTGTCGCGAGCACGAGTTCGACCACGAGCAGTCGCGGCACGTCCGGATGTGCGGTCACGATGCGCAGGAGCGGGTAGGGGGCGAGCAGCAGGCCGATGCCGGCGGTGAGCAGGACCGGGATGCGCCCGATCCGGTCCGAGACGTGGCCCGAGAGCGGCAGGACCAGAAGATTGCAGATCCCTACAGCCAGAGTGACGCCGAAGCCGGCGAGTGGCGGCAGGTGCAGCACGACCCGGCCGAAGGTCGGCGTGTAGACCGTCACGAAATAGAACGAGACGGTGGTGAGTGCGACGAGCCCCATGCCGGCGACGATGACGCGCGGGGCGGCGAGCAGGCTGGCCACGACGTTGTGCGGCCGGTGCTTCGCGGCGGCGAATTCGGGCGTCTCCTGCAGGCCGCGCCGCAGCAGCAGCAGGAGCGGAATGATGGCGCAGCCGATCAGGAACGGGATGCGCCAGCCCCATGCGCGCATCGCGTCGGGTGCCAGCCATGTGCCGAGCAGCAGGCCGAGCACGCTCGCGAAGATCACGGCCACCTGCTGGCTCGCCGACTGGAACGCGGTGAGGAACCCGCGCCGGCCGGGTGGCGCGATCTCGGCGAGGTAGACCGAGACGCCGCCGAGCTCTGCACCGGCCGAGAAGCCCTGCAGGAGCCGGGCGCCGACCACGAGCAGTGGTGCTGCGATGCCGATTGCCGCGTAGGTGGGCGCCACCGCGACCCCCAGCGTGCCGACCGACATCAGGCCGAGCGTCAGCAGCAGGCCGGCGCGGCGGCCGCGCCGGTCGAGGATCGAGCCGAGCACCACCGCGCCGAGCGGACGCATCAGGAAGGCGGCCCAGAACGTGGCAAAGCTCGCCATCAGCGAGGCGAACTCGCTGTGCGCTGGGAAGAAGGCGTGGCCGATCGCGGCGGCGTAGAAGCCGAACACGAGGAAGTCGTACATCTCGAGGAAATTGCCGCAGACGACGCGGAGGACGGCAGTGATCATGGAGAGGGGATATCCCGGCGGTGCTCAGACGCGCGACACCCTGCGGTCGCGGAGGGAGCGGGGCAGGGCGCGGTGGCGCGAGGTGCACTCGACGCCCCCTCTGGCCGGTAGGCCGCTTCGGTCGCAGCCAGGATGTCGTCCGGATGCACGCCGTCGCCCGGCCGAAGTCTCACGTCCAGCAGGACGACGCTGTCCACGCCACGGCTTTTCGTGAGCAGGGCCGTGCCTTCAATGGGTAGACCGTCGGGGCGCAGCCGGCTCTCGAACGTGCCCATCCCCTCGCGTCCAGGCGGCGTCGTGGTGTCCACCCGTGCGAGGCTGCGGCGGATCGTTCTGTCGGCCGGGTACGGGCCTTCCGGGAGCTTGAGCGTGCGCTCGCTCATGGCCGCCGTTCTCCTCGTCTCCTCGATGAAGCGGCGCCGGGACGGGAACAGGC
>CAXTVZ010000093.1:3588-11801 GCA_964247685.1 uncultured Acetobacteraceae bacterium
GCCAGCCGCGCGGGGCCAGAACCGCGAGGCTCGCGGCGGCATAGAAGGCGAGCCGGTCGACGATGGCGGTCCGAACCCGAGGGGCCGCCGGCAGGGGTGAGGGCGCCGGTTGCGGCCCGGACTGGCCGTCGGCGGGGCAGCCCACCACAGGAACCGCGGCCGCAGCGGCGCCGGCGATGGCGGTTGCGACCCAGCCGGCCACGAGGAGTGGGTGGACGCGACCCGCTAGGCGCACGGCGTTCAACGCGGCCGCACCAGCCGGCCGCCCGGACACGGGTGCGGCACGCCGGTGGTGCCGGGCAGGCTGAGCGGCAAGCCTCGCACGGAACGCACCGCGAGGAAGCCGAAACATTGCGCCTCGAGCGCGTCGCCGTCCCAGCCGAGCGCCTCCGCCGTGACGATCTCGGCACCGGTCGAGGCGAGTGCCGCCATGATCGCGCGGTTGCGCCGGCCACCGCCGCAGACCACCAGCGTGCGGATCGCGGCCGGCACGTTGATGGCCGCCACCGCGCGCGCGGTGAAATGGGCGAGCGTCGCCGCCGCGTCCGGCAGCGACAGGGGCGCCACCGCGTCGAGCGCGTGGGCAAAATCCTGCCGATCGAGCGATTTCGGTGGCAGGCGCTCGAAGAATTCGTGGTCGAGCAGGCGCTCCAGGATCTCCTCGTCCGCGCGGCCCGCGAGAGCGCAGGCGCCGTCCGCGTCGAAGCTCTGGCCGGTGCGCTGGGCCATCAGGTCGTCGAGCAGGGCGTTGCCCGGGCCGGTATCGCAGGCGAGCAGGCCGCCCGGCGCGTCCGGCACGAAGGTGATGTTGGCGACGCCGCCGATGTTCAGCACGCCGACCGGGCGCGCGAGTGCGGCCGGCAGCATCGCCGCATGGAACAGCGGCACCAGCGGCGCGCCCTCGCCGCCCGCCGCGACATCCCCCGAGCGGAAATCATGCACGACGGGGACGCCGAGCCGGTCGGCCAGGCGCTGGGCGTCGCCGATCTGCCAGGTGAAGCGTCGGCGGGGCCGGTGCAGCACGGTCTGGCCGTGAAACCCCACGAGGTCGGCCCGCACGCCGAGCGCTTCCACCGCGTCGGCGTGGCGGTCGGTGATCTCGCGCTCGACGAGGCCGAGTGCGGGCGCGTCAGCGTCGAGCGCGTCGCCCTCGGCGATCAGCGCGCGCAGCCGGGCGCGGAGCTCGGGGGCGTAGGGCAGGGTCAGCGAGGGGCCGAGCCGTGCCACGCGCTCCCCGTCGGTTTCCACCACGGCCGCGTCCACCCCGTCGAGCGAGGTGCCGCTCATCAATCCGATCGCGACCTGCACTCTTCCCTAGAACCCCGATTTCCCGCTTTATCGCCGCCATCATGGCGACATCCGAATTCCTGCGCGAGGCTCAGGCCCGCGGCTTCGTCCATCAGTGCACGGACGAGTCAGCACTCGACGCCGCCTTCGCGGCAGGGCCGGTCGCGGGCTATATCGGCTTCGACCTGACCGCCGACAGCCTGCATGCGGGCTCGGCACTGCAGCTGATGCTGCTCCGGCTGATGCAGCGTCACGGCCACCGGCCGGTGGTGCTGATGGGCGGCGGCACCAGCCGGATCGGCGACCCGTCGGGCCGCGAGGAAGCCCGCCAGCTGATGACGCCCGAGCGGCTGGCGGAGAACAAGGCCGGGATCCTCGCCTCGATCCAACCCTTCCTGCGCTTCGGCGACGGCCCGGGCGAGGCACTCCTCGCCGACAACGCCGCGTGGCTCGACCGGCTCGGCTATATCGATCTGCTGCGCGAGGTGGGCACCCATTTCAGCGTCAGCCGCATGCTGAGCTTCGACAGCGTGAAGCTCCGCCTCGAGCGCGAGCAGGGGCTCACCTTCCTCGAGTTCAACTACATGATTCTGCAGAGCTACGATTTCCGCGAGCTCCGGCGCCGTCACGGTGTGGCGCTGCAGATGGGCGGCTCGGACCAGTGGGGAAACATCGTCTCCGGCGTCGACCTGGTGCGGCGCACCGATGCCGCGCAGGTGTTCGGCCTCACCACCCCGCTGGTCACCACCGCCTCGGGTGCCAAGATGGGCAAGAGTGCGGCGGGCGCCGTGTGGATCCGCGGGGGGAAACTCGCGCCCTACGGCTACTGGCAGTTCTGGCGCAACACCGAGGACGCCGATGTCGGTCGCTTCCTGCGGATGTTCACCGATCTCCCGCTCGCGGAGTGCGACCGGCTGGGCGCGCTCGGCGGCGCGGAGATCAACGAGGCGAAGAAGGTGCTGGCGACCGAGGCGACCGCGATCGCCCATGGCCGCGACGCCGCGGAGGCCGCGGAGGCGACCGCGCGCACGACCTTCGAGGCGGGCGGGCTCGCCGCCGACCTGCCGACCCATCGCGTGGCCGCCGACGCGCTCGCGGCGGGCATCCCCGCGTTCCGGCTGTTCGTCGAGGCCGGTCTGGCGGCAAGCCTCGGCGAGGCCAGGCGCCTGATCCGCGGCGGCGGCGCGCGGGTGAACGACACCGCACTCGCCGACGAGGGCGCGGTGATCGACGCGGCTTCACTCCGCGACGGTGCGATCAAGCTCTCCGCCGGCCGCAAGACCCACGTGCTGGTGCGGGTGGACTGAGCGGCCCCGCTCTGCACTTGCCACCGGGCCGGCGCGGTGGTGCAACGACCTCATGCGCACACCCCCGTTTCCTCGTCTCGCCTGTCTCGCCCTCTGCCTGCTCGGAGGGGCGGGCACCGGCCCGGTGACGCTGCAGGCCGCCCCCGGCACGCCCGAGGACGCGGCGGCGCGCATGCTGGTCGCCCACGACATCGCCGACTCCAAGGCCCATGGCGAGGAGCCGCTGGTGCTGGTGGGCGCGGCCCCGCTTGCCACCCGCCACGGCGCGCCGGCGGCCCTGTTCGTGCAGCTCCAGTCGGCGGCGCTGTGCGGCTCGGCCGGCTGCGACACGTCGGTCTATCTGCCGTCGCACGGCGCCGGGGGCTGGACCCGCGTGCTCGATTCGATCAGCGGCCCGATCACCGTGCTGCACACCACGCACGGCCACATGCACGACCTCGTGGTGGGCGACAACGACCGCTGGGTCTGGGCCGGGCACGGCTATCGCGACACGGTGGCCGCTCCCGCGCTCACGGGATTGAAGCGTTCGGTCGAGCACCACGAGGCGGTGGTGGAGCGCCATGGCGGCGTATCGCCTCCGCCGCCGAAGTAGCGGACACGATCGGCGCGGAGGCCGCAATCGATCCGGCGCTGGAGCGGGTGAAGGGAATCGAACCCTCGTATGCAGCTTGGGAAGCTGCCGTTCTACCATTGAACTACACCCGCGCGTCGCACGCGCGCCGCCTGTTCATAGGCGATGGCGCCTCGTCGCTCAAGGTGGTCAGGCGCCGGTGCGGCTGTCGTATCTCAGGGTCTGATCCAAGTGGTGGATGCGCCGGTCTGCCGGGGCCTCGTCGTTGTCGTAACGAGCGACCACGATCCGGGCGAGACTTGCCGTGGCATCGGCATCATTGTCGAACACGACCACTTCCATCGCGACGTTGTAGGTGAACATCGCCCGGCGGTTGAGGTGAGGGGTGAACGACGTGCTGCCGGCGGCCGCGTTCCCGAGGTAGGCGCGCCACGCATGGCCAAGCTCGACGGCATCGCCATACCTGATCACCGTGCTTTGCGGCACGCGCTCGTTCGTTCGGGCGCGATGCTGCACCGGGCCCACATGGCGGCCGCCCTCGATGTGGCTGTCGATGAGGTCTGGTGAAGTCCTTGAGCAGCGCGCTCAGCTGCGTCGGATCGACGTGGAAGCGGCGCCGGAGCTGCGCCTTGTCTTTGGTCCTGCTCATCTCTGTCCTTCTCGTGTCGAGCGTTCGCGCGATGTGTCCAACGTGCTGACCCTCGCTGCAGGGTCCGCGCACTGCCGGTTGACGCCGCCCTTGCCGCCGCCTAGCGTCCGCGCGGGCTCAAGCCCCCTCGTGATTTGTCCGGCCGGCTTGCGGCGAGGTGAAACAAGCAGCTGAAAGAGGCGATGGACCTGCCAGGCACGTGGCGGGCCGCATTCCCCTTCTCGACCGGCCTGACCGCACGAGGGGATCGTCATGACCGCCACACGCTTCCGTCCGGCAACGCAACTCGTCCACGGCGGTCTCGAGCGCACCTCCTACGGCGAGACGTCGGAAGCGATGTTCCTGACCTCGGGCTTCGTCTACGACAGCGCCGGCCAGGCCGAACGCACGTTCCTCGGCACCGAGACCCACTTCCAGTATTCGCGATTCGGCAACCCGACCGTCGCCGCCCTCGAGCGCCGGCTCGCCGCGATCGAGGGCGCGGAGGCGTGTCGCGCGACCGCCACCGGCATGGCGGCGGTGCACGCGGCGCTGATGAGCCATCTGCGCGCCGGCGACCGGGTGGTGGCCTCGCGCGCGCTGTTCGGCTCGTGCTTCTGGATCGTGGCCGAGCTGCTCGGCCGCTACGGCATCTCTCATGATTTCGTCGATGGCGCGGACGGCGAGGCCTGGCGCGCCGCACTCTCCCGCCCGGCCGCGATGGTGCTGCTGGAGACGCCGTCCAACCCGATGCTGGAGCTCGTGGACCTGCGCGCGGTGGCGAGCCTCGCGCACGCGGCCGGCGCGCTCGTCGTGGTCGACAACGTGTTCGCGACTCCGCTCCGCCAGCGGCCGCTCGAGCTCGGCGCCGACATCGTCGTCTATTCCGCGACCAAGCACATGGATGGACAGGGGCGGGTGCTCGGGGGCGCCGTGCTGGGTCCGAAGGACTGGATCGAGGGAACGCTGCAGCCCTTCATCCGCAACACCGGCCCGGCGATCTCGCCCTTCAACGCCTGGGTGCTGCTCAAGGGGCTCGAGACGATGGAGCTCCGGGTCGCGGCCGCCGAAGCCAACGCCGCCCAGGTCGCGGACGCGCTGGCGGCGCGCGACCACGTGCTGCGCGTGCTCTATCCCGGCCGCCCCGACCATCCGCAGGCCGCACTCGCCCGCGCCCAGATGAGCGGCGGCGGCACGCTCGTCACGTTCGAGCTCGCGCCAGGCAAGGCGGGGGGCGGCAAGGACGCCGCCTTCCGCTTCCTCGACGCGCTCGGCCTGATCGCGATCTCCAACAATCTCGGCGACGCCCGCTCGCTCGCGACCCATCCCGCCACCACCACCCACATGAAGATCGGCCCCGAGGCGCGTGCCCGCCTGGGCATCGGCGACGGCGTGATCCGCCTCTCGGTCGGGCTCGAGGACGTGGACGACATCATCGACGACCTGGAACTCGGCTTCGCGTCGCTCGATGGAGGAGTGATGCGGGAAAGAGCGGCGGAATGAGCACCGGCGACCGGCCGAATGCAGGCGGCGAGCCCGAGGACGAAGCCCCCGGATTCACCGAGACCACCCGCGGCATCCGCATCTCGGTCCGCTCCTTCTTCCTCGAGGACCAGTCCGAGCCCGAGGACCGGCAATATGTCTGGGCCTACCGGGTTCGCATCGAGAACACCGGCGGCGACAGCGTGCGACTGCTCCGCCGCTCCTGGCAGATCACCGACAGCCGCGGCCGCACCCAGCGGGTCGACGGCGAGGGCGTGGTGGGCGAGCAGCCGCTGCTGGGGCCGGGCGACGCGTTCGAATACACCTCCGGCACCCCGCTCGAGACGCCGAGCGGCTTCATGCGCGGCGCGTATCGAATGGTGGACACCCGTTCCGGCGAGAACTTCGACGTGACCGTCCCCGCCTTCAGCCTCGACAGCCCCTACCTGCTCGGGCTCGTGCATTGAGCAACTGAGTTGCTGCCCCATCTCAGTGACCTGCCCCAGGAGTTTCCCGGCTTTGGACACCGTTCCCCCGACCTCGCTCCCCGACGCCTTCCGCGGTGAGACGGGCGATCTCCGCCCCTCGCGTGACGAGGCTGAGGCCGCGATCCGGACGCTGATCCGCTGGGCCGGCGACGACCCGGACCGCGAGGGCCTGCGCGACACGCCGCGGCGCGTCGCCAAATCTTATGAGGAGTTTTTCCGCGGCTACGCCGAGGACCCACACGCGCTGCTCGCCCGCACCTTCGAGGAGATCGAGGGCTACGACGAGATCGTGCTGCTGCGCGACATCCGGCTCGAGAGCCATTGCGAGCACCACATGGTGCCGATCATCGGGCGCGTGCACGTGGCCTACCTGCCCCGCCACCGGGTGGTGGGGATCAGCAAGCTCGCCCGGGTGGTGGACGCCTATGCGAGCCGGCTGCAGATCCAGGAGAAGCTCACGGTCCAGATCGCCGGCGCGATCGACGACGTGCTCAAGCCTTACGGCGTCGCTGTGGTGATCGAGGCGGGGCATCAGTGCATGACCACGCGGGGCGTTCATAAGCCGGGCGTGGGAATGATCACGAGCCGGATGCTGGGGGCGTTTCGCGATCAGCCGGAGACGAGGCGGGAGCTGATGGCGATGCTGAATGGGCCACGGCAGGGGGGCTTCGATACCTGAAGAAGGCAAGGGGCTCTGCCCCTTGACCCCGCCAGGAGCGAGGGCTCCTGGACCCCCTGATGTAAAGGGGTCTGGGGTTAAGACCCCAGCGGGGCGTGGGGCAGAGCCCCACATCTTTTAAGCCTTCGGTGATCTTTCCGAGACAGTCTTAGTCGTCGCTCGCGCTCAATCTTCATGTTACGCCGGCGACTTGATCCAGACCCTCAGCCGAGGCCGCATGCTCGACGCCGTTGAAGCAGCTCTACTCAGTGTGACGCAGCCGACCCGGCCGATCGTTCCCGTGGTGTTGTCGGGTGGTTCGGGCAGCCGGCTCTGGCCCGTGTCGCGAGCAAGCTTCCCCAAGCAACTCTGGCCGCTGCTCACCGAGCGCTCCCTGCTGCAGGAGACCGTGCTGCGCGCCCGCGGCGACGGCTTCGCCGCCCCCGTGCTCGTCTGCAACGAGGAGCATCGCTTCCTGGTCGCCGAGCAGCTGCGCGAGGCGGGTGTCACCGGCGCGCGGCTGTTGCTCGAGCCGGTCGGGCGCAACAGCGCGCCGGCGATCGCGGCGGCCGCCCTTCTGGTCGCAGAGACCGAACCAGGTGCTGTGCTGTGGATGATGGCGGCCGATGCCGCGATCGGTAAGCTCGAGGCCCTCGGCGAGGCGTTGGGACACGCGGTGGCGGCCGCCGAAGCCGGGCGGATCGTGACGTTCGGGATGAAGCCCGTCCGCCCGGAGACCGGCTACGGCTATATCGAGGTGGGCGACGCGTTCGAGCACCACCCGGGCGTGCACCGGATCGCCCGCTTCGTGGAGAAGCCGGACCTTGAGCACGCAACCCTTCTCGTGGCCGGGGGAACGCATCTCTGGAACTCGGGGATGTATGTGTTCACCGCCGACACGCTGATCACCGAGCTCGAACGCCACGCCCCCGACGTGCTGGCCCAGGCGCGCCTTGCGGTGGCGGGCCGGCGCGAGGATCTCGATTTCCTCCGCCTCGACCCGAAGGCATTCGCGGCCGCCCCCGACATCAGCATCGACTACGCGATCGCCGAGAAGACCGATCGCGCGGCCGTGGTGCCGGCCGATCTCGACTGGTCGGACGTCGGCAGCTGGGACGCGCTGTGGGAGGTCTCGCCCAAGGACGCCTCGGGCAATGTCGAGGTGGGCGATGTGCTGCTCGAGCATTCGCGCAACTGCTATGTCCGCTCGGACGGGATCGTCACGGCCGTGGTCGGCGTCGAGGACGTGATCACGGTGGTCACCGAGGACGCGGTGCTGGTCACGCACCGCAACCGCGCACAGGACGTGAAGAAGGTGGTGGAGCGGCTGCGCCGCGCCGGTCGATCCGAGGCGATCGCCCACAACCGCTCCTACCGTCCGTGGGGCTTCTACGAGTCGCTGATCCAGGGCGACCGGTTCCAGGTGAAGCGGATCGTGGTGCATCCCGGCCAGCGCCTGTCGCTGCAGAAGCACTTTCATCGCGCCGAGCACTGGGTGGTGGTGGCCGGCACCGCGATGGTCACGCGCGACGCCGACGAGCTGATGGTGCGCGAGAACGAGTCGATCTACCTGCCGCTCGGCTGCACGCACAGGCTGAGCAATCCAGGCCGCATCCCGCTGACGCTGATCGAAGTACAGTCCGGTCCCTATCTCGGCGAGGACGACATCATCCGCCTCGAGGACGTCTACAACCGAAGCTGAGAACGGATGCGGGTCCAGGGGCGCATGCTCCTGGCGGGCGTGGGGCAGAGCCCCACATCTCTTCTCCGGAACGCCCCCCACTCTCCCCGC
>CAXTVZ010000094.1:0-11623 GCA_964247685.1 uncultured Acetobacteraceae bacterium
GCTGACGCCGTTGACCAGGCGTCCGGCGGCGACGAGGTGGCCCTCGACCAGCATCGCGTGCAGCGGCGAGACGTCGAGGTCGCGCCGCGGCACACCCTCGCCGAGTGCGCCCGCGCGGATGCGGACCGGAGCGAGCGCCGGCGCGCGTGCGGCGATGCGGGCGTCGTAGCGGCGGCGGCCGAGCCAGCGGATCCGGCGGCTCGCACCGTCGCGGTTGAGCACGGCGTCACCGATCGCCAGCGCCGCCACGTCGCGCTCGCCGTCCGGCGTCGCGATGCGCGTGCCGGGGCAGAAGCAGGGCGCGGGCGAGGTGCCGCCATACACCACGACCTCGCTGCCGCCGGTCCCGTCGGGCTCGACCAGCACGCTTTCGCCCGCGTCCGAGCCGAGGATCGGAAACGCGAGCGATCCGAAATTGCCGACGAGGTCGAGCGCTGCGGGCGTGAGCGACGCGGCGGTGATCGTGTCGTCGGGAAGGTCGATCGTGACGCCGGCGACCAGGCCCGCGAGCGAGGCGCCGAACATCGTGGATTCGGTCAGACGGAGCGTGGACGCTCCTTCGAAATCGACCGTCTGACCCGCGGCGACACTGCCTTCCAGCACCATCGTCGCGAGCGCGCCGAGTGCCAGCTGGCCCGCATCCGTGATCGGGCCGGTGACCGTGACCTCGGCCGCGGCGGCGGCGAGAATCGTCCCGGTGTTGCTGACGGTGGTGCTCTCGATGGTGAGCCCGGCGGGGCCGACCGCCTCGACCAGGTTCGTGTTTGTCAGCGTGGGACCGCTGACCACCAGGCCTGCCGAGGTGCCGGTCGCCGCGATCGTCCCCGCATTCTCGATCGACAGGTCGCCGTCGCCGACATAGCCCGAGCCGGCGATCGTGTCGTTCGTGTTGTCGAGGACCGCACCGGCAACGCCGCCCACGATGTCGTTGCCCGAATAATCGGACAGCGCCACCGTGCCGGCGCCCGCCAGCGTCAGGGTCGAGAGCGTGCCGCTGCCGACATAGAGCGTGTCGCCGTAATAGGTGCCGTTCAGCACGAGCGTGCCTTCGTTGGTCAGCGTCCCGAACAGGGTGGCCGTGTTGTCGTCGGTGAGCTCGGCCGTGCCGGCGAGCGTGATTGCCCCGTCGGTGGAACCATCGAGCACGCCGCCGCCCGTGAGCCGCACGATATCCCCGTTTGCCGTGAGCAGCGTGCCGCCCGCGACGGTGCCGCCGCTCTCGACATCCACGTTGCCGCCGACGGCCGAGATCGTGCCGTCCGCATTGTCGACGCCATCACGGATCTCGAGCCCTGCGGGACCGGCGGCCTCGATCAGCGCGGTGTTGGTGACGCCGGCGGCGTACAGGATGAGCGTCGCCGCCGTTCCCGTGGCCGCGATCGTTCCGGCGTTAATGACGGTCAGGTCACCGTTGCCGAGATTGCCCGAGCCCTCGATCGTGTTGTCGGTGTTGTCGAGGACCGAGCCCGCAGAGCCGCCGACGATGTTGTTGTTGGTGATGTCGGTCAGCACCACCGTGCCGCCGCCCGCCAGCGCGAGCGTCGAGACCGTGCCGTTTCCGATCAGCAGGTTGGTGCCGTAATAGGTGGAGTCGAGCAGCAGCGTGCCTTCGTTGGCCAGCGTGCCGAACAGGGTGGCGTCGTTGTCGTCGAGGAGCTCGGCGGTGCCCAGCAGCAGGATCGCGCCGCCCGTCGCGCCGTCCAGCACCGGCGTGCCCGACAGTGCGAAGACGCCGCCGGTCGCATCCAGCGTGCCGCCGATGATGTCGGCCCCGCCTTCGAGATCGACATTGCCGCTGAATGCCGCGATCGTGCCGCCGGTGTTCACGACGCTGTCGACGATCACGAGCCCGGCGGTGCCCACGGCCTCCATCAGCGCGGTGTTGGTGACGCTGGCCGCCTGCAGCACCAGGCTGGCCGCGGTGCCCGTGGCCACGATCGTTCCCGCATTCACGACGGCGAGGTTGCTGTTGCCGACCGTGCCCGAGCCTTCGATCGTGTCGTCGGTGTTGTCGAGGACGGAACCTGCGGTGTCGCCGATGATGATGTTGTTGGTGATGTCGGTCAGTGCCACCGTGCCGCCGCCCGTCAGCGTCAGGGTCGTGACCGTGCCGTTGCCCACCACCAGATCGGTTCCGTAATAGGTCGAGTCGAGCAGCAGCGTGCCGTCGTTGGCCAGGGTGCCGAACAGGATGGCGCTGTTGTCGTCGTTGAGCTCGGCCGTGCCTTGCAGCGTGATCGCGCCGCCCGTCGCACCATCCAGCACCGGCGTGCCGGACAGCAGGAAGACGCCGCCGGCCCCGACCAGCGTGCCGCCGATGATGTCGGCACCGCTCTCGAGATCGACGTTGCCACCGAGTGCCGCGATCGCGGCGCCGGCGTTCACGACGGTGTCGCGAATCACGAGCCCGGCCGGCCCCTCCGACGCGACCAGCGCGGTGTTGGTCACGACCGATGCCACCAGGATCAGGCTCGCCGCGGTGCCGGTCGCGGCGATCGTCCCGGCGTTGACGACGGTGAGGTTGCCGTTGCCGAGATTGCCCGAGCCCTCGATCGTGTCGTTCAGATTGTCGAGGGTGGTGTTGGCGAAATTGCCGATGACGTTGTTGTTGGAGATGTCCGACAGTGCCAGCACGCCGCCGCCCGTCAGCGTGAGGCTCGGGACCGAGCCGCTGCCGACCTGCAGGTTGGTGCCGTAATAGGAAGAGTCGAGCAACAGCGTGCCGTCGTTGACCAGCGTGCCGAACGCGGTGGCGCTGTTGTCGTCGAGGATTTCGGCCGTGCCCTGCAGAAGGATCGCGCCGCTCGTGGCACCGTCCAGCAACGGCGTGCCGGACAATGCGAAGACGCCGCCGGTGGACACCAGCGTGCCGCCGATGATGTCGGCACCGCCCTGGAGATCGACATTGCCGCTGACGGCCGCGATCGTGCCGCCGGCGTTCGCCACCGTGTCGACGATCACCAGCCCGGCCGTGCCGAGCGCCTCGATCAGCGCGGTGTTGGTCACGCCGGCCGCCTGCAGGACCAGGCTCGCAGCCGTGCCGATGGCCGCGATCGTTCCAGTATTGACGATGACGAGGTTGCTGTTGCCGAGATTGCCCGAGCCCTCGATCGTGTTGTCGGTGTTGTCGAGTGTGGCGCCAGCGACGTTGCCGAAGACGTCGTTGTTGGAGATATCCGACAGCGCGACCGTGCCGCCGCCCGCGAGCGTGAGCGTCGAGACCGTGCCGCTGCCGACCAGCAGGTCGGTGCCGTAATAGGTGGCGTCGAGCAGCAGCGTGCCGTCGTTGACCAGCGTTCCGAACGCAATGGCGCTGTTGTCGTCGGCGAGTTCGGCCGTGCCCAGCAGCGTGATCGCGCCGTCCGTCGCACCGTCCAGCAGCGGCGTGCCCGACAGCACCACGGGGTCGCCCGTCCCGGCCAGCGTGCCGCCGACGATGTCGGCGCCGCTCTGCAGATCGACATCGCCGCCGAGCGTCAGGATCGTGCCACCGGCGTTCACGACGGTGTCGCGGATCACCAGCCCGGCCGTGCCGAGCGCCTCGATCAGCGCGGTGTTGGTCACGCCCGCGGCCTGCAGGATCAGGCTCGCCGCCGTGCCCGTGGCCGCGATCGTCCCCGCATTCACGACGGTGAGGTCGCCGTTGCCGAGATTGCCGGAACCCTCGATCGTGTTGTTGGTGTTGTCGAGGACCGAGCCCGCGTAGGCGCTGACGATGTTGTTGTTGTCGATGTCCGTCATCTCGACGATGCCGCCACCGGTCAGCGTCAGCGTCGAGATCGAACCGTCGCCGACGAGCAACTCGTTGCCGTAATAGGTGGCGTCGAGCAGCAGCGTGCCGTCATTGGTCAGCGTGCCGATGGCGGTGGCATCGTTGTCGTCGGCGAGTTCGGCCGTGCCCAGCAGCGTGATCGCGCCGTCCGTCGCACCATCCAGCAGCGGCGTGCCCGACAGCACCACGGCCGCACCGGTCCCGGCCAGCGTGCCGCCGACGATATCGGCGCCGCTTTCGAGATCGACATGGCCGCCGACCGCCGCGATCGTGCCGCCGGCGTTCATGACGGTGTCGCGGATTTCAAGTCCGGCCGGCCCGGTTGCCTCGATCAGCGCGGTATTGGTGACACCGGCGGCCGCCAGGATGAGGGTCGCCGCCGTGCCCGTCGCCGCGATCGTCCCCGCATTCACGACGGAGAGGTTGCTGTTGCCGATCTGGCCCGAGCCCTCGATCGTGTTGTCGAGATTGTCGAGCACTGCGCCCGCGGAATCCCCGATGATGTCGTTGTTGTCGAGATCCGAGAGAGCGATCGTGCCGCCGCCCGTGAGCGTCAGGCTCGACACCGTGGCGTTGCCCACGATGAAATCGGTGCCGTAGTAGCTCGACGCGAGCTGCACCATTCCGGTGTTGTCGAGCGTGCCGGCGATGCTGAAACTCGAATCGTCGGCGACCACGAGCGTGCCGGCGACCGTGGTCGTTCCGGTCTCGTTGTCGGCGTCGGGCACGCCGAGGATCGTGAAGTTGCGAGCGACCAGCGTGGCACCCAGGCCGAGGGTGAGCGTGTCGATCTCCTCGCCGCCGCCGGTGGTGACGGTTCCGGGGAGCAGGATGACGGCCTCGTCGCCTGCTCCAGGCACGCTGCCCGAGGACCAGTTCTTGCTGTCGTCGAAGGAGCCGTCGCCGGTCGCGTCAGTCCAGTCGATATCGGCCATTTTGCCAGTCCTCCCCCACGCCGCCCGTGTTTCCGGGCGCGGGGAGGATGGGGGTCGCGCAGGCACCGCGCATCATGTGTTTGAATGATGCCGGACCGGAAGGTTCCAGTATTGTCCCTATTCTTTCGGCAGCTCCAAGCCAATGGCGCGGAGACGTGCGCCTTCCTCGTCCCAGCCCGCGCGTTCCTTGACGTTGAGGAACAGGTGGCACGGACGATCGAGCAGGCGCACGAGCTCGGCCCGCGCCCGCTTGCCGATCTCTTTGATGCGGCTGCCGCCATCGCCGATCACGATCGCCTTGTGGCCGGGGCGGGCGACATAGATCGTGGCGTCGATCCGCACCGAGCCGTCCGGGCGCTCCGTCCAGTCCTCGGTCTCCACGGTGGCGCCGTAGGGGACCTCCTCGTGGGTCTGCAGGAACACCTGCTCGCGCACGAGCTCGGCGGCCAGCAGGCGGTCGGGAAGGTCGGTGAGCTCGTCCTCGGGGTAGAGGAACGGGCCCGCGGGCAGGGCGGCCGCCACCGCGTCGAGCAGGGTGTTCACGCCGTCGCCGGTCTGGGCACTCACCATGAAGGTCTCGGTGAAGTCCACGCGGGCGTTAAGCTCGGCGGTAAGCGGCAGCAATTGCTGCGGCACCACGAGGTCGGTCTTGTTCAGCACCAGCCAGGCCCGCCTGCCGCCGGCCTTGAGACGGCTGGCCACCGCCTCGACCTCGGCGGTGAGCCCACGCTTGGCGTCCACCAGGAACAGCACCAGGTCGGCATCCTCGGCGCCGGTCCAGGCCGCCGCCACCATCGCGCGGTCGAGCCGGCGCTTCGGCGCGAAGATGCCCGGCGTGTCGACCAGCACGATCTGCGAGCGCGCGTCGGCGGTCTCGCGGAGGAGAATACCGAGCACGCGGGCGCGGGTGGTCTGCGCCTTGGGGCTGACGATCGAGAGTTTCGCCCCCGCCATCCGGTTGAGCAGGGTCGACTTGCCGGCATTCGGCGCCCCCACCAGGGCGGCGAAGCCGCATCGTGTGGCCTTGGGCGTGATCATGGCAGTCGTGTCCCCTTCAACTGCGCGAGCAGGTCGGCGGCCGCCAGCCGCTCCGCCTCGCGCTTGCTGCCCGCTTCGCCCCGCCCCGCCGCGCCCTCAGTGCGCGCCTCGATGACGAAGCGCGGCGCGTGGCTCGGGCCCGCCGCGGTGATCGTCTCGTAGCGCGGCAGGCCGCGTCCGCGCGCGAGCAGCCATTCCTGCAGCGCGGTCTTGGCGTCGATCGGAGGTGCGGCCTGGGCCTCGAGCAGGGGGGCCCATTGCGTGCGGACCACGTGGCGGACCGGCTCCAGCCCCGCATCGAGATACACGGCCCCCAGCACCGCCTCGAGCGCGTCGGCCACCACGTTGGCGCGGGCGCCCACGCCGGCCCGCAGCGCATCGGGCGAGAGCGACAGCGCCTCGGTCAGCGCCATCGTCTCGGCCACCTGCGCCAGCGCGTCGCGCGAGACCAGCTGGGCGTGGCGCCGTCCCAGCGCCCCTTCCTGCTCGGCGGGGAACCGCTCGAGCAGCCACTCCGCCATCACCAGGCCGAGCACGCGGTCGCCGATGAATTCGAGCCGCTCGTTCGAGCCCTTGTTGCGTGCCGGGCGTGACCGCTGGCCAGGCGCCTGCGACCCGATGCTCGAGCGATGCGTCAGCGCCTCGCGGAACAGCGCGCGGTCGCGGAAGCTGTGCCCGAGCACCGCCTCGAACGGTGCGGCCGGATCCTCACCCGCCACGCGCCTCGCTTCACCTGACAAGCGCCCTGCTTCACCTGACAAGCGACAGCAGCCGGGTCCAGCGGATCTCGAACGGCCAGTCCCATACCGCCCAGATCGGATCGCGGCCATCGACCGAGAAGAAGATCAGTACCGCCTTGCCCACCAGGTTCTCCATCGGCACGAAGCCGATGCCGATCGGCTGCGGGAAGCGGCTGTCGGCGCTGTCGTCGCGATTGTCGCCCATGGCGAAGAACTCGCCCGGTGGCACGACGTAATCGTCGGTGTCGTTGGCGGGACCCTCGTCGGTCTCCTTGAGGATCGCGTGCGGCACGGTGCCGCCGCCGGCGCTCGCGGGCAGCTTCTCGTCGAAGTGGCGCGCCTGCGTCTCGGTGCCGTGCTCGTCGACCGCGGTGTAGTCGCCCTCGTCGTCGCGTGGGACCTTCACCCCGTTCAGGTAGAGCTCGCCACCTTTCATCTGCACGTGGTCGCCGGGCAGGCCGATGATGCGCTTGATGTAGTCGATCGAGGTGTCGTTGGTCTCGCGGAACACGGCGACGTCGCCCCGGTGCGGCATGCGGAACAGGATGCGACCGCCGAACAGGTCGGGCGAGAACGGCAGCGAGAAATGCGAATACCCGTAGGCCCATTTCTCGGTGAACAGGTAGTCGCCCACCAGCAGCGTCGGGATCATCGAGCCGGACGGGATGTTGAACGGCTCGAACAGGAAGGTCCGCACCACGACCGCGACCACCAGGGCATAGACGATCGTCTTGATGTTCTCCCAGAGCCCCGCGCCCGGGGCGCTGGTCTCGGTTGCGGTGCTGGTCTTGGCCATCGTTGAACCGGTCCGTGATTCCCTCGGCCGGACAAAGCCTCTGTCGCCGGAGACGTGTCAACTCCCGGGCGTCGCCGATGGCGCGTGCGGAGGGAAACGCCCGCCAGGACGAAGCTGCCGCGGCGGCCGGCCTGCGTTCAGGTTCGAGCGACGGCTGCCCGGCCTGCGGCTGCAGGCGAATGACGAGAAACACCCGCAGAAGAGCGGGGATCAGCAGCAGGCTACCCTCCGGTCCGTCGGCGCCCCCGCCGGGGACGAGTGGGTTGCACGCAGACCCAGCGGGGCGACGAACACGGACGACAGCGCGGGACGGAATGGGTGGTGGAAGGATGCGAGGCGGGTGGCTCCGTCTCACGATCGGCATGCGGCGTTTCACCCCTTCCGGTTCGGCATCATCGGACCGCGTGGCCCGGATCGCCGATCAGCAGCGCGGCGTGCTGCGAAGCCGCTCAATCGTCGCCGGCCGGACGCGCCTCGATGATCACGGCGGCGAAGGCGTAGGGCGGCTCGTCGGTCATGGTGAGCGACAGGTGCGCCTGGTGGCCGGCCGGCGTCAGGAGCCCGAGCCGGACGAGCGCACCGCCGGTGAGCCGCATGGTGGGCTGGCCGGAGGGGAGGTTGGCCACGCCGAGATCGGAGTGGAACACGCCCTGCGCGAAGCCGGTGCCCAGCGCCTTGGCGCAGGCCTCCTTGGCCGCCCAGCGCTTGGCGTAGCTCGCGATGCGGATGGCGCCCTCACGGCGATCGGAGCGGGCGCGCTCGGTCTCGGTGAAGACGCGTCTGAGGAAGCGTTCGCCATGGCGCTCGAGGACGCGCGCGACGCGGTTGATGTCGGTCAGGTCGGAGCCGATGCCGAGGATCAAGGTGCGCGCTCCAAGAAGGCCAGGGGTTCCACCCCTGGACCCCGCTGGGGCCTTGGCCCCAGACCCCGGGGTTCTAAGGGCCAGCCCTTAGCGGGGTCCAGGGGCAGAGCCCCTGGCCTTCTTAAGCTCGTGCCCGCTCCACCTGGCTGATCCCCTGCGCCGCCCGCAACCCCGCGATCACCTGCGACAGATGCCGGATGTCGCGCACCTCGACGTCGATCAGCACCTCCACGAAGTCGAGCTGCCGGTTGACGATGCGAAGGTTGTTCACCGTGCCGTCCTGCTTGCTGATCGCGTTGGTCAGCGTCGCCAGCATGGTGGGCTCGTTGGCCGCGATCACGCTCACCCGCCCGACATGGTGCTCGCTGGTGGCGCGGTTGGCCGCGCCGAGTGCCTCGTAGTCCCAGTCGATGTCGAGGAAGCGCTCCGGCGTTGCGGCAAAGGATTCCAGCGTCTGGCAGCCCGAGGTGTGCACGGTCACGCCCTTGCCGGTCGAGACGATGCCCACGATCCGGTCGCCCGGCAGCGGGCGGCAGCATCCGGCGTAATGGACGTTCATGCCCGCGATGATGCCGCGCAGCGCCACCCCGCTCTCGCCTGCCGGCGGTCGCGTGGCGGGCCGCGGCGCCATGCCGGGCAGCACCCGAGGGGCGCGAGCGGCGATGCGGAGTTCCGGGTAGGCCGCGTGCACCACGTCGCGCGGCCCGAGATTGCCGTTGCCCACCGCCACGTAGAGGTCGGGAATGGCGGCCATCTTCAGCTGCTTGAGCACGCCCTCGAGCACGCGCTCGCCGCCGTCGAGACCCTCCTGGCGGAACGCTTTCGCGAGAGCCGCCCGCCCCTCGTCGATGTGGTTCTGCCGCTGCTGAAGTGCGACGTGCCGGCGGATCCGCGCCCGCGCCTTGCCGGTGACGACGAAGCGTTCCCAGGCGGGCGACGGCGTGCCGCCGCGGGCGGTCATGATCTCGACCTGGTCGCCGTTGGAGAGCTCGTGGCGCAGCGGCACCAGGCGGCCGTTCACCTTGGCTCCCACGCAGGCATCGCCCACCTGGGAGTGCACGGCGTAGGCGAAGTCGACGGGGGTGGCACCGCGGGGAAGCTGGATCAGCTGGCCGCGCGGGGTGAAGCAGAAGACCTGGTCCTGGTAGAGCTCGAGCTTGGTGTTCTCCAGGAACTCGCCCGCGGACTCCGAATTCTCCAGGATCTCGAGCAGGTCCTGCACCCAGCGGAACCGCTTGAGCTCCACATCCGGGATCTCGGGGGTGTGGCTGCCTTCCTTGTAGTGCCAGTGGCAGGCGACACCGTTCTCGGCGATGTCGTGCATGTCGGGCGTGCGGATCTGCAGCTCGATCTTCTGGTTGCGCGGGTGGCGCAACGTCACACCCGTGTGCAGGCTCTGGTAGCCGTTGGGCTTGGGTGTCGAGATGTAGTCCTTGAAGCGCCCGGCGATCACCGGGTAGGCGGCGTGCACGGCGCCCAGGGCCAGGTAGCAGGCCTCGCGGGTGGGCACGAGCACGCGGAACGCCATGATGTCGGAGAGCTGCTCGAAGGCGACGTTGCGCTTCTGCATCTTCTCCCAGATCGAGTAGGGCGACTTCTCCCGCCCCGACACGTCCACCGTCTCGACGCCGGACTCCGCACAGATCCGCTTGATCTCGGCGCCCACCTCGACCACCAGGTCGGCGCCGTGGCCGCGCAGGTAGTTCAGCCGCGCCTGGATGGTGCGGCGGGCCTCGGGCTCGAGCTCGGCAAACGAGAGGTCCTGCAGCTCGCTCTTGATCGCGTCCATGCCGATGCGCTCGGCCAGCGGCGCGTAGATGTCGATCGTCTCGCGCGCGATCCGCACGCGGCGGTGCTCCTCGCGCACGTAGTGGAGCGTGCGCATGTTGTGCAGCCGGTCGGCGAGCTTGACGATCAGCACGCGGATGTCGCGGCTCATCGCGAGCACGAGCTTGCGGAAGTTCTCCGCCTGCTTGGTCCGGTCGGACTGCAGTTCGAGGCGGGTGAGCTTGGTCACGCCGTCGACCAGGCCCGCCACCGTGGCCCCGAACTGGGCGGTGAGCGCCTCCGGCGTGACCGCGGTGTCCTCGATCGTGTCGTGCAGCAGGCCGGTGACGATGCTGGCGGCGTCCAGGCGGAGACCGGTCAGGATGCCGGCCACGGCCAGCGGGTGGGTGATGTAGGGGTCGCCGTTGTCGCGGGTCTGGGTCGCGTGGGCCTTCGCCGCGAGCTCGTAGGCGCGCGAGATCAGCGCGACGTCGGCCTTGGGATCGTAGGCGGTGATGCGGCGGATCAGCCCCGCCGGCGGCAGCTCGACCATGCCGGCGCCGATCTGCGACGGCGCCACGGGCAGATCGGAGGAGAGGCTGGTCGAAGGCGTTCCCGCTCCGTCAGGGGCGAGAACGCGGGTGATCGGGTCCGGGCCGGGCGCTGGCAACCGGCCTCTAGCGGCGGCGGCCGCCGAGCTCGGCCTCGATCGCCGCCTCGAGATCCTCGGGCGACATGTCGGCGAGCTGGTTGGCCGCCTCTTCCTCGGCCGACACGTCCTGCAGGCCGAAGATGTTCTGATCGGTGGGAATGAGGTCGAGCACCTCTTCGTCCGCGGGCTCCGGCTCGGGCGCGCGCGAGAGCGACTTGATCAGGTCCTGCTCGAGGGCGGCGAAGCTCACCCGTTCGTCGGCGATCTCGCGCAGGGCAACCACAGGGTTCTTGTCGTTGTCGCGCTCGACATGCAGCTCCTCGCCGCGGGCGAGGTTGCGCGCGCGCTGGGCGGCGAGCAGCACGAGCTCGAAGCGGTTGGGGACTTTCTCGACGCAATCTTCGACGGTGACGCGCGCCATGCGCTCAACCTCCGCTCAAACGGACATACGGGAACGACACAGGTTATGTGCGCGGAGCGCGGTTCATATCAACCACTCGTCTTCGCCGCAAGGCAACGATGGCCTGAAGGCCAGGGGCTCTGCCCCTGGACCCCGCTAAGGGCTGGCCCTTAGAACCCGTTTGTTGGGCTCTGCGCCAAGTCGCGGGGATCCAAGGGGCCAGCCCCTTGGCGGGTCCAGGGCAGAGCCCTGGCCTTCCTTGCTCTACGCCGAGCCAGGGCTCTCCGCGGCACGACGAACACCGCCCGGCGCAAGCGCCGCCAGCATCGCCTCGACACCGAGCCCCAGACCGGGATGCCGGAACTCCGAGTCCACCTCGCGCAACGGCTCGAGCACGAAGCGCCGCTCGTGCATCCGCGGGTGCGGCAGCACCGGATCGGGCACGGCGCGGACGAGGTCGCCGATGGCCACGATGTCGAGGTCGAGCACGCGCGCCGCGTTCGGGACCGTGCGCACCCGGCCGAACGCCGCCTCGATCGCCTGGAGGGCGGCCAGCAGGGCGCCCGGGAAGCCCCGCGCTGCGGAGGCGTCCGTCTCCGGGAAGCCGATGACGCCGTTGATGTAGTCCGGCTGTCCGGAGGGGGGCACCGGCGCGGTCGC
>CAXTVZ010000095.1:0-11606 GCA_964247685.1 uncultured Acetobacteraceae bacterium
TTCCAAGGGACGACTGTCCCTTGGCGGGTCCAGGGCAGAGCCCTGGCCTTCCTTCGGGCGTTCTCACGCGTGACCGATCAGCACCGCGTCCTGGCCCACCGCACCCGTCACGAGATGCAGCGCGCCGACCGTTGACCCGCCGGCGCCCGCCGATGAGAACGGCCCGGGCACGACCGTCGTCGCGAAGCCGCTCAGCAGGCTGGTGGCACCTTCCACCGTCACGCCGCTCGACGTGGCCGATCCCGGCTGGAAGAACGCGGTTCCCGCATCGTTCAGGACGGCCGACA
Organism: uncultured Acetobacteraceae bacterium; assembly: GCA_964247685.1. GTDB lineage: Bacteria > Pseudomonadota > Alphaproteobacteria > Acetobacterales > Acetobacteraceae > CAXTPV01. The sequence goes on from CAXTVZ010000095.1 coordinate 288, forward strand.
TCTTCTGGTCCACGCCGTTCAGCTGCACGCTGTCCAGGTAGAGGTTGCGATCCAGGCCGGGCGAGCCGCCATAGGCATCGTTGATGAAGGCGAGCCCGATCGTGTGGGTGCCGCTGCTCAGGCCGGCGGCGTCGATCGTGATCGCCTGCTCCGCGCCGGCCGCATGGCTCGCGGTGACAGTGGTAATCCCGCCGAACGGTTTGCCGTCGATCGTGACGTAGCACTGGGCGTCGCCGAGATAGGCGTCCTCGGACACGTCGAGCGTCAGCGTGTCCTTCGCGGGCGCGGGGATCGTCACGGTCGTGCTCGCGCCGGTCGCGTACAGCGCCTGGTTGGGTGTCGTCTCCACCACACCGTCGATCCCGATCTGCTTCACGTAGAGCAGGCGGTCCAGAGAACCGCTCCAATCGTTGTTCAGGAAGGTTGCCGTGACCGTGTGTGGCCCCGCGCCGAAATTCCCGTAGATGTCGACCTCCTGCCATTGTCCCGATGAGTGCGTGACATCGGTCGAGTAGGTCCCGCTGAGCAGCCTGCCGTCGACGCTCACGGAGAACGCGGCGTTGCCGGCGGCGGCATCCTCGTTCACCCAGAGCTGGAGCTCGTCCTTGGCGACCGGGACGAGTGGCGTCAGCATGGTGCTGGTGGTGTCCAACTCCGTCGCGCTCAACTCCGACACGCCATTCAAAGCCACGCCACCAATATAGAGGTTCCGGTCGGTGGCCGCCGTTCCGCCATACAGATCGTTGGTGAAGGAAACGCCGAGCTGGCTGATGCTCGAGCCGAAATCCCCGGTGATCGTGACGAGCTGCGTCTGCCCGTCGGCATGGATCGCGGAGACGTCGATCGCGGCGCCCACCTGCTGCCCGTTGATCGTGATGACGGCGTCGGCATCGCCGAGATACGCGTCGGCACTGAGTGCGACGACGAGCGTGTCCTGGATGCCGGTGGTGTCGGTCGCGTCGTACGAGACCTCGTTGGCGGTCGTCGGCAGCGTGTAGGGGATCTCGACCGGTTCGCCGAGATCGTTGGTGAACGTGGCACCGTTCATATACGACGAGCTCGGCGCCAGGTTGTCGAACGCGCCGCCCGAGGGCACCGCGTAGGTGAACTCCAGCTGACCGGTGCTGCTCAGCCCGGCATAGGTCGCGGTGCCCCCGTCGTTGAGCCACAGCGTCGGCGTGCCGACCACGGCGGTGATCGGATGGTTCGCGGTGAACAGGAACGTCACGACGTCGCCGGCGCCTAAGCGTCCCGACGACGGCGCGGCCTCGGTCACGGCGGTGATGGTGTCGGTCCTGGTGTCGACCGCGATCGGATTGGCCATCGCCGCCTCGGGCGCATCGATCGAATCGGGATCGAGCGACAGGCCGCTGCCGCTGTCGGTGATGCTGGCGCCGTCCAGCCGCAGCCCGCGCACCCGGAGTGCTGCGATGTCCTCGCCCGCCTGTACCGTGTACGAGAACAGCAGGTCGCCCGCGCTGTCCTGCCCGGCATAGGTGGCGACCGCCTCGTTCGTCAGTAGCAGCGTGGGCTGGCCGGCGACGGTCACCGGATCGCTGGTCGCCAGCGCGATGGTTACCGTGTCGCCGGTGTGCACGCTGTCGCCGGCGATCGAGCCCGTTTCGGTGACCGCGGTGAAGACCGGCTGGACGTCGCCGAGATTGACCGAAGTGACGCCCTCGGTGGTCTCGCCGAGAGCGTCGGTGAGCGTCAGCGCGAGCCGGGCCACGCCGATGGTGCCGGATATCGCCCCGGCGCCGAGATCGGCCAGGAACGTGGTGGCCTGTGCCGACGTGCCGGTGAAGCTGAGCGTGCCACCCGGGCCCGTGAACGCGCCGTCCAGGCTGTCGGACAGGAAGAGCAGGTCCTTCGTGTCGGTGACCGTGAGCGTCAGCTTGCTCGACGGACTCTCCGAGAAAACCTGGGTTTCGGCGAAGGGTGCAAAATTTCCGGACACGACGTTCTCGGTGGGCTCGACGCCCGTCATGACGAGCGTGGTCTGCGCGGCGCTGGTGCCTTTGACCTCGAGCCCGTCCTCGGACGCGCTCGGCGTGAAGCTGAAATCACTGGCCACGTCGAGTGCGACCGCGTTCAGCGAGTTCGCGTCGCTCGTGTCGGCATCGTAATAGTACCCGGTATCGGTGCCGTTGTCGTTCTCCAGCACCACCTGGCTCGGCAGCGCATCCTCCGCCTGGAGCTGTTTGAGCATCGCGATCGTGTCGGTGGCAAAATTGGGATCGGGATCGCCCGCATAATCCATCTGAGAATTCACCAGGATGGAGGCTCGCAGACCGTTATCCGCGCACCAGCGGATTTCCTCGATGACGGTCTGCTGCCCACTCGCGCTGTCATGGAACCAGTACCAGGGCGACAGCTCGATCTCCAGGCCGCCGCCGTAGAGTGCCGCGCTACGGATGCCGGCATAGAAGGCGCTGGTGGCGAAAGGCTGTGTCGGATCTTCCTGCGGCACGGCGCCGCTTTCGAGCGGTGCCACGTTCAGGATGCCGACATGGCGGGCATTGTCGACATAGCCGTCCCAGGAGGCCACCACCGCCGGCGTCCACGACATGCCGGCATCGACGTTCACATGCGCCTCGGCAGGCGACAGCCCCTGGTCCGTGAAGACAAAGCTGTATTCGCCGAAATCGTTGGTGAGCCACCCGTTCAGCGTGTTGTCCTGCGGGTTCGTGGAAGCGCTGCCGGGCGCGAGCGCGTCCGGCTGGCTGACGGTGATCCCGCTGACCGAGCTTCCGGTGATCGAGCCCGCCGCGTCGGAGCCCGCATCGTCGCCCTGGAACGTCGCCTCGACCGGCACCGTGATCGTCTGGCCGGGCGCCACGACGTAGTATCCGCTGCCGGTCTGGCCGGTGCCGTTCGACCAGGCGGCATTGGTGGGCTGCTCGTCGGTCTCGTAGGTGCTGCGATCGGCGGCGGTGAACAACGCGCCCTGCGCCGCGACGTCGATGGTGGCGTCGGTCGTGTTCGTGAGCTCGACCGTGCCGGCGCTGATGCCGGAAGATTCCGACATCTCCTGCGTGCCCGACCCGCTGCCGCTCCAGGCACCGGCGAGTTGCGTGACGAGGTCGGCGTCGTACGTGCCGTGATACGTGGCGTACGCCATGTCATAGTCGAGCGCATCGAGGCCGACATCACCGCTGGCGACGAGGGAAGGCACCACGCCTGACGGAACCATCTGGTCCATATTCAGATACGAACCCACCATGATTGCGACGGTATTCGCGCTGGTGGCTTGCTCGTCGGCGTTGCTGGCCATCGTCATGCACTCGAACTGTTGTGTCGAAAGTCCGGCAAAGCTTCCGCCGCGCTCTACATTGTCCGAGCTCGTCGTCGCCTGTCGTCCTCTCGTCACCTACCAGCGTCTTTGCTGTCCGGACCAGTTTACTTTTCGTTCACTTTGATACGGAAAGACGAAAGTTCACGTTATAATTGTGACGATGCACACCGGTGAGTCATTGGACCAACGGATGTGCACACGTCATTCGTCGAACGGTGCACATCCTACTGCCGTGTCGTTGCTGTCGAAGACCCGTCACGCGATCGACAGCAGTTCCACTTCGAAGAGGAGCGTCGCGTTGGGCGGGATCATGTCTCCCGCGCCTTTATCGCCATAGGCCAGGCGCGGCGGCAGGATCAGGAGGCGCTTGCCCCCCACGCGCATGGTCGACACGCCCTGATCCCAGCCGGTAATCACCTGGCCCCCGCCGAAGGTAAAGGTGAAGGAGTCTCCATGATCGGCGGAGCTGTCGAACTTCTTGCCGACCTTCGGATCTTCGAAGATCCAGCCGGTGTAGTTCACCGTGACCTTCTGCCCTTTCTTCGGCTCCGGGCCGGTGCCGCGCGGCTCGTCCTTGTAGCGCAGGCCGGTGACCATCCGCAGGAAGTCGTCGGTGTTCACCGTGTCGCCGGGCTGCAGCGCGAAGGCACGTGCCGGCAGGGAAGCGGCCAGCGGGAGGCTCAGGAGAAGGGCGCGGCGCTGGAGCATTTCATTGTCCTGGTTGGGAGTGTCCGGCCGCCCGGTGCCACAGGACACCGCGTCTGTCGAGAAGCGGAAGAGCAGGAACGTCGTGCGCGGCACGCCTCCGGCGCGAGGCCCCTGGCCTCGGACCCCTCGACATGTGGCAGGTCCCGCGCCGGCCTTCCTGGCGGGTCAGCGGGCGGAGCCCCTTGCTAAGCGCTCGCCAGCAGCACCGGCGCCGCCGCCCGCAGCAATGCCGCGAGCGCCGGCTCGTCGACCGCCGCCGCCGCCGCCTCGGCCGTGAACCAGCGCCGCTGCCGCTCGCGCGCTTCCGGCCACGCCGCCAGCACCTTCGTCACATGCAGCACGAACACCCCGACCTGCAACCTGCCGACCTTCTTGTGGGTCACGTAGGAGCCGATCGGCGCGCCGGGCAGGATGATGCCGCGCACGCCAGCCTCCTCGAAGGCCTCACGCGCGGCGCTCTCGGCGGGCGAGAGCTTCCGGGCCGCCCACCCTTTCGGGATGATCCAGCGTCCCGTGCCGCGGCTGGTGACCAGAAGGATCTCGGTCCGTCCATGTTCCACCCGCAGGGGGATCGCGCCGTATTGCTGCGTCCTGTCGATCGAACCGTCCTCGGGAATCGCTGCGGCCAAGTTTCGTGCCTCGGCCCAGGGCAATCAACAACTCCGCTCGTCGAGGAGTGCCAGGATCTCGGCAGCCGCGACCTCCGAAGGGATGCCGCCCGGCACGCGCAACGTCTCCATCACGCCGGCGAACGCCGCGCGCTGCGCCGCGGCCACCGTCGCGTCGTCGACGAGCCGGAGCAGGGTCCTTGCCAGCGGCGCCGGCGCGCATCGCTCCTGCAGCAGCTCCGGCACCACCTCGCGTCCCGCGAGCAGGTTGACCATCGCCACGTGCGGCACCCGGATCAGTCGCCGCGCGAGCATCGCGGTGATGCGGTTCACCCGGTAGGTGACCGCCATCGGCACGCCGGCAAGGGCCAGCTCCAGCGTCGACGTGCCGGATTTCGTCAGCGCCGCGGATGCCGCCGCGTAGGCGTCGTGCTTCTCGTCGGTGTCGGTCACCACGATCGCCAGCATCGGCCAGCGCCGCGCGGCCGCCACCACGAGATGGGCGACCACGGGCGAAGCCGGCACCACGACCACGATGTCCGAGCGCGTGCGCGCGATGCGCCGGAGCATCGCGCCGAACACCGGCAGCAGGCGCGGCGCCTCGTTGCGCCGGCTGCCCGGCATCAGCACCACGATTTTCTCTCCCGGCCCGATGCGATGGCGCGCGCGAAATCTCGCCCCGTCGCCACGATCGGCGCCCGATTCGAGCACCGGGTGCCCCACGAACACCGCCTCGATCCCGTGGCGCGCGTAGAACGCGACCTCGAAGGGCAGCAGGCAGAGCAGCCTGTCCCAGAGCCCCGGAAACCGCCGGACCCGGCTCTCGCGCCAGGCCCAGGCCTGGGGCGCCACGTAGTGGACGCGCGCGATGCCGAGCGGTGCGACGCGTCGGAGCAGCCGGAGCGCGAAGCCTGGACTGTCGATCGTGACCACGAGATCGGGCCGGTCCTGCTCGATCGCGGCCACCGCCTCATCGAGCCGCGCGCGGAGCTGCCGCACGCGCGGCAGCACCTCGGCCAGTCCCATCACGGCGAGCTCCCGCATCGGGAACAGCGAGCGGAGGCCCAGCGCCTCCATCCTCGGGCCGCCCACGCCGCGGAACCGGAGCTCGGGTCGGACCGCGTGCAAGGCCGCCATCAGGCGTGCGCCGAGCGCGTCGCCGCTCGCCTCGCCCGCCAGCAGCCAGATCACGGGTCCGCTCACGCCTTGCCCCTTTCCCCCGGTTTTTGCGGCCGGTTTATGCACCCGGCCCGCGAGACGCCTCGTTCCTTGAGGCCCTGCGGCGCGAGTGTCGAGAGCGTTCCGGCGCAGCATCGCGGCGGACGAGCAAGGCGACGATCTCGATGTCTCACATCTCTCACGCCCATCTCCTTCGTCAGCGCCGCGTCGACTACGCACACGGCCTGATGCGCCGCGAGGAGAGCGGCGTACTGGCGGCGGCCGGCGACCTCGCGGGCCGCGACGTGCTGGTGCTGGGCCCGGTGGTCGCCTCCACCATGTGCGCTCTGGCCATGAGCGAGTGTCGCCGCGCGGAGTCGCGCCTGCCCGGCTGCCGGGTCGAGGCCGGGCTCGCCGACATCGTCATCATCCCGCTGGCACCGCCCGAGGCCATGCCGGGCCTGGTGCGCCAGGCGGCGATTGCCCTGTCCGGCGGCGGCTCGCTCGTGGTGCGTCTGCCGCGGCGTGCGCAGGCGGCGGACGAGACCCGGGCCTGCGTGGCCGGCGCCGGGTTCTCCGATCTCCGCGAGGTGCTGAAGAATGGCGAACGGATCCTGCTGGCCGACGCCGCGCGCCTTCAGCCGGCGCGGTAGAGCTCGTTCGGCGGCGTCTCGACCGCGAGGATCGTCTCGAGCGCGCCCGCGCGCCACGCCCGGTAGAAGCAGGAGCGGCGGCCGGTGTGGCAAGCGACGCCGGCCTGCTCCACCACCAGCAGCACCGCGTCGCCGTCGCAATCGACCCGGAGTTCCCGAAGATGCTGCACCTGGCCGGAGCTCTCGCCCTTGCGCCAGAGCGCCTGCCGGCTGCGGCTCCAATAGGTGACGTCGCCGGTGGTGATCGTGGCTTCGACCGCCTCCCGGTTCATGTGGGCGAGCATCAGGATCTCGCCGGTGTCGTGCGCCTGCGCGATCGCGGTCACCAGTCCGTTCGCGTCGAAGCGCAGGGCGGCGAGCAGCGCGTTCATTCCGCCGCGCGCTGCTCGGGCAGCCGCATCCAGGACGGAACGCGCGGGGTGAGACACGCGCCGTCGGCGGTGGCGAGCTCGCGACCGAGATGCTCGATCCGCAGCGTCGCCAGCCCCCGCTCGCCCCGGCCGGAGCGCATCGTGCCCGCCTCCACGCCTGCCGCGAACAACGCCGTGCCGGGTGCCGGCAGCGCGCCCGCGGTGATGCTGACGGGCACGAGCCGCCGCTTGATCAGGCCGCGATAGCGTGTCCGCGCGGTGAGCTCCTGGCCCATGTAGCAGCCCTTGGTCCAGGACACCCCACCGAGCTCGTCGAACCCTGCCTCCAGCAGCACGCTGCGGCCCGGCTCGAGATCGGGGGCGCCATCCGGCAGGCCGAGTGCCAGGCGGTGTCCGTCGTACTCCTCCGCCGTCGCGTTTCCGGCCAGCGGGGCAGGAGAGAGCACCCGCCATCCCGCTTCGGGCAGACGCGGGTCGGGTTCCGCATCGAGCCCGACCTCGGCCGCACCGTCCCACACGGCATGCACCGCGACCGGCGCGCGCTCGATCGCGACCCGCGCCCGCAGGCGGAAGCGGGAGAGTTTCGTCGCGATCTCGTCGGCGGTCTCGGCCGCGCACTCCAGCAGCAGCGTGTCGGCGGCGGTCGCCCGGATGAAGAAATCCGCGACATACTTTCCCTGCGCCGTCAGCAGCGCCGCCCAGACCGGATGCCCCGGTGCCACCGCAGCCACGTCGTTGGAGACCAGCCCCTGCAGGAAGGAGACCCGGTCCTCGCCCGTGACCGCGAGCACGGCGCGGGCAGGCAGATGTGCAAGCTTTCGCATCTCTCCGACTTGGCCCGGCCGCGGCGCCGGGGCAAGAACCGCCGCGTGCGTATCCTCTTCATCACCGCCAACCGGCTCGGCGACGCGGTCCTCTCCACCGGGCTGATCGAGCATCTGCGGCACCTCCACCCCGAGGCGCGCTTCACGATCGCCTGCGGTCCGGTGCCGGCGGGATTGTTCGCGCGGCTGCCGGGGCTCGAGCGCGTGATCGTGGTGGAGAAGCGGCGGCGCGACTGGCACTGGTTCGAGCTTTGGCGCGACTGCGTGGGCCTGCGCTGGGACCTCGCGGTCGATCTGCGCGGCTCGGCGACGCTCTTTTTCCTCCGTGCCGGACGACGCGTGGTGATGCGCGGCGGCCGACGCCCGGGCCACCGGCTGACCCATCTCGCCGGCGCGCTGTCGCTCGCCCCGCCGCCGCTCCCCACCGTCTGGACGGCGCCGGAGGACGAACGGCGCGCCGCCTCCCTGCTGCCGGCGGGCGCGCCGTTCGTGGCACTCGGCCCGACCGCCAACTGGGACGGGAAAGTCTGGCCGGCCGCGCGCTTCGCCGCACTGTTCGAGCGGCTCCGGGCCTCGCGTCCCGCGCTGCGCGCGGCCGTGTTCGCGGGGCCGGGCGCGGCGGAGGCGGCGATGGCGGCTCCCGTGCTCGCGGCCCTGCCGGACGCGATCGATCTGCGGGGCGTGCTCGCCCTGCCCGAGATCGCCGCCTGCTTCCGCCGGGTTTCTCTCTTTGTCGGCAACGATTCCGGGCTGATGCATCTCGCCGCCGCCGCCGGCGCGCCGACACTCGGCCTGTTCGGACCCAGCCGCGTCGACGAATACGGTCCCGCCGGGCGCCGCACGCGCGCCGCCGTGGCGCCGGGCCCGGCGGGTGCGGCGCCGATCGCCGATCTCACCGTGGACGCCGCCGTGCGCGCGGCCGAGGCGCTGCTCGAGTGAGGATCGCCCACCTCATGGCCGGCCTGCCCGGAGGCGGGGCGGAACTCTTCTTCGAGCGGCTCTGCGCGGCCCAGCAGCGGCACGGCGACGACGTGCTGCCGGTGATCCGCCGCGACCCCGCGCGTGCGGCGCGACTGCGCGCGGCGGGGCTCGCGCCGGTCGAGCTCGCCTTCGGCGGGGCGTTCGATCTCACCACCCGCCCGCGTGCCCGGCATGCGCTGGCACAATTCCGCCCCGCGATCGCGATCGCCTGGATGAGCCGGGCCGCGCGTCTCGCCCCCACCGGCCCCTGGGTGCTCGCCGGGCGTCTGGGCGGCCATTACGACCTCCGGCGCTACCGGCGCTGCGCGCATCTGATCGGCAACACGCAGCCTCTGGTGGATTGGATCGTGGGGCAGGGCTGGGATGCCGCGCGCGTCCATCACCTGCCGAATTTCGCCGCCGACCTCGCCGGTGCCGCGCCCGAGCGGTGCGGTGTGCCGGCCGGGCGGCCGCTCATCCTCGCGCTGGGGCGCCTGCATCCGAACAAGGCGTTCGACGTGCTCATCCGGGCGCTGGCGCGGGTTCCCGGAGCGTTTCTCCTCCTCGCGGGCGACGGGCCGGAGCGCGCGGCCCTCGAACGGCTCGCCCGCGCGTCGGGCGTGGCCGCACGGGTCCGCTTCCTCGGCTGGCGTGACGACACCGCCGGCCTCCTCGCCGGCGCGGACGTGCTCTGCGTGCCCTCGCGCCACGAGCCGCTCGGCAACGTGGTGATCGAGGCGTTCTCCGCCGGCTGCCCGGTGGTGGCGGCGGCGGCGGCGGGACCGGCCGGCCTGATCCGCGACGGCGAAACGGGTAGACTGGTGCCGATGAACGATTCCGACGCCCTCGCCGCGGCCCTGACCGCCGTGCTCGGCGACCCCGCCCGCGGCCGCCTGCTGGCATGCGCCGCCCGCGCCGAGTTCGAGAGCCGCCATGCAGAGCGCCCGGTGCTGGCCGCCTGGCACGCCGGGCTCGCGCGCATGCTCGCCGCCGGGGACGGCGTCTGATGTGCGGCATCGCGGGCGTGGCCTTCACGCCGGGCGCGCCGCCGCCCGATCCCGCGACCCTCGCGCGCCTTTCCGAAGCGATCGCCCATCGCGGCCCGGACGGCGCGGGCTCCACGGTGGTGGGGCGCGTGGCCCTGCTGCACCGCAGGCTCGCGATCATCGACCGTGCCGGCGGCGACCAGCCGCTGTTCGCGGGCTCGGCCGCGATCGTCGCCAACGGCGAGATCTACAACGACCTCGAGCTGCGCGCCGGCATGCGCGAGGTCCGCTTCGCCACCGGCAGCGACTGCGAGACGCCGCTGCATCTCTGGCTCGGCGAGGGCGACGGTTTCGCCGCCCGCCTGCGCGGCATGTACGCGCTGGCGATCCACGAGCGGCCGGGCCACTCGCTCACGCTCGCGCGCGACCCGTTCGGCATCAAGCCGCTCTACGTGGCTGGGCTCGCCGACGGCCTGGCCTTCGCCTCCGAGCCGCGCGCCTTTCTCGCGGCGGGGCTGGTGGCGCGGTCCTTGCGCCCCGCCGCCCGCGACGAGCTCCTGCAGATGCAGTTCACCACCGGCCGCGAGACGATCTTCCCCGGCATCCACCGCGTGCTGCCCGGCGAGACCCTGCATGTGGTGGACGGCCGCATTCTCGATCGCCGCCGCATCGCAGCCCTGCCCGAGGGTGGCCCCGAGGCGATCGAGCTCGAGCCGGCGCTCGCCCGCCTCGATGCGGCGCTGGAGGACAGCGTGCGGCTGCATCTCCGCTCCGAGGTGGGATACGGGCTGTTCCTCTCCGGCGGCATCGACAGTGCCGCCCTGCTCGCGATGATGACGCGCGTCGGCGGCGCGGTCCGGACCTACACCGCGCGCTTCGACGACGCCGGTGCCGCCGACGAGTCCGAGCACGCCGCCGCCGTCGCGCGCGCGGTGGGCGCCCGCCAGGAGACGGTCACCGTCACCCGCGCGGAGACCTGGACGCACCTCCCGGCGATCGTGGCCGCGATGGACGATCCGGTGGCCGACTATGCGATCATCCCCACCTGGCTGCTCGCGCGCCGCGCCGCCGCGGACGGGTTGCGGGTGGTGCTCTCGGGCGAGGGCGGCGACGAGATGTTCGGCGGCTACGGCCGCTACCGCCGCGCGATGCGCCCCTGGTGGCTGGGCGGCCGGCCGATGCGCACCGGTGGCCGCTTCGACGGGCTCGGCGTGCTCCGCGCCGGCGAGGGTGGCGGGGGCGCCTGGCGCGACGGGATGCGCGCCGCCCTGGTGGCGAGTGCCGCCACCGGTCGCACCCGGCTGGCTGCCTCGCAGGCGGCCGACATCGCCGACTGGCTGCCGCACGACCTGCTGCTCAAGCTCGACCGCTGCCTGATGGCGCACGGCGTCGAGGGCCGCACGCCGTTCCTCGATCCGGGCGTCGCGCAGGCCGCGTTCCGCCTGCCCGACGCGCTGAAAGTCCGCGATGGTCGGGGCAAATACATCCTGCGCGCCTGGCTCGCCCGCCATCTCCCCGAGGCGCGACCATTCGCGCCGAAGCAGGGTTTCACCGTGCCGGTGGGCGCCTGGATCGCCGCCGACGGTGACCGGCTCGGGCCGCTCGTGGCAGCCCAGCCGGGAGTTCGGGACGTGGCGGCCCCGGATCGGGTGGAGGCGCTGTTCCGCAACGCGTCGGGCCGGCGCGAGCGGCACGCGGCCTGGACGCTGCTGTTCTATGCGCTCTGGCACCGGACCCATGTGCAGGGACTGGCGCC
>CAXTVZ010000096.1:0-11585 GCA_964247685.1 uncultured Acetobacteraceae bacterium
CACCAGAATGACCTTGTTGACGCTCCCAGCCATCGTCCCCACCTCGCGATACCAAACCCGCAATCTAGGCGTGGCGGACGGATAGGGATACCACCCGCCCGGGCCGTTCGTCTTTTTGTCGCGTGGCGCGGAACGGAGAAGCCCGCGGCGCAAGCCGCCTCAGGGAGGAACTATGGCGGGAGAGATCCGGGTCCGCGGCGCACGCGAGCACAACCTCAAGAACGTCGACGTGGCGATCCCGCGCGACGCGCTCACCGTGATCACGGGGCTGTCGGGATCGGGGAAGTCGTCGCTCGCGTTCGACACGATCTACGCCGAGGGGCAGCGCCGCTACGTCGAGAGCCTGTCGGCCTATGCGCGGCAGTTCCTCGAGCTCGCCGGCAAGCCGGACGTGGACGCGATCGAGGGGCTCTCGCCCGCGATCTCGATCGAGCAGAAGACCACCAGCAAGAATCCGCGCTCCACCGTCGGCACGGTCACCGAGATCCACGACTACATGCGGCTGCTGTGGGCGCGCGCGGGCGTGCCGTACTCGCCGGCGACCGGGCTGCCGATCGAGGCACAGACCGTCAGCCAGATGGTGGACCGGGTGCTGGCGATGCCGGAGGGGACGCGGCTGATGCTGCTGGCGCCCGTGGTGCGCGACCGCAAGGGCGAATACCGCCGCGAGCTCGGCGAGCTGCAGCGGCGCGGCTTCACGCGGGTGAAGGTGGACGGCACGCTGCACGAGATCGACGCGGTGCCGAACCTGAACCGCAAGCTCAAGCACACGATCGAGGCGGTGGTGGACCGGGTGGTGGTCAAGCCCGAGGGGCTGGCGCAGCGCCTGGCCGAGAGCTTCGAGAGTGCGATCACGCTGGGCGACGGGATCGCCTATGTCGAGGAGGTGCCGCGCGGTGACGAGGCCGGGCCGCGCACGGTGTTCTCGTCGCGGTTCGCCTGCCCGGTGTCGGGCTTCACGATCGAGGAGATCGAGCCGCGGCTGTTCTCGTTCAACTCGCCGCAGGGGGCGTGCCCGGTCTGCGACGGGCTGGGCGTGGAGGTGTTCTTCGACCCGCGGCTGGTGGTGCCGGATGAGCGGCTGTCGCTCGGCGGCGGCGCGATCGCGCCGTGGCGGGGATCGCAGAGCCCGTATTACGACCAGACGCTCGCCTCGCTCGCCAGGCACTACAAGGCGCGGCTGAACCAGCCCTGGGAGGCGCTGCCGGAGGCGTTCCGCGCGGTCCTGCTCGAGGGCTCGAACGGCGAGGACATCACCTTCACCTACAAGGACGAGGTGCGGTCGTATCAGGTCAAGCGCCCGTTCGAGGGGGTGCTGAAGAACCTGGCGCGGCGCTACGCCGAAACCGACAGCGCCTGGGTGCGCGAGGAGATGTCGCGCTACCAGGCCGACAAGCCCTGCAATGCTTGCGGGGGCAAGCGGCTCAAGGGTGAGGCGCTGGCGGTGAAGATCGCCGGCTGCGACATCGCCGAAGCGTCCGACCTGCCGATCCGGCGCGCGCTCGCGTGGTTCGCAGCCGTCGAGGGCACGTTGACGCCGCAGCGTGCCGCGATCGCCGGGCGGATCCTGCGCGAGATCAACGAGCGGCTGCGCTTCCTCGACGATGTGGGGCTCGACTACCTGACGCTGTCGCGTGGCTCGGCGACGCTGTCGGGCGGCGAGTCGCAGCGGATCCGGCTGGCGAGTCAGATCGGGTCGGGACTGACGGGGGTGCTGTACGTGCTCGACGAGCCCTCGATCGGGCTGCATCAGCGCGACAACGAGCGCCTGCTCGGCACGTTGCGGCGGCTGAAATCGCTCGGCAACACGGTGCTGGTGGTGGAGCACGACGAGGACGCGATCCGGGCGGCCGACCACCTGATCGACATGGGGCCGGCCGCCGGCGTGAACGGCGGCCACGTGATCGCGCAGGGCACGCCCGACGAGGTCGCGGCGAACCGGAACTCGCTGACCGGCGACTATCTCTCGGGACGGCGGCGGATCGAGGTCCCGGCCACGCGACGCGTGCGCGACGCCACGCGGATGCTCACGCTCAAGGGTGCGACCGGCAACAATCTGAAGGACGTCACGGCGCATTTCCCGCTCGGCACGTTCACGTGCGTGACCGGCGTGTCAGGCGGGGGGAAATCCACGCTGGTGATCGACACGCTGTTCAAGGCGGTGAGCCGGCGGCTGATGGGGTCGGGCGAGGTGCCGGCGCCGTATGCGGACATCATTGGTCTCGATCAGGTCGACAAGATCATCGACATCGACCAGAGCCCGATCGGCCGCACACCGCGGTCGAACCCGGCGACCTACACCGACCTGTTCACGCCGATCCGCGAGTGGTTCGCCGAGCTGCCGGAAAGCCGTGCGCGCGGCTACAAGTCCGGACGGTTTTCCTTCAACGTGAAGGGCGGACGCTGCGAGGCGTGCCAGGGCGACGGCGTCATCAAGATCGAGATGCACTTCCTGCCGGACGTGTACGTGACGTGCGACACCTGCAAAGGTGCGCGCTACAACCGGGAAACTCTGGAAGTGAAGTTTCGCGGCCGTTCGATCGCGGACATCCTCGAGCTTTCGGTGGACGAGGCGCTGCCGCTGTTCAGCGCGGTGACGCGGATCGGTGATCGTCTGTCGGTGCTGAGCCGGGTGGGGCTCGGCTACGTCAAGCTCGGGCAGCAGGCGACGACGCTGTCGGGCGGCGAGGCGCAGCGGATCAAGCTCGCCAAGGAGCTTGCGAAACGCGCGACGGGCCGCACGCTCTACATCCTCGACGAGCCCACCACGGGGCTGCATTTCGAGGATGTGCGCAAGCTGCTGGAGCTGCTGCACGCGCTGGTGGACACGGGCAACACGGTAATCGTGATCGAGCACAATCTCGAGGTGATCAAGACCGCGGACTGGCTGATCGACCTCGGTCCCGAAGGTGGCGATGGCGGCGGCCGGATCGTGGCCGAAGGCACGCCCGAGGCGATCGCCGCCTGCCACGAGAGCCACACCGGGCGCTTCCTGCGGACGTTGCTCCCAGCCGCCGATCCCGCCCCGAAACGGATGCGCAAGCGCGCCTGAACACATGCAGGTCCAGGACCCGCCGGGTCCTGGCGGGTTCGGGGCAGAGCCCCGATCTTCTTTTGTTGGCTTATTGATCCGACCCTTTAACGAAACGGACACGTTCGTCCGCCATCCTCGCCGGATCACTCTCGGAAGCGGGGCATGACCAGCGAGCAGCAGAGACGTCTGGCCACGTTCCAGGTGACAGACAGCGACATCGCGCTGATCCGGAGCCATGCCGACACCGCGAGCGCGATGCTGCCGAGCCTGCTGACCGAAATGCACAGCGCGTTCGATGCCTGGCCCGAAATCCAGCACGCGCTGAAGAACCCCGAGGTTCACGAAGTCCGTCTCCGGCACTGGACCAATGTCTGTTCGGGTCGTCTCGACGAGGGCTTCCAGAAGTCCGCCGAGGACCTGGCGACCGCCTTCTACTCGCACGGCGTGCCCGGCTACGCGGTGGCGATCTGCCATGCGAGCGTGCTCGGCGCCATCGTCGAGCGGCTCGGCCTGACCGAAGCCACCTGGTTTCAGCGCGTGCACTCGCCGCGGCGCGCGGCCGCCAACGACCGGCTCCGCGGCGTGTTGACGCGGCTCGCCTGGCTCGACCTCGAGCTCCTGCTCGAGACCTATGCCCGCGCCGAGCACGACAGCCGCGCGCTGGCACTGCGCAGCATGGCCGAGAAGATCGAGTCGGAAGCGAGTGCGGCGGTCGCTCAGGTCGACCGCCTCACCGCGGCGCTTGTTTCGACCGCGGAAGGCATGTCGAGCAACTCCGCACGAACGCAAGCGAGCGCCACGGACGCTGCAGGGTCGGCGCAGCGCAGCCTGACCACCGCCGAGGACGTGGCCGATTCCGCCGACCGGCTGGCGCAATCGATCGCCGACATCAGCAGCCAGATCGAGCGCACCCGCCGGATTGCGGAGGCGGCCGTGAGTGCCGGCGGCACCGTCCGCGGGCGTATCGAAGGGTTGTCCGAGCAGGCCAGCAATATCGGCCAGGTCGCGGGCATGATCGCCGACATCGCCGCACGCACGAACCTGCTGGCGCTGAACGCGACGATCGAGGCGGCGCGTGCGGGCGAGGCCGGCCGCGGCTTCGCGGTGGTCGCTCAGGAGGTCAAGCAGCTCGCCACCCAGACCTCGAACTCCACCCAGGAGATCGCGCGTCAGATCTCGGCGGTGCAGGAGGCGACGGAACAGGCGAGCCAAGCCGTGCAGATGATCTCGTCGACCATCGAGGACATGGAGCGGATCAGCAAAGCCGTCGCGATCTCGTTCGAGGAACAGAGCGAGCAGACCCAGATGATCGCTCGCCGCATGGCGCAGGCGGCCGAGGCGACGAAGCTGATGAATACCCAGACCAACGACGTCCGGATCGCGGCCCAGCACTCCGACCAGCAGGCGGATACGGTGCGCACGACGTCGAAGAACCTCGAGGGCGCGGTCCGTGAGCTGCGCCAGGCCGTGGTCCGCGTCGTCCGAACCTCGACGAAGGTGGTCGATCGCCGCGTCTCGGACCGTGCGGCATTGAACATCTCGTGCCGGCTGGCGACCGATGACGGACGCAGCATCGAGGTCAACGTGATCGACCTGTCCGTGAGCGGCGCCCTGATCCACAGCCGCGAGGCCCTGCGGCTGGGTGTCGGTGGTGAGCTCGCGCTCCCTGGCGCCGCGGTGAAGTGCCGGATCAGCAAGAGCCGCGGTGACGACCAGTATGCCCTGACTCTCACCCCCGCCGAGGGCCGTGTGCAGGACCGCCTCGCGGCTCTCGTGGAGGGCGGAATCTCGGCCGAGGCCGCCTGATCGCGACCGGCAGCTTTCCCGCGCGGCCATAAGGCGCGATCCTTCCGATCAGGCTGGCGGATGTGCGGGAATGACGGCGATCTATGTCGATGCGGATGCCTGTCCCGTGCGCGAGGAGATCTACCGGGTGGCGAGCCGGCTCGGGGTGGCGGTCCATGTCGTCTCGAACGGATCGCGCCCGATCCGGCCGCCCGGGCTGGCGCTCGTCAGCATGGTCATCGTTCCGAGCGGGGCGGATGCGGCGGATGACTGGATCGCCGAACGCATCGAGGACGTGGATGTCTGCGCCACCGCCGACATTCCGCTGGCCGCGCGCTGCCTCGCCCGCGGCGCGCGCGCGCTCGACTTCAAGGGCCGCGAGTGGACCGGCGACAATATCGGCGCGGCACTCGCCGGGCGCGCGATCGGGCAGCATCTGCGCGAAACGGGCGCGGTGACAGGAGGCCCGTCGGCGCTGACGCAGCGGGATCGTGGGGCTTTTCTCAATACGCTCGATCGCCTGGTGCAGGCGGCGGGGCGCGGGCGGGCGCCGAAGGTGTCCTGGCGTTCGCCGGAGGAGAGGTAAGGTTGGGGCTCTGCCCCAAACCCCGCCAGGAGGGAAGGCCCTCCTGGACCTGCCTAATGTTATGCAGGTCCAGGATCGCTGATCCTGGCGGGGTCCAGGGGCAGAGCCCCTGGCCTTCCTACCCGCGCCCGAACAACCCCCGCGCGATCTCGGTGGTGACCGCCGCCCCGACGCCGGTCTTCGCGGCCTTGCCGACGCTGTCCGGCGCGAGATAGGGCGCCAGCGCATGCGCCAGCCCCGGCAGCGTCAGCGTCTGCAGCCAGACCCGACCCGGTCCCGTGAGCTTCGCCATGAACAGCCCTTCGCCCCCGAACAGCGCGTTCGCCACGCCGCGGATCATCGTGATCTCGAAGGCGACGTTTTCCTCGAACATGCCGACATGGCCGGGGTGGACCAGCAGCGTCTCCCCGGGTCGCAGCTCGCGCAGGACGACCTCGCCGCCGAGCTCGATGAACGCCACGCCCTGGCCCGCCAGGCGCTGCAGTCGGAACCCGTCGCCACCGAAGATCCCCGCACCCAGCGATCGTGTGACCGCCGCCCCCAGCGTCAGCGCGCCGTGGCCGCACAGGAAGCCATGCCGGTGCAGCAGGTAGGACGGCCCGTCGAGTGCCAGCGGCAGCTCGACGATCGCGCCCGGCAGGCGGGCGGCGAAGGCGAGCTCGCCCGGACCACCGCGGGCCGTGAACTCCGTCACGAACAGGCCGCCGCCACCGAACGCACGGGTCATCGCGCCGAGAAAACCCGGCGCACCCGCGGCGGCCGTGGTGGTCCGCATCGTGACGTCGCCCGTCATCCACGACAGCTGCCCGGTCTCGGCGATCAGGGTGTCGCCTGGCGCCAGCCCGACATGCAGCACCGGGAGCGCCGACGTGCTGATCTGCGTGTGCAAGTCTGACCTCCGGCGGGAACGTGGCGGCCACGCAGCGTAAGGCTGTCCTGCGCCGATGCAAGACGGCGATCGCGCATCTGCGGCCCGACATCGCGCGCAGGCGTTCGATGCGATAACGGCGGCAAAGGTCGGATCGATGGCCGGTCGGCCAACTCAGCCGGATCGGGCCGGAGCTGGACGGTCGTGATCGAGCAAACGCGGGATGTTTCGGCGACGGATCCTCGTCACGTCCTTTCGGGTTGACATTGTTTCTGTTCTGTAATTTCGTCCTCCTCAGTCCGAGCCATAAGAAAACCGGCAGGTGTGCATGCGCCAGAGCCGCCAGCAGCGTCGTGCTGCCTTTCTCGTCATGATGATCGCACTTGGTGGATGTGACCGTCGGCCGCCGCTCATCATCCCCGCGCCCGGGCCCGGCGCGAGCCAGCTGCAGCCCACCTCGTTCTTCCTGACATCGGGCGGCGATTACCGCCTCAACACGGTGCGTCCGGCGCCGGCCACGACGCTCCAGCTCGATGGGCGCGACGAGCCGATCCCGCAGCCGGTGCTCTGTTCGGAACCAAGCCCCGACTACGCAACCGCGATCAGCACCCTGCTGGAGGCGGCCGCAAAGGGCGGGAGCGGCTCGGCGTCCGGGTCGCTGAGTGCCAGCGCATCGACCACCGAGACCTTGCTGGCGATGGCGGGACGCAGTTCCGGAGTCGTGGCACTGCGCGACGGCCTCTACGCGGCCTGCCAGGCCTATGCGAACGGGATCATCGGACGCGATGACTACGCGCTGATCCTGAGCCAGTACGGCGATCTGCTCGTCTCCGTCGTCAACAGTGCCGCGTCGACATCCTCCGCCGGCGGTCCTGCGCCAGGGTCGGCGGGCGCTGATGTCGGGGCTGGAAAGGCCGGGGCTTCGAAGAGCCCGCAAGCCCCCTCGCCGCCGTCCCCGCCGGCGGTCGCTCTGCAGGTCGGCGTGCTTCAGCAGCAGGCCTTGCAGGCGCTCATCGTGGCATGTCTGAGCGAGTTCGATCCGACCGTGCATCCGCGGCCGCCGGTCAACCCGCTCCTGGCGAGGAGTTGTCCGGCGCTGTTCGACAATGTCGTGACGGCATCTGCGAGGCTGCTGGCACCGCAGGACCAGGCGAGGCCGGCCGGGCGACCGCAGGGGAGAGCTGCGCCTCCCCATCGCCGGACGCAGGCAGCCCACGCGACGCCATCCTGACCGAGCACCGGGAGCAGCCGATGAGGGAGGCCTGCGCGCCCGTCAGTGTCGAGGATGTCCTCGATGAAGAGCGCCACGTTCTCGGCAAGCTGACGCGGATCCAGCGCGAGAGCCTCGCGAGGCTCACCACGGCGCAGCGCACGGCCATCGCCGAACTGACCGACGAGCAACTCCGCGCTCTGGGCAGCTTGTCGGACGACGAGCGCACACTGCTCGGCGGCCCGGCCGATGAGGCGGCGATCGGGGCGATCGGAGCGCTCACCGAGAACGAACGTGTCTCGTTGCGGGGGATCGCCGCGAGCGATCTCGGGGAGATCGCCAGGCTCGACAAGCAGAAGCTCGAAGCGATCGCTGGACTGACCGACGACACGAGAGGTGCGATGGGGACGCTCACCGTCGCGCAGCGCGCTTCTCTCGGGAAGCTGAGCCGCCATCGCTTGCGCAACCTGGGCAAGCCGAACACCACCCGTGAGCATCCGCTCGACACGCTGAGCGACCAGCAGATCAGGGCTGCCGAAAGGCTGACGCCGGATCAGCGATCCTTGATCGGCACGCTGACCGAGGACCAGATGCGGGCGGCCGGTGATCTCACGCAGGCCCAGCTCAGGGCCCTGCTCAAGCTGGCCGACTGTCCGGACGCCGTGGCGAAACTGACGCGCGCGCAGCTGAACGCGATCGGCAAGCTCACGAAGCTCGCCGACCGCCGTCAGCGCGAACGCGGCAAGGCGACGCCGGAGGAGGAAGCGCATCTGCGTCTCATCCCCGCCGAGCGCCGGCAGGCGCTCGGCACGCTGGACGAAGAGCAATGGTCGGCGATCGGCAAGTTGACGAGCCGTCGGGCGCTGGAAACGCCGCCCGATCCGAGTGTCGCGGCCGAGAGGGCGGACGACCTGGCGGCACTCTGCCTGTCGGGCGGCGGCATCCGGAGTGCGGCCTTCTGCCTGGGCGCGCTCCAGGCGCTCGCGACCGGCGACGTTCTGCACGACTTCAACTATCTCTCGACCGTGTCGGGTGGCGGCTATATCGGCGGCTGGCTGACCCGCTGCATCGGGCAGAAGCGGCTGGCGACACCCGGTCTCGGAACCGACCGGTCGGTGCTCAAGAAGGCTCTCGACGAGATCCTTCGTGCCGGCTCGCCGCAGATCGCGGCCCTTCGCCGCTACGTCAACTTCCTGACGCCGAACCCCGGCGTGGCGTCGAACGACACCTGGGCGGCCGTGGCGCTCTACCTGCGCAACACGATCATCAACTGGCTGGTGTTCATCCCGCTGCTGGTGGCGCTCGCCAGCGTGCCCGCGATCTACCAGGCGCTGGTGAGCGCCTTCGTGGCACAGGCCTACGGACCCTGGCGGCCGCTCGCGGTCGCCGCCGATGGTGCGGGCGTTCTCGGATTGCTGGCGCTGGGCTGGTCCGTCCTGCAGAGCGCGCTGAACGCGCCGAGCCACGCATTCGGCGCGACGCCGCGTCCGCCGTCGGAAGGCCGCGACGACCACCAGCTGCTGCTCTGGATCGTCATCCCCAGCATGGTCTGGGCGTTCCTCGCACCACTGGCCGTCGTCGCCTGGATTGCGCGCCCCTGGAGCGATTCCGCGAGTGCGTTCCGGAGTGCCGTGCCCGTGCCGGTGGTGCTGAGCTTCGCCGTGATGCTGATCGCCTATGGTCTCGCGAGGGTGCGGATCAGGGCCCACGAAGATCTGCCGAGCCGCGACCTGGCGCATGATTTCATCAGCTGGATCCTCAGCATTTCAGTCTCCGCCGCGATTCTGGCGGGCGGGATCCGCCTCGCGGTCGGGCTCGAGCTGTTCTGGGTGGCACTCGCGGGGCCCGCCTGGGTCACGTTGGCCGACACGCTGAGGATCACGATCTACGTGGCACTTCGGCGCGAAGGCGTGCGCTCCGACCTCGACCGCGAATGGTTCGCGCGCCTGAACGCCAGCAAGCTTCGCATCGTGATCGCTTTTCTTCTGCTCGCCGTGGCCGCGCGATATCTGCCCGTTCTCGTGTTCGACCAGTTCGGCGGCGTCCGCGGCTTCATCGCGGCGGCGATGGGACTTCTGAGCGGTTCGGTGGCCGCCGCGATCGGACGGAGCGCGCTCACGAGCTTCACGGGCGCCTCGCCGACCGCGTCGAAGGATGCGAGCGTGTCCGCGCGGATCGGTTTGGCCGCGGCACCGCTCGCCATCCCTCTGGCGGTCGGTCTGTTCGCGGCAACGCTCGTGATGCTCGCGAGCCGCGCGCTCGATCGCGCGACCGGCGATGGCGGATCGCGCGGCTTCCTGGCGCATGCCGGCGAGCTCGCCATCATCGCCGCCGTCATGTTGCTGGCGCTGTTCTTCCTCGATCGCTTCGTCAACCTCAACCGGTTCTCGATGCACGCGGTCTATCGGAACCGGCTGGTCCGGGCATTCCTGGGCACGGCGCGCCGGGACGACGAACGCTGCTTCGACCGGTTCACCTCGTTCGATCCCGCCGACAACAGTCGCGTCTACGACAACATCTCGCGTGACAGAAACTACTCACATTTCGACACGTCGCCCGAGAAGGACGGACCGGCGCACCAGCTCTCGCTTCTGCCGGTGATCAACGTGACGCTCAACCGCACGGTGGGAATGGACACGGCGCGCTCGGCGCGCAAGGCGGAGCCGTTCACGATCACGCCGCTGCATTGCGGCTCGGCATCGCTCACGGCTCCGGACATGTCGGGCCGGCGTCCCGGTGGGGCCTACATCCCGACGCAATACTATGCGTCGGGAAGCAAGGAGACCGGACCCGGCGACAAGCGGAACGGCATCACGCTCGGAACCGCCATGACGATCTCCGGCGCCGCGGTGAGCCCGGACATGGGCTACAACTCGTCGCCGGCGCTCGCCTTCGTCATGACGCTGTTCAACGTACGGCTCGGCGCCTGGCTTCCGAACCCCGCGATGCGGAAACTCACCGAGACGCAGGTGCGGCGCGCCGGACCGCCGCACGGGCTGACCACGATGCTGCACGACCTGGCCGGGCGCGCCAGCGCGTCGGGCGACTTCGTGTATCTGTCGGACGGCGGACATTTCGACAATCTCGGACTCTACGAGATGCTGCGCCGGAAATGCCGCCACATCCTGGTGGTGGATGCGGGTCGCGACGAGCTCTACAAGTATCAGGATCTGGGCCGCGCCCTGCAGATGTCGCTGCTCGACTTCGGGGTCACCGCCGACTTCATCCAGCCGATCGAGGTCGGGGCGACGGAGCTTCGTCAATACGGCGCCTACGCCAGGCTTTTATACGACGGTGGCGAGGCGGGGCAGCTCATCTACCTCAAGCCATGGCTTCCGCTCACCGCGCCGATGGAGCTTCAGGCCTTCAAGGCGCTGAAGGAAGAGTTTCCGCATGAGAGCACGCTCGACCAGTTCTTCACGGAGAGTGATTTCGAGAGTTACCGGCGGCTGGGAGCGTATCTGACGGAGCGGCTGCTCGGGGGCCGGCCGGGAGACCTGGAGACACTCTTCCATGCGGTGAAGGTGAAGGCCGAGGCCGCGCAGGCGAAAGCGCCGCAGGGCGGGTGCGCCGCGGCGGTGGCGGATGTGGCACCTCGCCTGCGTCGTGTGCTTGGGCGACGGGTGTTGACGTAGGACGGCCAGCTTTCGCATGACGGCCCAGGACCCCCGTCTGTCAGGGGGAGGCGAAGGCGTCGAGACCGGCCTGGCACACGGCTTCGTCTTCTTCGGGTTTTCCGCCCGAGACGCCGATGCCGCCAACCACCGCTCCGTCGTGGACGATCGGCAGGCCGCCCTGCAGCGGCACCCGGCCGGGGAATGCGAGGTAGGCGGGCTGGGTCTTAATCTGTTCCTGCAGGATCGCGGTCGGCGTGCGCGCGATCGCCGCGGTGCGGGCCTTAAGCATGGCCACTTCCGGCGTGTGGAGGCGGCCGTTATCGAGACGCTCGAGCAGCAGGAGCACGCCGGCCTCGTCGGTGACGGCGATCGACATCTCGAGCCCTCGCCGCTCGGCCTCGGCGCGCGCGCCGTCCATCAACTGCTTCGCGTCCGCGAGGGTGAGCGCGTGCTTGGTCCGCATGGGGGTGCCCCTTTGTTGTTCG
>CAXTVZ010000097.1:0-11526 GCA_964247685.1 uncultured Acetobacteraceae bacterium
CGCCCTTAACGGGGTCCAGGGGCAGAGCCCCTGGCCTTCGTCGCCACGCCCAGGACCAACGTCACCTCGGCGCGGGCGCACGCTCAATCCGGGAAGCGCTGATGCCGCGTGTCCTCCCGTGAGACCCGTGCTCGTTTAAGAACGTTCCGCCGCGACACCGACCTGCCTAGCCTCCGCTCCGCATCGACACGCGGGAGGCGGATTTTTGGGCGACATGTCGGCTCCGGTTCAGGCGACGCCCTTCCAGAGCACGGGTCCGCAGGGCCATCGCGGCCGGATGCGCGACCGCCTGCTCACCCGCGGCCCCGAGGGCCTGGCCGACTATGAAGTGCTCGAGATGCTGCTCTTCCTCGGCATCCCGCGCGGCGACACCAAGCCGCTCGCCAAAGGCCTGATCAACGCGTTCGGCTCGCTCGGCCGCGTTCTGGCCGCAACCCCCGACGCGCTCGCGATGCAGGGGGCGATGCCGCCGGAGGGGATCCTCCCGCTCCGCCTGGTGCAGGCGGCCGCCGACCGCCTCGCCCGCGCCGACGCGATCGAGCGCCCGATGCTGGGCAGCCTCCAGCTCGTGGAAACCTATCTCCGCGAGCGCGCCACGCCACCCGGCTCGACCCGCATCCTGTTCCTCGACAACCGCAATCGCCTGCTGGGCGAGGAGCCGGCCGCCGACGGCGAGGCACTTCCCATCCGCCCCGTGCTCCGCCGCGCGCTCTCGCTGCACGCGACCGCGCTGCTGGTCGCCGACATCTCCGAGGAGGCGCCTGCCAGGCCGGCCGCCGCCGCCGCGCATCGTCTCGCGCAGGCCGCATCGCTGGTCTCCGTCACGCTGCACGACCGCCTGGTGCTGCGCCAGGACGGGCTGAAATCCTACCGCGCTGCCGGCCTCTTCAAGCCGCTGCCCGCCACGCGATGAGCCGCTTCTCCGACATCACGGGCGTCCTGCTTCGCACAATCGACGCTCCGCTCGAGCGTCTCCATCCCGAACCGCCCACGGGCCCCGCCGGAGGTGAGGACGCCGCCCGCTTCCTCGAGGCCGCGAACGCCGACGGCCTCACCGACGCCGACATGCTCGGCCTCGTGCTCACCGCCGCCCAGCGCGGCCGCGACACCGGCGACCTGGCCGCCCGCGCGCTCGCCCAGTACGGCTCCTTCGCCCGCCTGCTCGCCGCCCCCGAACGCGAGCTCCGGACCATCCCCGGCTTCGGCACCCACACGATCGCGGCACTCCGCCTGCTGCACGAGGCCGCCGTCCGCCTCGGCCGCGAAGGCCTCGCTCGCCGCCGCCTGCTCGACGAGCCCCGCCACCTCTACGCCTATCTCTCCTCGGTGCTCGCGCGCGAACGGATCGAGCAGTTCCGCATCCTCTTCCTCGACGCCGCCGACGCCCTGATCCGCGACGAGGCCCAGGCTCGCGGCACCGTCAACCACACGCCCGTCTACCCGCGCGAAGTGGTCCGCCGCGCGCTGGAGCTCGATGCGGCCGCACTGATCCTGGTGCACAACCACCCGTCGGGCGACCCGACGCCGTCATCGGACGACCTCGACATGACGCGGCAGATCGCGGAAGCGGCGGGGACGATGGAGATCGCGGTGCGCGACCATGTGATCGTGGGGAACGGGCGGCATTTCTCGTTCCGCTCGGAAGGGCTGCTGGGTTGACAGCCCGCGATCCGGGCGCAGGAGGACAGGTCCTCCTGTGCCCGGGCCGCTTGCCGGCGACCATGCCCGGTGCGGGACGGCCGGGCTCAGCCGCCGCCCGTCCCGCCCGCCGCCTTGCTCCCGACTACTTCAGCATCGCCTTGTCGAGGGTGCCGAACGATGCCTGCTCGCCACCGTCGATCAGCGTCACCGCCGCACCATCCGGCAACGAGGCGAACGCCGACCGGCTGATCGTGAAGATGGCCTTGCTCGTTTTGCCATTGGAGGCGTAGCGGCTCGTCGTGAAGGTCTGGCCGTCGACCTGCAACGTGAGCAGCGAGTCACGCACCGGGATCGACGACACGCTCGAGACCTCGATGTCCACCCCCGGCGCCGCCGACACGGCTGCCTTGGCGGCCGAACCCGCAACTGCCGCCGTCGTGGTCGTCGCAGTCTGGATCGACGACAGCTTGCCACCGACAAGCGACATCGGCTTGGCCTTGCTCGTGTCGAACGACCTGGTGGACGTCCGGGTCGCCGCCGCGGCCGATCGGACCGCGAGCACCGACGCCAGCCGCACCAGCGAAGGGCTGGCACTCAGCTCGCTGTCGCTCGACGTGCTGAGCCGCGCGTTGGCGAGCCAGATCGCCCCGCTCGGCGCCTTGTCGAAGATGACCCGTGCGCCGCGATAGGTCGTGGTGGTCGGCCCGAACACCGAGAGAGGGATCCGGACGGTCTGCAGCACCGGATGCAGATTGTTCCCGTAGCCGCCCACAGGACCCTGCACGGTCGCGTAGTCCGACAGCGCCACCGAGTTCGTCAGCGATCCGTCGGGAAGAACGAGTGCCACCGAGAGGTCGGTCGTCCCGTTCACGTTGAGCGGGCTCGGCGCGGCGCAGGCGTAGGTCACGCCGGTCATCAGCCCGCATTGCAGCGCGATGCGGACCTCGAGTGTCTGGTAAGGCACGAGCGCGTAGCCCGCGCCGGCGCTCGCGAGATTGACCTGATAGCTCGGCGTGCCGGGCGTGGTCTGCGTCGCCGTGTTCCACGAGATCGCGCCGGCCGACAGCGTGATGTCGTGGTTCGGCACCGCCTGGCTCGCGAAGGTGACGTTGCTGACCGTGCTTCCGACGCCCGCGCTGCTGCTGCCCGACCTGAAATCGTCCGCGACCAGCTCAGGGCCAAGGTCGGCGCTGTCGCTGAACGAGCGATCGAACGTCGTCACGGCCGCCAGAGGTGAGGGCAGCGTGTAGGCGGAGTCGAGCAGCTCGCCCCAGGCGGGACTGGGGTCGCCACCTCCTCCGGCATCGCCACCCACATGGGCGCGGAACAGCGACATCACCGCGTAGGTCGAGGCGATCTGCTGCCCGTTCGAAGACGCGCCGGTGGTCGAGAACAGCGGTGTGTTGCCCGCGCCGGTGCAGCCCTGGCTGTCCGATGTCTGCCATTGCGTGTTGAAGAAGTCGTGGTTGGCGCCCCAGACGGCATAGACGGACTTCTTCGACGGCACTGTCTCGCCGAGATTGTCGATCGTCCGGTCGAATACCTTCACGCCCTCGACGTCGGAGACGTCGCCGTCGCACATGGGCAGCAGCACCGTCCACGGGATGTTGTTCGCAACGAACGTCCGCGCCGTCTGCCCGTCGACCGGTGCGAGCTCGAACATGGCCTGGAAGTTCACCGATGTCCCGATCTCGCCTGGCCACGCGCTACCGATGTCATTGTACATCGTGTAGGCCGCCAGCACCCCTTCGCCGCCACGCGAATGGCCGAACAGGCCGACATGGCTGAAGTCGATCGTGCCGGTCGGGTCGAAGCCGAGCGATGCGGGCGCGCCGCCGCTCTTGTTCCACGCCGCGAGCTGCATGAGGTGGCGAAGCACCAGACGGCCGCGCCGGAGATTGAGGCCGGCATCGCCGGGCACGCCGGCCGCGGCGTTGATGCCGCGATTGGCGTTGATCGAAACGACCATGTAGCCGAGCGAGGCCAGCCGTTCCGCGATGTAGGAATAGCCGAGATGGTTCGGGACGACGACGTATCCGGCGGGGCATGTGCCGGTCGTCGTGTACTGCGAGTTGTCGTCGACGCGCCCGAGCGTTCCGGCCACGTAATGGCCGCAGGTTGCATGGTTTCCGTGCAGGAAGACGAGAAGGGGATGCGCCACCCCCGGACTGTCGACGGGCCGGTACACCTCGGCCCACAACTCGGTCACGACAGTGCTGTCGACCAGCGGGTCGACCGAGGCGGGCAGATGGTATTCGCTTTCCGCGACCTGATAGATGCCGCCGCCAGTTGGATCCACCGCGACGCCGAAGCCGGCGGCCGCTGCGGGACCGGCAACAAAGGCGAATGCCGTCGATGAAAGGAGGCGTTTCCTCCAATGGGTCAAGATGTGCATGGACTGATCCGTTCTGTTTTCGAACGTAACAGCTCGTTGCAATCAACGTGCCATTGGCGCGTGAGCGCCGTCCCGAAGGTGACATGCCTGGTCGGCGAGCAGCTCCTTGTCGTCGGATCGAGTTTTCGCAGGAAATGCCGCAACGCGCGTCGACGTACCCGTGAGTGCAAGGAGACGTTGCCGCAGCCGCGCCTCGCACGACGCCCTTGACCGGCTCGAGCCGCGAGCCGCAGATCCACCCCATGGATGCCCTGTTTCTGCCGGCGATCTCGTCCGTCTCGACGCGACAGGAGATGCAGCCTCTCGCGGACGCGCTCTCCGATGAGCTCACTGCCACGATCTCCGACTGGCCCGGCTTCGGCGATCGCCCCCGCACGCGCGACACGCTCACTCCTGACACCCTCCGCCGTTTCCTGGCCGAGCTCCTCGATCGCCTTCCCCCACCGTTGGTCGGCATCGCCGCCGGCCATGCCGCAACCTACCTCGTCGACGCGGCCCGGAACTCACCCGGCCGGTTCGAGCGCCTGGTCCTCATCGCCCCCACCTGGCGCGGACCGTTTCCCACTATGTTCGGCCCCGGCCGGGAGCGCGCGCTCGGCCGCATCCGCCGCACCCTCGAAGCCCCCGTCATCGGCCAGCTGCTCTACGAGCTGAACGTCAGCCGCCCGTTCATCGCCCGCATGATGCGCGAGCACGTCTACGCGGACGCCGCGCGCGTGACCCCGGAGCTTGTCACCGCCAAGCGCCACGTCGCCCGCCAGCCGCGCGGCCGCTTCGGCACCGCCGCCTTCATCACCGGCGGCGTGGACCCGGCCCCCTCGCGCGAGGCTTTCCTGGCACTGTTCGCCGCCGACGACCTGCCACCGATCCTCATGCTGCGTCCGGTCGCGGCGCCGCCGAAATCGGCCGCCGAGATGGACGCGCTCGCAGCGACCGGCCGCGTCATGGTGGAAAGGATCCCCGGCGCGCTGCTCGCCCACGAAGAACAAACCGCGGCGGTCGCCGCCGCGATCAGGGCCTTCCTGTAACCGCCGCCACGCCGAGTTCGCCCGGGAGCGCCCCGCGCGGAAACAGCCAGGTCACATGCCCCATCTTCCGGCCAGGCCGCGCCTCGGCCTTGCCGTAGTGGTGAACCAGAGCACCCTGCTGCCCCAGCAGCGCGTCCCACTCGGCCATGCCCTCCGGTCCGATCAGGTTGCGCATCACCGCGTCCGCGTGTCGGCCGGGATCGGGGAGCGGCAACCCGCACACCGTGCGCACATGCATCGCAAACTGGCTCTCGCGGCAGGCCTCGATCGTCCAGTGCCCGGAATTGTGCGGCCGCGGTGCGATCTCGTTCGCGAGCAAGCTGCCATCGCGGTCGACGAACATCTCGACCGCCAGAACACCCACGAGCTCGAGCGCCTCCGCCGTGCGGCGCGCGATCGCCTCGGCCTCGGCGGCGATCTCCGCCGTGACCCGTGCAGGGGCCAGGCTCAGGTCGAGGATGCCGCCGCGATGCCGGTTCTCGGTCGCGTCGAACACTCGCACCGTGCCGTCAACGCCACGCGCCACGATCACGCTCAGTTCGCAGGCGAAATCGACGAAACCTTCCAGGATCAAGGGCTTGGGCGCCAGCTTCTCCCACGCCGCATCAAGTTCAGCCTCCGCCCGGAGCACCGCCTGGCCGCGCCCGTCATAGCCGAGCCTGGTGGTCTTGAGCACGGCGGGCAGACCCAGTGCCGCCACCGCATCCGCCAGCTCTGCGCGGCTCGCGATCGCGCGCCAGGGTGCGGTCGGGCTCCCGGTCGCGTTCAGGAAGGATTTTTCCACCACCCGATCCTGGCTCGTCCGCAACACGTGCGGCGACGGATGCACAGCGACGCGGTGGGCGAGCAGGTCGAGCGCTTCCGCGCTCACGTTCTCGAACTCGAACGTCACGACATCGGCGGCATCCGCAAGCGCCGCGAGTGCCGCCGGGTCCTCGTAGGCGCCATGGATGTGCCGGGCGACCGCGGCCGCCGGGCAGTCCGCCTCGGGCGACAGCACGGCCACCCGGTAGCCGAACCGCGCCGCCGCGATCGCGGTCATCCGGCCGAGCTGGCCGCCGCCCACGATCCCGATCGTGCCTCCCGGGGCGAGCGGGCTCACGAGACGGGGCTTTCGGCCACCCCTGCCGTGCGCGCGGCGCGCCATGCCTCGAGGCGTGCGCCCAGCGCCTCGTCGCTCAAAGCCAGCACGGAGGCCGCCAGCAATGCCGCGTTGGCGGCACCGGCCTCTCCGATCGCCAGCGTGCCCACGGGAATGCCCGCCGGCATCTGCACGATGGAAAGAAGCGAATCCATGCCCTTCAGCGCCCGGCTCTCGATCGGCACGCCGAACACCGGCAGCGTCGTCCAGGCCGCGACCATCCCCGGCAGGTGGGCCGCACCGCCGGCGCCGGCGATGATCACCTGCAGGCCGCGCGACCTGGCCGTGCGTGCGTAGTCGGCGAGCCGGTCGGGCGTCCGATGCGCCGAGACGATCCGCGTCTCGTGCGCCACGCCCAGCTCCGCCAGCATCGAGGCCGCCCGCTCCATCGTCGCCCAGTCCGACTGCGAACCCATGATCACGCCCACAAGGGCGCCCCCGGGGGGGCTCAAGCGATGTTGTCCGGGATCAGCCGGCTCTCCAGCCAGGCGATCTCGTCCTTCAGCAGCAGCTTGCGCTTCTTCAGCCGCACGATCTGCAGCTGGTCGAGCGCCTGGTCCGCGAGCCGGCCGATCACCGTGTCGAGGTCTCGATGCTCGCTCCGGAGCTCGTGCAGCTTTCGCAGGAGGGAATCGCGATCTGTCAACATGGGGCCATCAGCATGGGTTGCGGTCTCCTGCTGCTGCGTGGGCTTGGCCGGGCTGGCAGTCGAGGCCCGGTGTCCCTACGGTAAAACCACATGGGAAGAGGAGTGGCCGATCTTGAATCTGCATGGCAGGATCGAAGCGCTCGAGGCTCGCCATCGCTCGCTCGAGGACAGGATCTTCGAGGAGGATCATCGCCCGGCCCCCGATGCGGCCGAACTCGCCCGGCTCAAGGGAGAGAAGCTCAAGCTCAAGGACGAGCTCGAGCGCCTCAGGGAACAGGTGGAGAAGCCGAACGGCAAGCGCTGACCGACGCGTCGCGAGAGGTGGCCCTCAGGCCGCCTCTTCCTCCGGCTCCGGCGGCGGCGGGACCGGGACGTGACGCCCCTCGCGGGTCAGCCGCTCGTTGGCGGCCGCTACCGACGCGTTCAGGTCGGTCTGCGTGCACAGGCCCAGGATCACCGGGTCGCGCGGCTTGATGTTGGCCGAGTTCCAATGCTGGCGGTCGCGCACCTTCTGGATCGTGTCCTTGGTGGTGCCGAGCAGCTTGACCACCTGCGCCTCGCTCAGCTGCGGGAAGTTGCGCAGGATGAACGCGATCGCATCGGGACGGTCGTTGCGCT
The DNA here is from genome assembly GCA_964247685.1 of uncultured Acetobacteraceae bacterium. Taxonomy (GTDB): domain Bacteria; phylum Pseudomonadota; class Alphaproteobacteria; order Acetobacterales; family Acetobacteraceae; genus CAXTPV01. The sequence continues at coordinate 7,473 of CAXTVZ010000097.1, forward strand.
TGGCCACCGGCGTGTAGCGCGCACCCTTGGAGCGCTTCGGCGCCGGGCTGGCGTTCGGCAGGATGTGCAGGCGCAGCGCCTGGTCCTTCTCGGCGCGCGCGATGTCCTCGGCGCCGACCTGGCCGTTGGCCACCGGGTCGTAGCCGACGATGCCCTGCGCCACCTCGCCATCGGCGATCGCCTGGACCTCGAGCGGATGCATGCCGCAGAAATCAGCGATCTGGGTGAAGGTCAGCGCCGTCTTCTCGATCAGCCACACGGCAGTGGCTTTCGGCATCAGGGGAAGGGTCATATGGGTGTGTCCAACCGGGTGCTGCAGGCAGCTCGCACCGCGTGAGGCGGCCGTGGCCGCGATATTGCGTCGTGTGACTTACGAGATTGGAAGTTGTATGCGGTCGCTCGAAACCGACGGTCAAGCACGTTGGACCGGCACGACAAAAAAGAGGGGACCGGTTGCCCGGTCCCCTCGCTTCGTTCGGCAGGTGCAGCCGGCTCAGGCCGCCTGCTGGCCCACCCCGTGGTGGTCGTTGCCGGCCGCCGGCGCGTCGATCACCGGCTGCGAAGCCGACGGCGCGCCATTGCCGATCGCGATGCGGCGGGGCTTGAGCGCCTCGGGCACCACGCGACGGAGCTCGACATGCAGCAGCCCGTTGCGGAGATCCGCACCCTCGACCACGATGTGGTCGGCCAGCACGAAGCGACGCTCGAAGCCGCGGCCGGCGATGCCGCGATAGATCACCTCGCCGCTCTTCTCGGCGCCGGACGGCTTGCCGGCGACGACGAGCGTGTTGTCGCGAACGACGAGCTCGATCTCGTCCGGGCCGAAGCCGGCGACCGCCATGGTGAGGCGATACTGGTCGCCCTCGAGCTTCTCGATGTTGTAGGGCGGATAAGAGGGGGCGGATGCCGCCTCGACGGCCGTGTCCATCAGGCGTGCCAGCCGATCGAAGCCGATGGCGGTGCGGAACAGCGGCGCAAAGTCGTAAGTCATGAGTGAACCTCCTCAAAGGCAAGGTCTGTGATGCAGCCCGCCCCATGCGGGGCCGGACCATGTTTCCGTCTCGTCGGGACCCCGGTGGGCATCCTGACGGATAGGAATTTTAGCATCACGGAACCCCTGTTCAAGAGGGGCGGCGAGTAAGAAAGGCCAGGGCTCTGCCCTGGACCCGCCAAGGGGCTTGCCCCTTGGATCCCCTCGACTCAAGGGATGCCGAGGACCAACAAATGGGTTCTAAGGGTCAGCCCTTCGCGGGGTCCAGGGTCGCGACGCCGGAGGCGTGCTGCGCACGACGCCCCTGGCCTTCTATTCCGCCTTCTTCAGCCCGATGCCTGCGAAACGCTTGTTGAACCGCGCCACGCGCCCGCCCGTATCCATGATCCGCTGCTGCCCGGTCCAGGCCGGATGCGACTTCGGATCGATGTCGAGCCGCAGCGTGTCACCCGCCTTGCCCATGCAGGAGCGCGTCTTGAACTCGGTGCCGTCGGTCATGACGACGTTGATCTCGTGGTATTCGGGATGGATGCCGGACTTCATGTGTGCCTCGTAAGCGGTGGCGCCGATGCCGACCGGCGCAAAGCGGGGCCCATACGCGAAAACCCGCCCGGTTGGAACCCGAGAGCGGCGTTTTAGCCGTGGATCGCGGCCCGCCGCTTGGCAGCGTTCTGGAACAGTCTGTCCGCATCCGCCTTCTGCGCCGGCGACAGCGCGGCATAGAGGGTCTCGAACGGCCCCACGAGGCGGGTCGCTTCCTGCGAGTGGGCGCTGCTGATCGCGGCGTAGGATTTCAGGTCGTCGACCGCGTTCATCTTGCCGAAGCCCTGCTGGCGCTCCGCCATCTTGGCACTGAGCTCGGCCGCGTTCTGCCGCATGACGTCGGCAAAGGCGCTCCACGGGCCTTCCTCGGCAGGCGTAATGTGCAGCTCCGACTTGATCTCGGCGATGTGCTGCTCGGCCTTCGCGTCGCTGCCCCCGGCCTGCTGTGCGATCGCCGGATGGACCGCCAGCGGCAGGATCAGAATGGCTGCGGCCGCCAGTGTCGAACGATGGGCCATGTTCCTGTGTCTCCCCGGACTGTGCTTCGATCTCGCCCGTGGTGCGCGCCACCGTCAAGCGCGGCACCCGCGGCCGGTGCGGAGAATGGATGTGGATGACTGGTCGCCGACGCTGGCGCTCGAGCGCTTCGAGCTTCTCCGCCGCGTCTGGGAGCTGGGTAACGACGCGGGGGCCGACCAGGAGGGATCGGTGCTCGCGCCGCAGCTGCGCCTCCGTCCCGACCGGCGTGTCGCCTGCGGCGTGGCGCCCGACCTCGCATTCTGGGATGTCCGCGGCGACGCGCTCGTGCTGCTCGACCGGGTTGGCCGCGCCACCGTTCGCTTCGACGAGATCGAGCGCGCCGACGACCGCACCCTGCTCCGCGGGGCCCGTCTCGCGGACCCGTCGCGCGCACTCACCCTGCGCGAGACCGACCCGATCGAGACCTGGCCCGCGCCCGACGCCCGGCACGTGCCGCAACCCCGCGAAGAGCTCGTGCCCCGCCGTCATCTCGTGGTGGCGGACGCCGCAGGCTTCGCGCAGTGGACCGCCGACCTGGCCCACGACGACCGCAGCTGGGATCTCTGCCTGCTGGGGACGGCGGATGACGAGGAGCCGTCCGATTGCGAGTACGAAGTGGCACCCACCGCGGCGGGGCGCTGGGCGGCGCTGCACACGCTGCTCTACCCGCGCTCTCCCCTGTTCCGCTACGACCTGGTGGCCTTTCCCGACAGCTTCGTCCGGTGGAGCTGGGCCGGCGCGAACGAGGCCTTCGCCATCGCCCACGCGCATGATCTGGCGCTGAGCCATCCCACCATCGCGGCGGGAACGTTGGCAGCCGCCCGGTTCCGTCCGGTGCCCGGCCGCCTTCTGGGCTTCGGCACCCCGGTCGAGCTCCTGTGCCCGATCTTCTCAGCCGAGGCGCTCCGCGTCTGCGCGCCCTCCTTCGCGCTGGCACCCGAGGGCGCCCCCGAGCTCGCACAGCTCTGGACCGCGCTGCTGGCCGCACCGCGCACGAGGATCGCCGTGATCGATGGCGCGCCGCCGATCACCGCCGCCGGGGCGCCCCCGCCACCGGGTATGCCCGACCTGCTCGCGCGTTACGGGCTCGCGCCCGCGGCGTGCGACGCAGGCGCGCTGCTCGACGCATGAACATCCTCACCATCCAGTCCGCCGTCGTGTACGGCCATGTCGGCAACTCGGCGGCGGCCTTTCCGCTGCAGCGCCTCGGCGCCGAGGCCTGGGCGCTGAACACCGTGCAGTTCTCCAACCATCCAGGCTACGGCAGCTGGACCGGTCAGGTGCTGCCTGGCCAGGCGGTCGACGACCTGGTCGATGGGGTCGCGGCCCAGGGCGTGCTCGGCCGGGTCGATGCGGTGCTGTCGGGCTATGTCGGCGACCCCGCCACCGGCGAGGCGATCCTGCGCGCGGCGTCCCGCGTGCGCGAGGCCAATCCGGCCGCACTCTACGCCTGCGACCCGGTGATCGGCGACGAGGGGCCGGGGATCTACGTGCGCGCGGGGATCGCCGAGCATTTCCGTGACCGCGCGATCGAGGCGGCCGACATCCTCACGCCGAACCATTTCGAGCTGTCGCTGCTCGCGGGCCGGCCCACGCCGACGCGCGCCGCGGTCGCCGAAGCGGTCACCGCCATCCGCGCCCGGATGCGCGCGGCCGGTCCCCGCGTGGTTCTGGTGACGAGCCTGCTCGACCCGGACGCGCCCGCCGACACGATCGAGCTCCTCGCCGCGTCGGAGGCCGGTCTGTTCCGCGTGCGCACGCCTCGCCTGCCGATCGCGGTGAACGGCGCCGGCGACATGGTCGCGGCGATCTTCCTGTTTCACATGCTGCGGTCAGGCGATGCGGCGCAGGCGCTGGCGGAGGCGGCGAGCAGCGTGTTCGGCGTGATCGAGCGGACCCACCAGGCCGGGTCGCGCGAGTTGCTGGTGGTCGAGGCGCAGGGAGAGATCGTGGCGCCGACGCGGCGTTTCGTGGCCGCGCGGTGGTGAAGGCCAGGGGCTC
>CAXTVZ010000098.1:0-11441 GCA_964247685.1 uncultured Acetobacteraceae bacterium
CCAGGGCTCTGCCCTGGACCCGCCAAGGGACAGTCGTCCCTTGGAACCCTGATTTTCGGTCGGGACGAGGCGGCGGCTCATGCGCGTCACGCACCACGCTGCTGTCTCGGTTTCCTGTCCCACGAGCACCCTAACAGTCGGCAGGTCCAGGAGGGCCTTCCCTCCTGGCGGGGTCAAGGGGCAGAGCCCCTTGCTCTTCCCTCCGGACAAATGTAGAACATCCAACGAGTTGCCGATTTGTTCCAAGGTCGAGGGCCCGCCATGCTCACCCGCAAGCAGCACGAGCTGCTCAGCTTCATCGACCGCCATCTCCGCGACACCGGCTTCTCGCCGAGCTTCGACGAGATGAAGGCAGCTCTCGGCCTGCGCTCGAAATCCGGCATCCACCGGCTGATCTCGGCTCTGGAGGAGCGCGGCTTTCTTCAGCGCCGGCGCCATCGCGCGCGCGCTCTCGAGGTGCTGCGCCTCCCCGACGCGCCGCGCGCGGAGGCAGTCGCTCCGGCAGCACTCCCCATTCCCGCGAATTTCATTCCGAACGTCATTCAGGGCGACTTCTCCCGCCAGATCGCGGGCGTGGTGACCGGCAACGATGCGGGCGCGGTCGAGCTCCCGCTCTACGGCCGCATCGCCGCCGGCGTGCCGATCGAGGCGATGCGCGACGCCGCGGCACGGATCGAGGTGCCGGTCGCCATGCTCGGCCGCGGCGAGCATTACGCGCTCGAGGTCGCGGGCGATTCGATGATCGAGGCCGGCATCCTCGACGGCGACACCGTGATCATCCGCCAGAGCGACCAGGCCGAGAATGGCGAGATCATCGTGGCGCTGGTCGACGACAACGAGGTGACGCTCAAGCGCCTGCGCCGCCGCGGCAACTCGGTGGCGCTCGAGCCCGCCAACCCCCGCCACGAGATCCGCATCTTCCCCGCCGACCGCGTCCGCGTGCAGGGACGCCTGGTGGGGCTGCTGCGCCAGTACTGAGGGGCCGCGTCGTGAGTGACGCCGCTCTTCTGTCGCTCCCCGCCAACCAGCTCGCAATCCGCCGCGCCGCTTCCGCCCTCTGCACGGCCTGCGCCTGGTCGATGCTGCACGAGGTGCCGCTGCCGAACGGGCGCCGCGCCGACCTGCTGGCGCTCAAGCCCGACGGGTGCTTCGTGATCATCGAGGTGAAATCCGGACCGCGCGACTTCCTCACCGATGCGAAATGGACCGACTACCGCGAGTTCTGCGACGAACTGTTCTTCGCGGTCTGTTCGGATTTCCCGCAATCGCTGCTGCCGGACGACGTGGGCGTGATGGTCGCCTGCACGGCGACCGGCGGCGAGGCGGCGCTGCTGCGGGCGGCACCGAGCCACAGGCTGGCGGGTGCACGCAGGCGCGCGCTGCTGCACCGATTCGCGACGGTCGCCGCGAACCGGCTTCAGGCACTGGAGGATCCGGCGATCACCGCGTCGTTCCGGGCGGCACTGCGCGCCGAGTAGCATGGGCGCCGACGGCGAGCGCGCGCCGTACGGAACGGCCCGTGGACAGCGCGCCCGCGAACCCGGCCATGAACACCGGATAGAGCTTCCCCGGATGGGCCGAGGCCTCGCACTCGACACATTGGGTGCCTTCCCGGTCGGCGACCACGCCGCCCCCCTCGGGCAGGAACAGGACCACGGCGCCCACCTCGGCCGCCTCCCGCAACGCGCGCGCCTGCGCCTCGCGCGACGCGCCGTCGGCGGCGTGGGCGAGGTGCACGAGCACGTCGAAGCCGCGATAGCGCAGTTCCAACCCCTGCAGGCGTTCCACGTCGGCCACAATCCGCCGCGCCGCCTGGCGCGAGCGCGACAGGATCGCGGTTGCGGCCTCCACGTCGAGCGTGCCGTGACCGCGATCCGACAGCACGGTGAGCGCGGTCGCCGCCATCGCGTCGCCGGCGATGCGCAGCATGCGGTCGCGCAGCTTGCTGTTCATCGCCCGCATGTCCTCGCGCACCGTGCGGAACTGGACCTCCCCGCTGCCGTCGACATAGCTCGTCTCGGTGACGGTCGACTTCACGCTGTCGACCAGCAGCCACGGCTCCACATTCGACTGCGCGCCGATCAGCGCGGTGAGCTCGGCGCCGGCGAGGTCGTCGCCGAGCACGGAAATCAGGGCGGTAGCGACCCCGAAGCGGGCGAGCTGGCAGACCACGGCCGCCGCCCCGCCGGGCTCCGCCTCCTCGCGGCCGAGCCGGAAGGCGCGGCCGCCATCGCGCTCGCCGCCGACCCGGCGTTCGAGCGTCGCATCCCCGAGCACGAGCACGCTGCCGCGCGTGATGCGCTCGAAGTCCGCCGCCACCTCGTCCGCATGGGCGTTGCCGGCGGTCATGCTGCCGGTGCGGGCAGGTCGTGCGCGGCAGGGCCGCGAACGTGCGGAGATTGCATCGACTACGGCTATCAGGGCGGGTGCGGGGGTTGCAAGCCGAACCCGATTTCCCCCGCGCCCTTTTGCCGCCACAGTCTTTGGTGCAAGAGCAGGCCTGGGCTTTGGTGCAAGAGCAGGCCTGGGGCGGGAGAGGGAATCAGGCGCATGACGCCACGCAGCATCAGGGTCGCGCGCGCGGCGGCGTTCGGCCTCCTCGCATCCGCGTGGCTGGGCGCAGGGCAGGCCGCCGCTCAGAGCGAGGCCCAGTCGGAGGCACAGCAGCTCGTCGACCGCGCGACGCTCACCGCCGAGCAGGTGATGGATCCGGTGCGCGGCAAGCCCGCCCAGCGCGAGCTCCGCCTCTCGCGCGGCGTGCTGATCTGCCCGAGCGTGTTCAAGATGGGGTTCCTGTTCGCGGGCGCCGGCGGCGGCTGCGTGCTGCTCTCGCGCGACGCCAACGGGTCGTGGTCGGCGCCGGCCTTCTACTCGGTGGGCTCGGGCTCGGTGGGCTTCCAGGCCGGCATCCAGGACGAGCAGCTGGTGCTGTTCATCATGTCGCAGCGCGGGCTGAACGCGATCCTGAACACGCATTTCCGGCTGGGGGCCACCGCGTCCGCCTCGTTCGCGGTGTTCGGCGGCGGCATCGAGGGGGCCACCAGCACGGCGCTCGACGCCGACATCGTGGCCCTCGAACTCAACAAGGGGCTCTACGCCGGCATCTCGCTGCAGGGCAGCTTCGTGAACTCCGACGGGCAGATGGACCGTACCTATTTCGGCCAGACCGTGGGCCCCGAGGACATCGTGATGGCGATGCGGGTGAACAATCCCGGCGACGACCCGCTGCGCTCGGTGCTGACCCGGCTCGGCTCGCCCGCCGGCATCGCGAACCCGGGCGGCCCGCCGCCGCCGGGCTACCGGCCCGCGCCCACCTATGCGGGTCCTGCGCGTGACTCGGTGCCCCCGGGCGGCGAGCCGATGCAGATCGCGCCGAGCGGCTCGGTCCAGCAGCAGAACCTGCCGCCGCCTCGGGGCTGAGACGGGGCGGCTGACCCGGATGCCCCGAACGATCCGCGAGCGGGCCGAACGCGCGCTCGGCGTGTCGCTGGCGGCCGCTCTGCTCGCGCGGCCCATGCTCTCGCAAGGGCGGCCGATCCGGATGCCGCACCGCACGCTGGCCGAGCGACTGGCCGCGCTGCCGCTGCGCGATCTCCCGGTGGAGCGGCCGGTCACGATCCGGTGGAACGCGCACCAGGTCCCGTTCATCGAGGCCGAGAGCGAGGGCGATCTCGCAGCCGCCCTCGGCCTCGTGCACATGCATCTGCGTGCGACACAGATCGAGGTCCTGCGGCGGATCGCGACCGGGCGCGTGGCCGAGATGGTGGGACCGATCGGCGTCGGCATCGACCACGCGATCCGCACGATCGGGCTCGGCCGCGCGGTGCCCGGCATCATCGCCATGCAGCCTGAGCGCTCGCGTCGCTGGGTCGAGAGCTTCCTCCGCGGCTTCAACGCGCATCTCGCCGCAGCCGAGCCTGCGCCGGAATGGGCCGCACTCGGCCTGGTGCGCGAGCCCTGGACGCCCACCGATTTCTTCACGATGGCGCGGCTGCTCTCGGCCGACCTCACCTGGCCCGTGCTGCGGCGGCTGCTGCGGCTGCGCGACACGCTCCCACCCGCCGAGTGGGCGCGGCTGTGGCCGCAGATCCTGCATGGCGGTGCGCCCGACCTGCCACCCACCGACGGTGACGGGACAACCGCGCTGTTCGGCGCCGCGATCCGCGCCGGCGTGGGCAGCAACGCCGCCGCGCTGGCGGGCACGCGCACCGCGAGCGGACGGGGGATCGTCAGCGGCGACCCGCATCTCGGCCTGGGCCTGCCGAACGCCTGGCTCGCCTGCTGCCTGCACGCGCCGGGCATCAGTGCTGCCGGCCTGATGCTGCCCGGCCTCCCGTTCCTCGCGCTCGGCCGCAACCGCGACATCGCCTGGGGCGGCACGAGCCTGCACGCCGCGAGCACGGATTTCGTGGACCTGTCCGGCCTGCCGGAAACCGCGTTCGACACCCGCACCGAGAGCGTCCGCGTGCGCGGCGGCAAGGCGCGGCGCGTGGCGATCCGCAGCACCGCATGGGGACCGGTGGTGTCGGACACGACACTGTTCCCGAGCCGAACGCCGCTGGCGATGCGCTGGGTCGGGCACCGGCCGAGCGACGAGCTCACCGCCATGCTGGGGCTGCTCACCGCCCGCAACCGCGAGGATTTCCGCGGATCGCTGCGCGGCTTCGCGATCCCGGGCCAGACCATGGTCTATGCGGGCCCCGACGGCGTCGGCCGGCAGAACGCGGCGCATCTGCCGCGCCGCCCTCCCGGCGACCCGGCCGATCTCGTGGTCGAACGCGGCCCGGCCGACGCCGCCTGGGAGGCGCTCGCGGACGGCGAGGCGCTGTTCGGCGAGTGGGATCCGGCGCACGGCGTGATCGCCTCGGCCAACGAGCGGCTGGTCGGCGCACCGCCCGCCTCCATCCCCGTGGGCCTGTTCTTCGGCGCGGGCGAGCGCGTCTCGCGGATCCGCACCCTGCTGGCCCCAGAGCGCGGCATGCTGGATGCGGCCGCGATGCGCGACCTGGTGCTCGATGTGCGCCAGCCGAGCGCGCTCGCGATCCGCGACCTGCTGGTGGATCGCCTGCCCCTCCATGTGCTGGCGCGTCACGCCGGGCTCGTCGCCGCATTGCGGGGCTGGGACGGCAGCTACGATGCGGGCAGCACCGGCGCGCTCGCCTACGAGCTCCTGCTCGGCGAGACGGCGCGGCGCCTGCTCGGCCCGACCGAGCTCGCGCAGTTCGAGATGGTCTGGACCACCCGCGCGCTGGTGGCCGACCGCCTCCGCCGCAGCGACCAGCGCGCGCTCGCGGTCGCGGTGGCGGCCGCCCTCCCGCTCGCGGCGCGGCGCTTCCGCAGGCTCGGGCAGTGGGGACGCGCGCATGTGCACCGCCCGCAGCACCCGCTGGGCGCGCTGCCCGGCCCGCTCGGCCGCCCGTTCCGCCAGGCCGCCTTCCCGGGTGCGGGCGGGAACGACACGCTCAACAAGACCGGACATGCGCTGCTGCGCGGTCGCCACCGCGTCACCTTCGGCGCCACCGCCCGCTACCTGTTCGACCTGGCGGACGAGGACGCGAACGAGGTGGTGCTGTTCGGCGGCCAGGATGGCTGGCTCGGCAGCTCCACCGCCGCCGACCAGCTCGCGCTGTGGCGTCGCGGCGAGGGCATGCGGCTGCCGCTCCGGCCGGAGACCGCGCGCGCGACCTTCCCGCACGTCACCGTTCTGCGTCCCGACTGACATGCTCGACCCGACGCCGGGCTTTCGCCTCCCGGCCGCCCTGCGCGGGCAGGCACTCGCCGGCCAGTCGCCCGAGACCGCCCAGCAACGCGTGCTGCAGCGCCTGCTCGCGCGCGCCGCCGACACGCGGTTCGGCCGCGCGCATGGCTTCGCACGGATCCGCACGCGCGCCGACTACGCCCGCGCCGTGCCGCTCCGGACCTGGCAGCAGTTCTGGGACGCGTGGTGGCAGCCCGCCTTCCCCGTCCTCACCGACATCTCCTGGCCGGGACGCATCCCCTTCTTCGCCGAGACCTCGGGCACCACGAGCGGCATCACCAAGCACATCCCCGTCAGCCGCTCGATGCTGCGGAGCAACCGGCGCGCGGCCCTCGACCTGGTGTTCGCCCATCTCCGGCGCCACCCGCACTCCCGCTTCTTCGGCGGCCCGGGCCTGATCCTGGGCGGCAGCACGGCGCTCACCCCGCTCGCCCCCGGTGTGGCGAGCGGCGACCTCTCGGGCATCACCGCGGCCACCATGCCCGCCTGGACCCGCGGCCGCACCCTGCCCTCGCCCGCGGTGGCGCTCACCGGCGACTGGGACGCGAAGCTCGCGCGCGTGGTGGCCGAGGCGGCGGGCGCGGACCTCCGCAGCATCGCGGGCACCACGTCGTGGCTGCTGGTGCTGTTCGAGCGTCTCCTGGCGGCGGGCGGGCTGGCGACACTCGCCGCGATGTTCCCCCAGCTCGAGCTGGTGATCCATGGCGGCGTCGGTTTCGGCCCGTATCGACGCCGCATCACCGGCCTGCTCGGGACCGGCCTGCTCGGGACCGGCCCGCGCCCGCTGGAGGTGTATCCGGCGAGCGAGGGTTTCATCGCCTTCCAGGACGGCGCGGCGGAGGACGAGGGCCTTCGCGTGATGCTCGACAACGGCATCTTCTTCGAGTTCGTCCCCGCGGGCGAGCTCGACGCCCCCGCACCGCGCCGCTTCTGGGTTGGCGACGTTGAACCCGGCGTCGACCACGCGCTCGTGCTGACCACCAACGCCGGGCTGTTCTCCTACGTGCTCGGCGACCTCGTGCGGGTGGTGAGCCGCAATCCGTTCCGCCTCGTGGTCTCCGGCCGCACCGCGCACGGTCTCTCGGCGTTCGGCGAGCACCTAAGCGGCGGCGAGCTCGACCGCGCCGTCGCGGCCGCCGCGGGAGAGGCGGGGCTGCACGTCGCCGACTACACGGTCGGCGTGCTCATGCCGGACGAGGCCGACCCGCGCGGCGGCCATCTCTTCGCGGTCGAGTGCGCGGGCACGGCCGCCCCCGACGCGATCCGCGTTTTCGCCCGCACGCTCGACGCGACGCTCGCCGCCGGCAACGCCGACTACGCCGCCCACCGCGCCGGCGATACCGGCATGCGCCCGCCCGAGATCCGGCTGCTGCCGCCCGGACGTTTCGCGCGCTGGATGCGCGAGCGCGGCCGGCTGGGCGGCCAGAACAAGGTGCCACGCGTCGTCACCGACCAGACCCTGCTCGCACGCCTGCTCGAGCCCTGAAGAGGACACACGACCGATGAGCGACACCACCGCCACCCCGCCCGACCGGCTCTCCACCGATCCGCGCAGCCCGTTCTACGACGCCGCCGTGCTGGAGCGCGGCGTGGGCATCAGATTCCGCGGCGAGGAGAAGACGAATGTCGAGGAATACTGCGTCAGCGGGGGATGGGTGCGGCTGACCGTGGGCAAGACGGCGAAGCGGGATGGGAGCCCGATGACGATCAGGCTCAGCGGGGCGGTGGAGCCTTACTTCAAGGGTTAGAAGCCAGGGGGCGTCGTGCGCAGCACGCCTTCGGCATGACGCCCCTGGACCCCGCTAGGCCTTGGCCCCCATTTTTGGCAAGTCACGCCGGATGAGTGTTCACGAGCAGGGTCGCCGTTCGAACCGCGCACTCCAATTGGATCGGGACCATTCGAGCCATTATTGCGGCATCACGAATATGCCTCACGTGAATGGTAGCCAGAATGGTGCTCAGCAACATTCCGTCGTGCCGACAAACGCATAGTCAAAATCGAGACGAACCTCGCTTTTCCCAGAGCCGGCCTCCGCAAATCGTTTTCAGCTCAAGTTCATAGCGACTGTGGCGCGCAAGTTCCGCTCTGCACAATTCCTGCGCCGGGACCAGCACTGCAGCGACGGAATTGCAGTCCGCTCGATTTCACGGATCTGTGAAATCGATGAGGCTCGCCACGGTGCGCCACAGGACTAGTGTGCGCGGATAACAAGAACCACGAGGAAACGATGTCTATCCGGTTCCAAAAGGACCCGCGCACCGTCGCGGGGCCACAGCCGCCGCACGCGCCACACGATAGCGGCCAGGCGACAGGACTTCGCCTCGCCGTGCCCGCCCTCCTGCTCGGCTGCGTTCCGTTCGGTTCTGCCTGGGCGCAGGGCGCGCCGGCCGGCAACGCGGCGAGCTGCCCCTGGCTCAACAACACCTTGCCGATCGCGACACGCGTGAACCTGCTGCTGTCGAAAATGACCGTGGCCGACGAGATCGCGCTCGTCGAGGGCAACGGCTCGAGCGAGCCCTACGTCTTCTACACCGCCCCCAATCCCGCACTTTGCATTCCCGCAGGCGGATACGAGGACGGACCGAACGGCGTCGCCGACGAACTGATGAACGTCACCCAGCTTCCGGCCGGCATCTCGCTCGCGGCGACGTTCTCGCTCCCGCTCGCGTTCCAGTACGGTGCCGTCGTCGGTCAGGAACAGTTCTCGAAAGGCTCGTTCGCCGATCTCGGGCCCACCGTCAACATCGATCGCGATCCGCGCTGGGGACGCACATTCGAAAGCCTGTCCGAGGATCCGCAGCTGACCGCCGGCATCGGCAGTGCCGAGATCATCGGCCTGCAGGGCCAGCGCGTGTTCGCGCAGGTCAAGCACTTCGACGCCTACAACCAGGAGACCAACCGCAACTCGACGTTGGACGACGTCATCGTCAGCGATCGCGTGCTGCACGAGATCTACGAGCCCGCCTTCAGCAACGCGATCGACGTCGCCGGTGCGGCGTCGCTGATGTGCGCCTATTCCACGGTGAACGGACTCTTTTCCTGCCAGAACGGATCACTGCTCACCGGCGTGCTCCGCAACGAGTACAATTTCCAGGGCCTGGTCATGTCCGATTACGGCGCCATCCACGACACGTCGGCCGCCACCGCCGGAACCGACGTCGAGCAGCCCGAGAACACCTATTTCGGAACTCCGCTGATGGCAGCCGTGCAGAACGGCACAATCCCGCGCGCGGTTCTCAACTCCATGGTCGAACCGATCCTCCAGGAGATGTTCCGCTTCGACTTCTTCAACAACCCGCCGGCCGGCAACACCACCGCGGTCGCGACAACAGCGGCTCACGTCGCCTTCTCGACCACGATTGCGGAAGCGGGCTCCGTGCTTCTCAAGAACAGTGGCGCCACGCTGCCGCTCAGTCCCGGCGCCAGCATCGCCGTGATCGGGCCGGCGGCATCCGTGCAGGTCACCAGCGGCGGCGGCGGCAGCGCCCATGTCGATCCGGTCTCGATCGTCACACCACTGGCCGGCATCGAGGCCGCCGCGACCGGATCCATCACCCCGGTGCAGGGCCTGCCGAGCGACGCGCAGCTCACCGCCATCCCGTCCGGCGATCTCTCCACGCCCTATGACGGCACGGGCTACGGCGGCGCCTACACGGCCACGCTGACGGCGCCCGAGACCGGCACCTACATCGTCGGGCTGCAAAACAATTGCGGCTGCTACACGACCGGAACGCTCGCGATCAACGGTGCGCCGCTGATCGTCAACCCGGGCACTCCGCCGGTGTCGATCTTCTCCGCCTCGATCGCATTGACGGCCGGACAGACCTACACGGTGACGATCAACGGCAACAGCAGCGCGCTCGTCTGGGCGACGCCCAGCACGGTGAACGCCGACATCGCGGCCGCCGCCGCTGCCGCGCGCATGGCCTCGGCTGCGGTGGTCGTGGTCGCGGACGACACGGAGTCGGAAGCGACCGACCGGCCGAGCCTGTCGCTGCCCTCGGCGCAGGACCTGCTGATCTCCACCGTCGCTGCCGCCAATCCGCACACGGTGGTGGTGATCCAGGCCGGCGCGCCCGTCACCATGCCGTGGCTCGGACAGGTCGCCTCCGTGCTCGACACCTGGTACCCGGGCCAGACCGACGGCACGGCGCTCGCGTCGCTGCTGTTCGGCACGTCCAACCCGAGCGGCCATCTGCCGATCACCTTCCCGGCCAGCCTCGCCGACGTGCCGGCCGCAACGCCGCAGCAATTCCCCGGCGTGAACGGCGCGGTCGACTATTCCGAAGGGCTGCTCGTCGGCTATCGCTGGTACGAGTCGAAGAACATCACGCCGCTGTTCCCGTTCGGCTTCGGGCTGTCGTACACGAGCTTCAGCTACAGCAACCTCCAGCTCGGCAACACCAGCCCGGACGGCGTGACGCCCGTCACCGTCACCGCGACCGTGACCAACACGGGCAGCGTTGCCGGCAGCGACGTGGCCCAGCTCTATCTCGGCTTCCCGGTGGCCGCCGGCGAGCCACCGCGCAAGCTGGTGGACGCCGAGCGCGTGACGCTCTCGCCCGGGCAGTCGTCCACCGTGTCGTTCCGGATCAATCCCCGCGACGAGTGGTGGTGGAACAACGGGACCTGGGACGAGACGCGCGGCACCTACACGGTCATGGTCGGTGACTCGTCGGCCACCGCCAACCTGCCGCTGCAGGGCAGCTACACGCTCGCGACCGCGATCGGGACGCGCAAGGTCTCGGTCGTGGCGTCCAAGACCTACACACCCGGCACGCCCGGCCTGGTGACGGTCACGCTCGGCGCCGGCGGCACCGAGACGCTGGACAAGGTGAAGCTCGCTCTGGCCGCGCCGATCGGGTGGAAGGTCACGCCGGTGGGGCCCGCGACGCGCGCAGGCGTGCTTCCGGGTTCGGCCGTCACCGAGGACTTCTACGTGACGCCGCCCACCGGCGGGGTCGCGGAGAACGTGACGCTCTACGGCCGCGCCGATCTCCAGCCTGGTCTCTGTGCCGACCAGGGAACGCTGGATCCGCAGGGGGCTGAACCCGTCGCCTTCTCCCAGCGCATCGAGGCGCTCGGGATGGTCCCGTGCATCCCGGTCCGCCGGGCGGCCGGCGTGAGGGCGCGGCTCACCGCCGGTTGACGGCCGCGCGCTGTCCGCGACACCGCTCCGGCGGGATCGCGGGCGGCGCCGGTCTGATGAGAAAGGCCAGGGCTCTGCCCTGGACCCGCCAAGGGACGGTCGTCCCTTGGAACCCTGATTGTGATGCACGACGCCGTGAAGTGTGGGGTTTTAAGGGCCAGCCCTTAACGGGGTCCAGGGGCAGAGCCCCTGGCCTTCGTCACCCCTGAGCACGAGGCATACGTCTTGCTTCCGACATGCCATGCTCGATCCTTACTGGCAGCAGGCCTGGAGCGCGATCAGCCCCAGCCTGAGGCCACGCGAGCGCCTGCTGCTTCCTCCGGGCGACTGGCCGAAATCCGATGCAAGCATCCGCTTCTACGGCCCGACCATCCGCGTGGACGACGCGACGCTGCTCGTTCTTCACAAGGGTCGTCTCGGCGCCATCGGCAAACAGCTGCTGCGTGGGCTTCGCAAACGTTGGGAGATCGTCTTCGCGAACGAGGTCTTCGTCTGCTTCCAAAAACCCGGCTCGCCCCGCCTCCAGCCGATGC
>CAXTVZ010000099.1:0-11440 GCA_964247685.1 uncultured Acetobacteraceae bacterium
CCCTACGAGACCGACTACACGCTGATCGGCACCACCGACCTCGACTACAAGGGCGATCCCGCCGAGGTGCATGCCTCCGACGACGAGATCGCATACCTCTGCCGATCCGCCAGCGAGTATCTGGCAACGCCCGTCACACCGGACATGGTGGTCTGGACCTATTCCGGCGTCCGGCCGCTGCACGACGAAGGCACGGGATCGGCGCAGGCGGTCACGCGCGACTACGTGCTCACGCTCGACGCGCCGGCGGATGGAGCCGCCCTGATGTCGATCTTCGGGGGCAAGATAACAACCTTTCGCAAGCTGGCCGAGGCGGTGCTCAAGCAGCTCGCACCACACCTGCCGCCCGCGCCTAGACTGCGGGCAGGCTGGACGGGAGTCGAGAAGCTGCCCGGCGGCGACTTCCCGATGACCGGGTTCGACGATGCCGTGTCCGCACTGGAGCGGGATTACCCGTTTCTGCCCCACGCGCTGGGCCGCCGGCTGATGCGCGCCTACGGCACGCGCGCGCGCGTGCTGCTCGGGCGGGCCAACTCCATGTCGGATCTCGGGCGCGATCATGGCGCCGGCCTGACGGATGCCGAGCTTCGCTACCTCGTGCGTTACGAGTGGGTGCGCCGCGCCGACGACGTGGTGTGGCGCCGGAGCAAGCTCGGGATCCGCCTTGACGCGGCACAGATCGCCGCGATCGATGACGCGATCCGCGCTGTCGCGCCGACGGAGCGCGCGGCATGAGCCTCGTGCTCGACGGTGTCGGTCTGCGCAACGGCGCCGACACGATCATCGCCGACGTCTCGATGACGCTCGAACGCGCGACCATGAACATCCTGCTGGGGCCGACGCTCGCGGGAAAGACGACGCTGATGCGCCTGATGGCCGGCCTCGAGCGACCGACCGCGGGTCGGATACTGCTCGACGGGCGCGACATCGTGGGCGTGCCGGTGCGCAAGCGCTCGGTCGCGATGGTGTACCAGCAATTCGTCAACTATCCGTCGCTGACCGTGCGCGAGAACATCGCCTCGCCGCTGCGCGTGGCCGGCATCGCGCGCGACGAGCTCGAGCGGCGCGTCGGCGAGGCCGCGCGCGTGCTACGGCTCGAGCCGATGCTCGATCGCCTGCCGGCGCAGCTGTCGGGCGGCCAGCAGCAGCGGACGGCGATCGCGCGCGCGCTGGTGAAAAGGGCTGAGCTCGTGCTTCTCGACGAGCCGCTCGCCAATCTCGACTACAAGCTGCGCGAGGAGCTGCGCGAGGAGCTGCCGCGCATCTTCAGCGAGAGCGGCGCGATCCTGGTCTATGCCACCACCGAGCCCACCGAGGCGCTGCTGCTGCGCGGCCGCACCGCGACGCTCGCGGAAGGACGCGTGACGCAGATCGGCGAGACCGCCGCGGTCTACCGCGCGCCCGCGACGATCGAGGCCGCGCGCGTGTTCTCCGACCCGCCGCTGAATGAGATCACCGTCGCCAAGCAGGGGCCACTCGTGTCGAACGAGGCTGGGCGTAGCAGCGCCGCACCTCCCGCTCTCGCAGGCTTGCCCGACGGGCGCTACCGGATCGCGTTCCGGGTGGAGCACGCACAACTCGGCACCGCATCGAACGGCGGCCTCCACTTCCCCGGCACGGTGATCGCCACTCAGCTCAGCGGCGGCGAGAGCTTCGTCCATGTCGATATCGGGGAAGGAAGGCGGCTGGTGGCACTCGTGCGCGGCGTTCACGACTGGGAACCCGGTGCGCCTGCAGACGTGCAGGTCGATCCGCGCGGCCTCTTCGTGTTCGACGCGAGCAACAGGGCGGTTGCGTCGAGCCCGCTCTGGGCGGCGGGTTGAGCGAGGCCGCATGTCCACGATCACCCTTGACGGCATCGGCCACTCCTACGATGGCGGCTCTCAGTACGCACTCAGCCCCATCCACCACGTGTGGGAGCACGGGCTGGCCTATGCGCTGCTCGGACCGTCGGGATGCGGCAAGACGACGCTGCTCAACATCATCTCCGGCCTGCTGACCCCGTCCGAAGGGCGTCTCCTGTTCGACGATCGCGACGTCACCCGCGTGCCGACGGAGAAACGCAACATCGCCCAGGTGTTCCAGTTTCCGGTGATCTACGACACGATGACGGTGGGCGAGAACCTTGCCTTCCCCTTGCGCAACCGCAGGCTTCCCGCCGCCGATATCGACCGTCGCGTGGCCGAGATCGCCGCCATGCTCGATCTGGGGCCCGTGCTGAAGCGGCGCGCGCGCAACCTGACGGCCGACGCCAAGCAGAAGATCTCGCTCGGCCGCGGCCTCGTGCGGCGCGACGTGTCGGCCGTGCTGTTCGACGAGCCACTCACCGTGATCGATCCGGCGTTGAAATGGGATCTCCGGTCGAAGCTGAAGGAGGTCCACAAGGCGCTCGACATGCTGATGATCTACGTCACGCACGACCAGGTGGAGGCGTTGACCTTCGCCGACCGGGTGGTGGTGATGAAGGACGGCCGGGCGCTGCAGATCGGCACGCCGGCCGAGCTGTTCGACACGCCCGAGCATGCCTTCGTTGGATACTTCATCGGCTCGCCGGGGATGAATTTCCTGCCCGCGCGGGTCGAGGGCCGCATGGCGGTGACAGGCGCCAACGAGGTTCCGCTCGCACGATTCTACGCCGATGTCCCGGCGGGCGACGTCAAGCTCGGCATCCGGCCCGAGCACGTGTCGCTGGTCGCGGCGGGCGGGCTCCCCGTGCGGATCCGGCGCGTCGACGATCTCGGGCGCGTTCGGCTCGCGCATGTAAGCCTCGGCGGCCACGACCTGGTGGCGACCCTGCCGCCCGAAACGCCGCTGCACGGCGACGAGGCGCATATCCTCCTCGATCCGGAGCGGACGCATGTCTACGTCGACGACGTTCGCGTTCAGGGAGCACTCGCATGAACGACAAGACCGTCGACAACCGCGGATGGCTGTTCGTCCTCCCGGTGCTCGCCTTCGTGCTGTTCTCGTCGCTGATCCCCGTGATAACGGTGGTGAACTACTCCGTCCAGGACTCGATGGGGCAGAACAACTTCTTCTGGAACGGCGCCACCTGGTTCCAGAACCTGCTCGATCCGACCACCGATATCGGTGCGCGCTTCGCAGGCGCCCTCGTGCGGAACTTCATCTTCTCGATTGTGATTCTCGCGATCGAGATCCCGCTCGGAATCGCGGTCGCACTCTGCATCCCCAAGAGCGGCTGGCAGGTGGGTGCGACGCTGGTGGTGATCGCGCTGCCGATGCTGATCCCGTGGAACGTGGTTGGCACCATCTGGCAGATCTTCGCGCGCCAGGATATCGGCCTGCTGGGCGCCGCACTGAACGGCATCGGCATTCCCTACAACGACACCGAGGATCCGACATCGGCCTGGGCCACGATCGTCGCGATCGATGTCTGGCACTGGACGTCGATGGTGGCGCTGCTGTGCTATGCCGGGCTGAAGGCCATTCCCGACGCTTTCTACCAGGCGGCTCGGATCGACGGCGCCTCGCGCCTTGCGATCTTCCGCCGCATCGAGCTGCCGAAGCTGGGCAAGGTGCTTGTGATCGCGGTTCTCCTGCGTTTCGTCGAGAGTTTCATGATCTATACGGAACCCTTCGTGGTCACCGGCGGCGGACCCGGCGAGGCAACCAGCTTCCTGTCGCTCGACCTCGTAAAACTGGCGCTGGGCCAGGTCGATCTTGGCAACGCGGCCGCGTATTCGCTCACCTACAACCTCATCACGCTCACCGTCTGTTGGGTGTTCTTCACCTACACCACCCATGCCGAGGCGAGGCGCGCAGCATGACGCGTCGCATCGGCATCGCGGCCTACATGCTGGCATTGATGTTGCCGGTCTACTGGCTGCTCAACATGAGCTTCAAGACGAACAACGAGATCAATGCCGGACTGACGCTCTATCCGCACCGCCCGACGCTCGCCCATTACGCGCATATCTTCGCCGATCCGGTCTGGACCAACGGCTTCCTCCACACGATCAGCTACGTGGCCATCAACACGGTGCTATCGGTCGGCATCGCGCTGCCGGCCGCCTACGCGTTCAGCCGCTACCGCTTCATCGGCGACAAGCACCTGTTCTTCTGGCTCCTGTCGAACCTGATGGCGCCGCCTGCGGTCTACGCCCTGCCCTTCTTCAATCTCTATTCGTCGATCGGCCTGTTCGACACGATCTTGGCCGTGGCCCTGGCGCACTGCCTGTTCAACGTGCCGATCGCAGTGTGGATTCTTGAAGGCTTCATCTCCGGCGTGCCGCGCGAGATCGACGAGACCGCGGCGCTGGACGGCTACTCGTTCTGGCACTTCTTCATCCGCATCTTCATTCCCCTGATCAAGAACGGCATCGGCGTCGCGGCCTTCTTCTGCTTCATGTTCTCCTGGGTCGAGCAGCTGCTGGCAACGACGCTGACCGCCAATCACGCCGAGCCGATCGTGGCGGTGATGACGCAGGCGATCTCGGCTGCCGGCGCCGACTGGGGCCTGCTCGCGGCGGCCGGCGTGCTCACGATGATCCCCGGCGCGGTGGTCATCTGGTTCGTCCGCAACCACATCGCCAAGGGCTTCGCCCTTGGCCGCGTTTAGGAAGCGCCACGGTGGGCATCACCTGGATGGCCTGGACCTGGGAGACCGGCATCTTCTTCGGGTTCATCGCTATGAGCCTCGTCGTGCTGACCTTGCTCGCGATCTACCGGCCCGAGTCGCCCAGGCGCGGGATCCTGCGTTTCGCCACCACGAGGGGTGATCGTTTCTTCGTGTCACTGCTCGGGAGCGCGTATATCTTCCTGCTCTGGATGAAGTTCAGCAGCGGCACGCTCTGGGTGCCGCTGGCGATGGCCCTGGCGTTCGGAGCCGCGATGTTCCGTTTCGCCTAAACAATCAATACCAAAGGGAGCGACAAAATGGACGTCAAACGACGCGATGTTATGAAGGGTGCGGCGGCACTCGGGGCCGGCGTGCTGATCCGGAGCGGCACCTCGCACGCTCAGCAGGTCGATGCCGCAAAGAAGTGGGTGGATTCCGAGTTTCAGCCGAGCTCGCTGTCCAAGGACGAGCAGATGAGCCAGCTGGAATGGTTCATCGGTGCAGCCAAGCCCTACAAGGGCATGGAGCTGAACACGGTCTCCGAGATCCTCAAGGTCCATGACTACGAATCGAAGGTACTGACGAAAGCCTTTGACGAGATCACCGGGATCAAGGTCAACCACAACCTCATGGATGAGGGTTTGCTGGTCGACAAGATCGAAGTGGAGATGCAGTCGGGTCGGCCGATCTACGATTTCTGGATGAACGATAGCGACTTCATCGGTACCCATCCGCGCTACCACGACATCGTCGGCGGCTCGCTCACCGACTTCATGGCCAATGACGGCAAGGACGTGACCAGCCCGCATATTGACCTGCCGGACTTCATGGGCCTGTCGTTCGGCACGTTCACGGACGGCAAGCTCTACCAGCTGCCCGACCAGCAATTCGCGAACCTCTACTGGTTCCGCCATGACTGGTTTCAGCGGCCGGAACTGAAGGCAGGCTTCAAGAAGCAGTTCGGCTACGAGCTCGGTGTCCCGCTCAACTGGTCGGCCTACGAGGACATCGCCGATTTCTTCACCAACACGGTCAAGCAGCTCGACGGCCAGCGGATCTACGGCCACATGGATTACGGCAAGAAGGACCCCTCTCTCGGCTGGCGGTTCACCGATGCCTGGCTGTCGATGGCGGGCGCCGGCGACAAGGGCCTGCCGAACGGCAGGCCGGTCGACGAGTGGGGTATCCGCATGACGAACGGCAGGCCCAACGGCTCGTCGATCACCCGCGGTGGCGACGCGAACGGTCCGGCCGCCGTCTACGCGCTCACGAAATACGTCGAGTGGCTCAAGAAATATGCGCCGCCGGAAGCCGCTGGCATGGACTTTCTCGAGGCAGGCCCCGTGCCGGGACAGGGCCATATCGCGCAGCAGATCTTCTGGTACAGCGCCTTCACCTCGGCACTGTCCGACCCGAAGCTGCCGGTGATGAACTCCGACGGGACGCCGAAATGGCGCATGGCGCCCTCGCCGCACGGGCCCTACTGGAAGGAAGGGATGAAGGTCGGCTACCAGGATTGCGGCTGCTGGACCATGCTGAAATACGCGCCGCTCGAGCGCGTGAAGGCGGGCTGGCTCTACGCCCAGTTCACCACGTCGAAAGTCGTGACGCTCAAGAAGTTCCTTGTGTCGAACCATATCATCCGGACGAGCGACATCATGTCCGATGCGGCAAGCCAAGCGGCACCCAAGCTCGGCGGCCTCGTCGAGTTCTATCGCTCGCCCACCGTCAAGGACTGGACGCCCACCGGCGTCAACGTGCCCGACTACGGCAAGATGGCGCAGGTCTGGTGGCAGAACGTGTCGAACGCGATCTCCGGCCAGGTCACCTATCAGCAGGCGATGGACGGGCTCGCCCGCGACCAGGACGCGATCATGACGCGCCTGCAGCGTTCGGGCGTCCAGGGCGAGCTCGGCCCTGTGATGAACCCGCAGAAGACGCCCGATTACTGGTACGATCAGGCCACAAAGGACGGCAATCTCGCGCCGCAGCGCAAGCTCGCCAACGAGAAGCCGCCCGGCCAGACGGTCGATTACGAGGAGCTCCTCAAGACCTGGCAGCCTCAGAAGACCTGAGGCGAGTCGTGGCGGCTTTTCGTTGAAGATCGTTCTTCGTTGCGATCCGGCGTTGGACGGGGTGCTGCCCCGTCCAACGCCGGCGCGTTCGGCACTTCCAGATTGGTTGCGTCGCATGCCGGCGGAAGCCGCGTCCGAACTTCATGCGGGACCGGTGCGCACGGTCAAGCACTGCCCACCATTCGTCGACGCGATGACGCTGGGTTTCGTGCTGCCGCTTCCATGCGACGTGCGCGTGTCCGGCGGGCGCCTCTCCTGGGACTGGCCGGTCCCGAAACTTGGTGCGGCGCTGCATCCCCGCGCCCCCATCGCCTTCCACGCTCCCGCCCAGCTCGACGGGACGCCCTTCCACACGCCGGATCAGGTCGCGGTGAAGTTCAACCTGTTCTGGACCGTGCAGCTCGAGGAAGGCTGGTCGCTGCTCGCGACGCACCCCGCGAACCGGGCCGACCTGCCCTTCCGTCTCCTGTCCGGCCTGGTCGATGCGGACCGGTTCCACGACGTCGGGATCCTGTTCCCCGCAATCTGGACCGATCCGTCCTTCGAGGGCGTCCTGCCACGCGGAACGCCGGTCGCGCAATGCATCCCGGTCCGGCGCGAACGTCTCGATCTCCAATTCGGCACGTTCGACGCCAGCGACACCGGCCGCTACCAGCGCACCGCTGAAACCCTGCTCGGAGGTCCGGGCCATTACCGCAAGACCTTCCGCGCCTCACGCCACGCGAGCGGCGAGGACGTCTCGGAGAGCAGCCGGGTCGAGGAACAGGCAGCCGCAGGGGGCGGAGACGAGGGCCTGGGCGATCCGTCCGAGGCAAGCGGGACGTAGCCGCCAGGCACGCGCGAACGCGTCGAGTGCCGCCTCGAGCGCGCGGGTCTCCGTCAGCGCGACACCAAGATTGAAGGCCGCCTCGTGCAGATCGGGCCGGGCCTTGAGCGACGCGCGAAACGCCGCGATCGCGCCCGCATGATCGCCGCGGTCGCCGCGCAGCGCGCCGAGATTGAACCAGGCTTCCGCGTGGCGCGCATCGAGAGCCACGGCCCGCGCGAAGGCCGCCTCCGCCACGCGCGGGCAGTCCGACGCGCGAAGAGCGACCCCGTGGCGATAGGCGGCAGCCGCCGATCGCGGCGCGATACGCTCGGCGGCTTCCGCCGCCTGCACTGCGTCGAGCGCGCGGCCGAGGCGCAGCTGAGCCGCGGACCTTCCGAGAAGCGCCGGCACCAGTGCTGCATTCGATGCCAGCGCGCGATCGAAGGCGACGGTCGCCGCCTCCGGCTTGCCAGCGGCGAGGAGCGTCGCGCCGAGATCGCACCAGCCGGGCGCGTGTCCAGGGAACGCCTCAAGCCGCGGCAGGTGCGACGATACGGACGGATCACCACGCTCGAGGAGCAGCCGGCACAACGCGAACCACGGCGCTGCGTCGTCCGGGGCTGCCACGATGCGGGCGCGCGAAGCGTCGAGAACGGGATCGCTCAAGATCCGAGCCGCGATCGGCAAACGCCGGGTGCATGCATCGACGCGGGGTTTTCCGAAATATGTCGCGCTGTGCCGAACCGGTGATGTCGAAGCGTCAGCGCCAGGGTTGCAGCTCGCACGATACGCACGCGCCTCTCCAGAATGGCGGTCAGTAAGGCATATCAGGCTGCGCGACTGGTGTCGCGTGCCGCACTGCGTCGGTCCGACAACTCGTCGTTCACTCCTGCCGACCTCGCGGAACTCGGCCGCTCTTCGCCTGAAGCTGCATCGAATTGTGAACAGGAGATCTGTTCCGGACCTCGACTCGCGACGTTCCCGGCCGACCCTGCGCTCTCATTGGTGTCGCGTGATCATCTACGAGCGGTTGCTGCGCCGTCGTAACGTCTGTCCCTCAACGGCATGAGGCGAGCGCGCCCGGGGTTTGCGCCGTTGCCGCTTCACCCTAGACAGGCTGCTCCGGGCAACGAGGCGGCTGGTATGCAGGATGTAGCGGCCCCGGCGTCACGCGCATCGAGCAACGCCGACAGCCCGGCGCCAAGCCTCGCCTCGATGCTTCCGCTGCTGGTCGCTGCCCTCCTGATCCGGCTGTTCTTCCTCGTCATCGGTCCCTTCTTCATCCGGCCGGACGAGGTGTTCCAGGCCCTCGAGCCGGCGCATCGCCTGCTCACCGGCCACGGCGCGATCACCTGGGAGTGGCACGCGGGGATCCGGTCCTGGCTGCTGCCCGGGATCATCGCGGCCATCATGCAGGCGAGCGCCTCCGCGGGCCTCGGCCACTCGGTCCTGGCGGTGCAGTGCGTGTTCGCGACGCTGTCGCTCGCCGTGGTGGCGTCCGCCATCCGGTTCGGGCACGCGTTCGCGGACCGCCCGGGCGCGCTGTTCTGCGGGATGCTCACCGCGTTCTGGCCCGACACCGTGCTGGACGGCGCGCACACTCTGTCGGAAACCCAGGGCGGCAACCTGCTGGCGATCGGCGCCATGTGGGCGGCGGTCCTGCTTCGCCGCCGGACTGGCTCGCCACGCGCGGCTTTCGGGATCGGCCTGCTGCTCGGACTTGCCACGATCCTGCGCTTCCAGCTGCTCCCCGGCGTCGCCGTCGTGCTGCTGGCCGCATGGCTCGCCGAAGGGCGCCGGCGAGGACCGATCATGCTGCTCGGTGCCGCGATCCCGCTCGCGGGGCAGGCGATGCTGGACACGCTGACGCTGGGCGCACCGTTGCAGTCGATGGGGAAGAACCTCGCGGTCAATCTCGGCGAACACCGCGCCGACCTGTTCGGAACCGCCTCGCCGGTGTTCTATCTATCGTGGATGGTGCAGCTCTGGGGCGCCGCCCTGCTGCCGATCGCCGCCTGTTTCGTGGCGGGCTTCCGCCGGGCATTGCTTCCCGGCCTCGTCGTCGTGGCCGTAATCGCCTCGCACAGCCTGATCGCCCACAAGGAGTTCACCTTCATCGCGGGCGCCGTGCCGCTCATCCTGGTGGTGGGCGGCATCGGCGCCGCGTCGCTGCTCGACCGGCTCGGGCCGGCCGCGCGGCCGCCGCCGTACTGGGTGGCGCTCGGGATCGTGGCGATGTGCCTCACGACGATCTTCAGCGGCTACAAGTCGCTTCGGCGCGACCACGCGAACCTGCCTCGCCTGATGCGGGAGGCGCGGCAGATCCCTGCGCTGTGCGGCCTCGCGCTCGACGTCGGTGACCAGAACTGGTGGATCTGGACGGGCGGCGCCAGCCTGCTCGACCGCAACGTGCCGCTCTACCTGCTGCGCCGCCCCACCGACCTCGACGAGGCGGCGCCCGGCTTCGACGCCGTGCTCGCCGACGAGGCGGTGCTGGCCGACCTGCCCTCCGACTACATGCTCACGCGGTGCATCCACGGATCCTGCCTGCTCCACCGTCCCGGACCCTGCAGGCCGATCGGTTCCCATCTCATGCAGGACGAGGCGGCGCTCGGCATCCCGATCCCGCCGGGCAGCCTCCGGCGCTAGGATGCGCGAGGTGAGTGGAACCGTGCGGCCGATGAAGCGCCACCTCATCCCCGGGCTGCTGACCCTCGCCTTCGCGATGTTCGCGCTCCTGTACGCGCTCGACAGGCCGATCTACGTCGCGATCCTGGACACGATCCACGTGCATCCCTTTCCGCGACCGTTCCTCGACACGCGGTTCGTCACTGCGCAGGTGGAATGCTGGTCACGCGGCATCGACGTGTATGCGCGCAACCCCTGCGACCCGCTCGGGCGGACGCTCGACTATTCGCCGCTCTGGCTGCTGCTGCCCCTCGCGCGCTCGGACAGCTGGACGCCGGTGTTCGGTCTCGCGATCGACCTCGCCTTCCTCTTCGCGCTGTTCCGGATGCCCTGGGAGGTGAACGGCGCCTTCGGCTTCGTCGTGGCAGGTGGTTCGGTGCTGTCGTGGGCGACGATGTTCGCGTTGGAGCGCGGCAACACCGATCTGCTGATGTTCGCCACCGCGGTGCTGTTCGCGCATCTGACGACGCGATCGGCACTGTCGCGAGGCGCCGGCTACGCCCTGGTCCTCGGGGCGGGACTGCTGAAGTTCTACCCGCTTGCCATGCTCGCACTCGCGATCCGCGAAACGCGCCGGCGCGTTTGGCTGGTGGGCTCGCTCTGCGCCATGGCACTCGCTGCGTTCGTCGCCGGCTTTCACACCGAACTGTGGCGGATCGGCGCCAACATGGCGGACTCGCCGTTCGGCGACATGTTCGGCGCGCGCAGCCTGCCGTTCGGCGTGCCCCTGCTGTTCAGCGGTGCGAGGATCCGCGACGCCTCCGGCCTGTATGTCGGCGCTGCCGCCCTCGGCCCGGCCATGACCCTGCTGGGCTGGACTCTGTTCGGGCTCATGTCCGGCGTCTGCCTGCTGGCCGCCATCCTGTGCGGCCGGACCGCCGCGCTGCGGGACATGCTCGACCGCATCCCGCCCGCCGCGCGCTCGCTGCTGCTGGTGGGCGCGGTGCTGTGCACCGGCTGCTTCTTCGCCCACCAGAACATCGGCTACCGCGCGGTGCTGCTGCTGCTGGTGGTGCCCGGCCTGCTCGCGCTGGAACGCGCGGCGACGGGCAGACCGACGCGGCTGGCGGTCCGGTCGACCAGCCTGCTGATCGTGCTGGTGCTGTGGGACGGGATCGTGAGCCGCTCGATGGCGGGATGGTTCGTCATGCAGGCGGCCTGGTGGTGGATCGCATGGGCCCTGCTGACGATCGTGGTCGGCCTGCTGGGGCGCGATGTCGTCCGGCTCGTTCGATGGGAAGAAGGCCAGGGCTCTGCCCTGGACCCGCCAAGGGACAGTCGTCCCTTGGA
>CAXTVZ010000100.1:0-4920 GCA_964247685.1 uncultured Acetobacteraceae bacterium
GGCTGGCGAACCTGGCGTCGGCCATCACCAGCCCGGGCGACACGATCCTGGTGCCCAACCCGAGCTACCCGATCCACCAGTTCGGCTTCATCATCGCGGGTGCGGCGGTGCGCTCGATCCCGGCCGAGCCGGGGGATGAGATGCTGGCGGCGCTGGACCGGGCGGTGCGGCACTCGGTGCCGAAGCCCACGGCGCTGATCGTGAATTTCCCCTCGAATCCGACGGCTTACGTGGCCGACATCGAGTTCTATCGCGCGCTGGTCGCGTTCGCCCGCCGCCACGAGATCTGGATCATGTCGGATCTCGCCTATGCCGAAATCTACTTCGACGAGGACAAGCCGCCGCCGTCGCTGCTGGCGGTCGAGGGGGCGAAGGACATCGCCGTCGAGTTCACTTCGATGTCGAAGACCTACTCGATGGCCGGGTGGCGGATGGGGTTTGCCGCGGGCAATCCGCGGCTGATCACGGCGCTGACGCGGATGAAGTCGTACCTCGACTATGGAGCGTTCACGCCGATCCAGGTGGCGTCGGTGGCAGCGCTGAACGGGCCGCAGGATTGCGTGGCCGAGATCCGCGGCATCTATCGCGAGCGGCGCGACGTGCTGATCCGGGGGCTGGCGGCGGCGGGCTGGGACGTGCCGTCGCCGCCCGGCTCGATGTTCGCCTGGGCGCCGATCCCGCCGAAGTTCGCGCATCTGGGATCGGTGGAGTTCAGCAAGCAGCTGCTCGCGGGTGCCAAGGTCGCGGTGGCGCCGGGACTGGGGTTCGGCGAGCACGGCGAGGGGTTCGTGCGGATCGGCCTGGTGGAGAACGTGCACCGGCTGCGTCAGGCGACCCGCAACATCCGCACCTTCCTCGCCGGCAGCAATCTGGCTGGCGCTGCCGGCAGCGACGCGCCGGCGGTGACGGACGCCGAGCTCGTGGATTCGCATTGAGCACGCTGCCTCCTCTCCGCGTGGGCGTCGCGGGGCTCGGGACGGTGGGGGCGGGCGTGCTGCGGCTGCTGGCCGAGAACGCCGCCACGATCGAGCGGCGGGCCGGACGTGCGATCGTGCCGGCGGCGGTGTCGGCCCGCGACCGCGGGCGGGATCGCGGCATTCCGCTCGCGGCGCTGCGTTGGCACGAGGATCCGGCGATTTTGGCGCAGGACCCGGAGCTCGACGTGGTGGTCGAGGTGATCGGCGGCGCTGCGGGACCGGCGCTCGGGCTCGCGGAGGCGACGCTCGCGCAGGGGCGGCATCTGGTGACCGCGAACAAGGCGATGATCGCCGTGCACGGGGCGCGGCTCGCGCGGCTCGCCGAGGAGCGGGGGGTGGCGCTCCTGTTCGAGGCGGCGGTGGCGGGCGGCATTCCGGCGCTCAAGACCATCCGCGAGGGGCTGGCGGCGAACCGGTTCGGGCGGGTGGCCGGTATCCTGAACGGGACCTGCAACCACATCCTCACCACCATGAGCGAGACGGGACGGGAGTTCGCCGACGTGCTCGCCGAGGCGCAGAGCCTGGGCTATGCCGAGGCCGATCCGGCGGCCGACATCGACGGGATCGACACCGCGCACAAGCTCGCGATCCTGGCCGCCCTCGCCTTCGACCGGGAGGTGGATTTCGGGTCGGTGCATGTCGAGGGGATCCGCCGGATCGGCGGGCTCGACATCGCGTTTGCCCGCGAGCTCGGCTTCCGCATCAAGCTGCTCGGCATCGCGCGCGCGACCGCGGACGGGATCGAGGCGCGCGTGCATCCGGCGATGGTGCCGGAGGCCTCGCCGCTCGCCCGCGTCGACGGGGTGTATAACGCGGTGGTCGCCGAGGGTGATTTCGTGGGCCGCATCACGCTCGAGGGCCGGGGGGCCGGCGCGGGGCCGACCGCGTCCGCGGTGGTGGCCGACCTGATCGACATCGCGCGCGGTGCGGCGGGCAAACCCTGGGGCACGGCCGGCGCGGCGCTCGAGCGTGGGCCGATGCTGCCGATCCTGGCACATCACGGCGCCTATTACCTCCGGCTCGTGGTGCTGGACCGGCCCGGCGTGATCGCCGAGGTGGCGGCCGCCCTGCGCGACGCGGGCGTGTCGCTGAAATCGATGCTGCAGCACGGCCGCGCGCCCGGCGAGGCGGTGCCGATCGTGCTGGTGACGCATGAGACCAGCGAGATCGCGATGCGCGAGGCGGCTGCCCGCATCGGCGCGCTCGAAGTGGTGGCGGAACAGCCGCTTGTGGTCCGCATCGAACCGGCCTGAACCTCTTCATCGGAGAACACACCGTGAGCAGCACCTCGTCCTATCGGCCCAGTGATCGGAACCTCGCGCTCGACCTGGTGCGCGTGACCGAAGCCGCCGCCATCGCCTCCGCCAAGTGGATGGGGCGGGGACAGAAGAACGAGGCCGACGGCGCGGCGGTGGAGGCGATGCGCGCGGCCTTCGACACCGTCGAGATCGACGGCACCGTGGTGATCGGCGAGGGCGAGATGGACGAGGCGCCGATGCTCTACATCGGCGAGAAGGTCGGCCGCGGCGGCCCGAAGATGGACATCGCGGTGGATCCGCTCGAGGGCACGACGCTCACCGCCAAGGGTGGGCCGAACGCGATCACCGTGGTGGCGCTGGCCGAGTCCGGCCATTTCCTGCACGCGCCCGACATCTACATGGACAAGCTCGCGGTGGGCGCCGGGCTGCCGGACGACGTGATCGATATCGACGCGCCGATCGGCGAGAACCTGCGCAGCGTCGCGCGGGCGAAAAAGCTCGAGATCGGCGAGATCGTGCTCTGCACGCTCGATCGCGACCGCCACGAGGAGCTTGTGATCCGCGCGCGCGAGGCCGGTGCGCGCATCGTGCTGATCTCGGATGGCGACGTGGCCGCCGTGATCGCGGCCTCGCTGCCCGATAGCGGGATTGACATCTTCGCGGGCTCGGGCGGCGCGCCGGAGGGGGTGCTGGCGGCGGCCGCACTCCGCTGCACCGGCGGGCAAATGCAGGCGCGGCTCGTGTTCGAGGACGACGCCCAGGTGGAGCGGGCGCGCGCGATGCACATGGGCGATCCGAAGCGCAAGCTGGGGCTGACCGATCTGGCGGGTGGCGACGTGCTGTTCTCGGCCACGGGGGTGACCTCGGGTGCCATGCTGCGCGGCGTGCGGGCGACGCCGCGCGGGGCGATCACCCACAGCATCGTCATGCGGTCGAAATCGGGCACCGTCCGCTACGTTGAAGCGCACCACAATTTCGATACGAAGACCTGGCTCGCGGTGTGAACCAGATCGCCGCCATCCCGCCGCCTGCGGCACCCTTTGCAGGGACCAGCGTGTCCGGACGCCGCTGGGTCTGGCGCGGGGAAGACGCGGCCGCCGGGCGCACGACGCTGGCGATCGCGCAGCGCCTCGCACTTCCGGAGATGGTGGCGCGGCTGCTGGCGACGCGCGGTCTCGACGCGGAGACGGCGGCGGATTTCCTCGCGCCGACACTGCGCGCGGCCTTGCCCGATCCCTCGGTGCTGCTCGACATGGACCGGGCGGCCGAGCGGCTCGCGGGTGCGGTGGTCCGCGGCGAGACAGTCGGCGTGTTCGGCGATTACGACGTTGACGGGGCGTGTGCGGCCGCCCTGATGGCGACCGCGCTCCGCGCGCTGGGCTGCACCGTCGCGACCCATATCCCCGACCGGATCGCCGAGGGCTACGGGCCGAACCTCGCGGCCCTGGACAACCTGCGCGCGGGCGGTGCCGGCCTGCTGGTCTGCGTCGATTGCGGGACGGCGGCGGGCGACGTGCTGGAAGGCATGGCGGGGCGGGCCGAACTGATCGTGCTCGACCACCACAAGGCCGATCTGCTGCCGCGCGGGATCGTGGCGACGGTCAACCCGAACCGGCTCGACGAGCAGGCGGGGCTGGGGCAGCTCTGTGCCGCGGGGGTGGTGTTCCTCGCACTCGTGGCCGTGCACCGCGTGCTGCGGCGGCGGGGGTTCTTCGCGGGCCGCGCCGAGCCCGACCTCATGGGCCTGCTCGACATCGTGGCGCTGGCCACCGTGTGCGACGTGGTGCCGCTCACTGGCGTCAATCGCGCGCTGGTGACGCAGGGGTTGCGCGTGATGGGGCGGCGTCAGCGGCCCGGCATCGCCGCGTTATTGGAGATCGCCGGCGGCCGCGAGGCGCCGTCGGCCTTTACCTGCGGCTACGCGCTCGGGCCGCGGATCAATGCGGGCGGCCGGATCGGCGATGCAGGGCTCGGCGTGCGGTTGCTGCTGGCCGAGGACGGGACGGAGGCGCTCGCGATCGCGCGGATGCTCGACGGGGTGAACCGCGAGCGTCAGGACGTGGAAGCGGCGATCCTGACGCGCGCGATGGAGGCCGCTTCGCGGCAGCTCGATGCGGGACGCGGCGTGGTGGTGCTCGAGGGCGAGGACTGGCATCCGGGCGTGGTCGGCATCGTGGCGGCGCGAATCAAACAGCGTTTCAACCGGCCGGCCTGCGTCGGCGCGCGCGGCGCGGCGCTGACCAAGGGGTCCGGGCGGTCGGTGGCCGGGCTCGATCTCGGGGCGGCGGTGATCGCGGCGCGGCAGATGGGGCTTCTCTCGGTGGGCGGCGGACATGCGATGGCGGCCGGCTATGGCCACGCGCCCGGGGAGGTCGGGCGGTTCCACGACTTTCTCGAGGAGCGGCTTGCCGGGGCGGCAGCACTTCCGCCGCAGCCGGACCTGGCCGTCGAAGGGGCGCTCACCGCCGGGGCGGCCACGCTCGCCCTGGCACAGTCGATCGGACGGCTCGCACCGTTTGGTTGCGGCAACGAGGAGCCGGTGTTCGCGCTCACCCATGTGCGCGTCCAGCGCACCGACCGGCTGGGCGCGGAGGGGCGCGTGCTGCGCGTGTTCCTCAGCGGGGAGGCGGGGCTCGGGCGGGTGAAGTCCGTGCTGTTCCGGGCGGCGGACCATCCGGCGGCGT
>CAXTVZ010000100.1:5020-11394 GCA_964247685.1 uncultured Acetobacteraceae bacterium
AAGCGGCGGCCCTGCAAGGGTCGGGCGGCGCGGCGCTGCATGTCGCGGGGCATCTGCGCGCCGAACGATGGAACGGCAGCGAGACGGTCTGTTTCGCGATCGAGGATGCGATGCGCGCCTAGAATTGGCGCGCTGCGCCATATCGGCGGCGCAATCTCTCGAATTTCCCTGGCATGAACATTGCGACGTTTGGGCACCGTGATACCTCGACAGCTGAACCTCGCGCTCCTGCCCGTGCTCGCAACCGCGCTTGTCGGGTGCGAAGTGGGTCCCGATTTCCGCAGGCCCGTGGGCCCGTCGCCGTCGCGTTACACGGAGCAGGCGCTGCCGCGGCACACCGAGCGCGTGGCGGCACCGGGCGGCGAGGTGCAGGTCGAGCAGGTGGGGCGCGACGTCACCGGCCGCTGGTGGCAGCTGTTCCGCTCGCCCGAGCTCACGGCGCTGGTGGTGCGGGGCTTTCGCAACAGCCCGAACCTGGAGGCGGCCCGCCAGGCGCTGCGCAACGCCCAGGAGAATGCGCTCGAGCAGTGGGGCGGGTTGCTGCCGGCGCTGTCGGCCAGCTTCTCGGGCACGACGGGTCAGTTCTCGCTCGCGACCGAGGGCCTGCCGGGCGTGACCGAGCGCTATGGCTACTACGATGCGCAGCTGGGGCTGAGCTACAATTTCGACGTGTTCGGCGGCATTCGGCGCGGCATCGAGAACCGGCTGGCCCTGGTCGACCTCGAGCGCGCCGAGCTCGAGGCGACGTATCTGACGCTCACGTCGAACATTGTCGCGACCGCCATCAACGAGGCGTCGCTGCGCGCGCAGATCGCCGTGCAGTTGCAGCTGATCGGCGTGTATCGCTCCTATCTCGGAACGGTGCAGCGGCAGTTCGAGCTCGGCGGGGCGAACGGCACCGACGTGGCGCTGCAGCGCTCGGCACTGGCCCAGGCCGAGGCCGTGCTGCCGCCGCTGGAGACGCAGCTCGGGCAGGCGCGCGACGCGCTCGCGACCTATGTGGGTGCCACGCCGGCGGACGCGAACCTGCCGGTGTTCACGCTCGACAAGCTCGCACTCCCGCCGGCGCTGCCGTTGAGCGTGCCGTCCGCCCTGCTCGAGCAGCGGCCCGATGTGGTGCAGGCGGAGGCCAACCTCCATGCCGCGACCGCGCTGGTGGGGGTCGCCATCGCCAATCGCCTGCCGCAATTCTCGCTGCCCGCCGGCAGCACGCTCGCGAGCACCGCCGCCGCCCAGCCGGCGCAGCTGTTCACGCCCGGCAGCTACGGGATCCAGCTGGTGGCGGAGGCGATCCAGCCGATCTTCCAGGGGGGGCAGCTGCTGCACGCCCAGCGGGCCGCGGTGGCGACCATGCGGCAGGCGGCGGCCCAGTGGCAGCAGACGGCGCTGAACGCGATCGCCAACGTGTCCGACACGCTGATCCAGCTCGACAATGACAGCCATCTGCTGGCCGTGACGCTCGAGCAGCAGCAGGCGGCCCAGCGCGCGCTGGACCTCGCACAGCTGCAATACAAGCTCGGCGGTGTCGCCTATCTCACCGTGCTGCAGTCCGAGGAGAACGCGGAGAATGCCGCGATCAGCCTCGTCAGGGCCGAGGCATCGCGCTACTCGGACACCGCAGCACTGTTCGTGGCACTCGGCGGCGGCTGGTGGAACCGCGACGACGTGCCGCCGCCGCCCGCTGCCCTGCTTCCGTCCCTGTTGCCCGCGTTCCTTGAGAAGGGGAGCCAGTCATGAAGGTTCGCATCGTCGCACTGGCGGGGATCTCCGCGCTCGCGGCGGCGGCGGTGGCGGTTCGCGTCTCCACGACCGCGGCACCCGCGGTCACGGCAGCGCCCGAGGAGCCGCCGCAGATGGTGGCGACCGTGGAGGCCAGGCGGCTGCCCTGGCAGCCGACGCTCGACGCGATGGGCGATCTCCGCGCGCTGAACGGCGCCGATCTCTCCTTCGAGGCGGCGGGCGTGGTCGAGAGCCTGTCCTTCGCGTCGGGGGCTGACGTGGCGAAGGGCGTGGTGGTGGCAAAGCTCAGGCTGGATGACGAGCCGGCCAAGCTGGTGCAGCTCCGTGCGCAGGCCGACCTCGCCGCGATCAACCTGCAGCGCGACACGCGGCAGTTCCAGGCGCAGGCGGTGAGCCACGCGATCGTCGACACCGATCACGCCACATTGCTGGCCAACCAGGCCGCGGTGGTGGCCCAGCAGGCGCTGATCGACGAGAAGACGCTGGTGGCCCCCTTTGCCGGCCGGCTCGGCGTGCGCCAGGTCGATCTCGGCCAGTATCTGCAGCCGGGCACCAAGGTGGTGACGCTGCAGGCGCTCGATCCGATCGCCGCCGATTTCTACGTGCCGCAGCAGGATGTCGGTCATCTGAAGCTCGGCGAGCAGGTCTCGATCAGGACCGATGCGTTCCCGGGGCGGGATTTCGCCGCGGCGATTTCGGCGATCACACCGCAGGTGGACCAGGCGAGCCGCACGGTGCTGGTGCGCGCGATCGTGCGGAACACGGACCGCGCGCTGATCCCCGGCATGTTCGTCAACGTCACGGTGGTGACCGGCCAGCCCGAGCAAAGGCTGACGCTGCCATCGGCCGCGATCTCGTTCGCGCCTTACGGCGACACGGTGTTCGTGGTGCAGCGCGATCCCGCGGGCGGACATGCGGTGGTGCACCAGGTGACGGTCGCCACCGGCGAGACGCGCGGTGATCAGGTCGCGGTGGTCTCGGGGCTGAAGCCGGGCGACGTGGTGGTGACCGCGGGCCAGACCAAGCTGCATGACGGCACGCCGGTGATCGCGAACAACACGATCGAGCCGGATGCGAGCGTCAATCCCAGCGTGCCGGAGGAGTAAGAGGATGCGCGGGCTCACCGAACTCTTCATCCGCCGGCCGGTGCTCTCGATCGTGGTGAGCGTGCTGATCCTGCTCTGCGGGTTGCGCGGCCTGATCTCGCTTCCGGTGCAGCATTTCCCCAAGACGGTGAGTGCCGAGATCCAGATCCAGACCACCTATTACGGTGCGGATCCGGACACGATCGCGGGCTTCATCACGACGCCGATCGAGAACGCCGTCAGCCAGGCCGACGGGATCGACTATCTGATCTCGACCAGCCAGACCAGCACGAGCACGGTCACGCTCTACCTGCGGCTCAACCAGGACCCGAACGCCGCGATGGCGCAGGTGCTGTCCTACGTCAATTCCATCTCGCCGCAGTTGCCGGCGGGCACTCAGACACCGGCGATCACGCTTCTGAGCAACACGCCCGAGATCATGGATCTGGGCGTGCTCAGCCCGGACGAGCCGCCCGAGCGGGTGTCCGATTACGTGACCCGCGTGATCCAGCCGCAGCTGCAGGCGGTCGAGGGCGTGCAGCGGGTGCAGAACGCGCTGCAGATGAACCTTGCCGTGCGGATCTGGCTCGATCCGAGGCGGCTCGCAAGCTACGGGATGTCGGCGACCGATGTCGCGAACGCGCTGCAGGCGAATGACTACGTGACCGGCGTGGGCAGCACGATGGGTGGTGCCACCTACATCAATCTCGCGATCACCAGCGGCCTGCATGACACGGACGCGTTCCGACGCCTCGTGGTCAAACGCGCGGGCACGTCGCTGATCCATCTCGGCGACGTGGCGCGCGTGGAGTACGGGCCCGACAACAACACGGTCCATCTCGCGACGGATCTGGGCACCGGCGCCTTCGTGCAGGTGTATGCGACGCCGAGTGCGAACCTGCTCGCGACCTCGAACGCGCTCGTGCACGTGGTCGCGCAGCTGAAGGCGCGGCTGCCGCCCGGATTTACGATCGATCTCGAGAACGACACGGCGGCCTCGATCCGGGCGTCGCTGCGCGAGGTCGAGTGGTCGCTGGGCGAGAGCCTCGCGATCGTGACGCTCGTGATCTTCCTGTTCCTGGGCTCGTTCCGTTCGGTGGTGATCCCGGTGGTGACGATCCCGCTGTCGCTGATCGGCACTTTCGCGCTGATGGCGGCCCTGGGTTTCTCCATCAACACGCTGACGCTGCTCGCCCTCGTGCTGGCGATCGGTCTCGTCGTGGACGACGCGATCATCATCGTGGAGAACGTCAACCGCCATCTGGCCGACGGGATGCAACCGACGCAGGCGGCGATCCTGGCCGCGCGCGAGCTCGGCGCGCCGATCGTGGCGATGACGGTGGTGCTGATCGCGGCCTATCTGCCGGTGGGGTTGCAGAAGGGACTGACGGGCGCGCTGTTCACGGAGTTCGCGTTCACGCTCGCCTGCAGCGTTACGGTCTCGGCGGTGCTGGCGCTGACGCTGTCGCCGATGATGTCGTCGGTGATGCTGCGGCCGCATCGCAATGGCGCGGTGCTGGTCAAGCTCGCCGATCGCGGCTTGCACCTGATGCAGTCCGTCTACGGCGCGATGCTGCGGCGCGTGCTCGATGTCTGGCCGGTGATGGTGGTGGTGGCGCTCGCCATCGTGGTGGCGGTGGGGGTGATGTTCCACCGGTCGGTGCACGAGCTCGCACCAACCGAGGACGAGAACTTCATCGTCGCCGGCGGGCAGGTGCCGCCGGACGTGAACCTCGATGGTCTGGTTCGGTACGACCCCGAGGTGATCAAGGCCCTCTCGACGGTGCCGGAGATGAAGGGCTTCTTCGTGGTCGATTCGCCCGGCAGCGTGTTCGACGGCATCTCGCTGAAAACCTGGTCGCAGCGGCACCGGACCTCGAGCCAGATCACGGCCAGCCTCCAGGCCGCGCTGTGGCACGTGGCCGGGATCCAGCTCGCCGCCTACCAGTTCCCCAGCCTGCCGGGCAGCCAGGGCATGCCGATCCAGTTCGTGGTGAAGGGGTCGGGGTCGGTGCCGACGCTCGCGGAGGTGAGCGACCGCATGCTGCTCGATGCCCGCCGCAGCGGCCTGTTCGCCTATATCGACAAGGATCTGAAGATCGATCAGCCGCAGACCACGATCGAGCTCGATCGCGCGCGCATCGCCGAGCTCAATCTCCAGGTCTCCGATGTCGCGACGTCGCTGAGCTGGCTGCTGGGCGGCGGGTTCGTGAATTACTTCAGCCAGGCCGGGCGGTCGTACAAGGTCGAGCCGCTGGTGCTGCGCGAGCAGCGGCTGACCCCCGAACAGCTGCTCGACTATCCGGTCGCAACCGTGAACGGGATCCCGGTGCCGCTCTCGGCGGTGGCGCATCTGAGCCGACAGGTGGTGCCCGAGCAGATCAACCACTTCCAGCAGCTCAATGCCACGACGCTGCAGGGCATCCCGATGCCGGGAGTGGGCACGGATGAGGCCTACCTGTTCCTGCAGAAGCTCGCCGCGCGCGAGCTGCCGAGCGGGTTCGCGACCGACACTGCGGGGCCGTTGCGCGAATACGTGACCGAGCAGGGTTCCTTCCTGCCGAGCTTCGGCTTCGCGATGGCGATCATCTTCCTCGCACTGGCAGCGCTGTTCGAGAGTTTCCGCGATCCGGTGGTGATCATGGTGGCGGTTCCGATGTCGCTCGCAGGGGCGTTGCTGTTCGTGTGGCTCGGCGTGGGCGGGGCCTCGATCAACCTCTACAGCGAGATCGGGCTGGTGACGCTGGCGGGGCTGATCAGCAAGCACGGGATCCTGCTGGTGGAGGTCGCCAACGAGCATCAGAAGGCGGGATGGGGGAAGCGGGCGGCGATCGAGCGGGCGGCCGCGTTGCGGCTGCGGCCGATCCTGATGACCACGGCGGCGATGGTTCTGGGCGTGATGCCGCTGGTGCTGGCGACCGGGGCGGGGGCGGGGGCGCGCTTTGCCATGGGGCTGGTGATCGCGAGCGGGCTCGCGATCGGGACCGTGTTCACGCTGTTCGTGGTGCCCTCGGTCTACATGCTGGTGGCGGCGACCCACCGCGCGCAGGGGGTTGTTCACGGTGCCCGCTTGACCGAGACGGCGGGTGCGGCGACAAGAGGCTGAGCCTCGTCCCGCTCGTCTAGAGGCCTAGGACACCGCCCTTTCACGGCGGCGACACGGGTTCGAATCCCGTGCGGGACGCCAGTCCCCTCTTCCTTGGTGACAGAAACACTTAGGGCAGATGGGGTCAGGCTGCACGGTAAGGGCGCCTGGCTCGCTGTTGCGCCGTCCGGAGCGGACGCGCACCCGCCGCGACTGAGGGCTCCCGCTTTCAGACCGGACGCGCCCTGCGACGTGTTCGAGCCGCACGGCTCCGATGCGCGACCGCGGCCGCCTGGTTGCGGCGGGCAGGTTTGATCAACGGGCGTGCAATGGTGACGACTTATTGCCGCGCGCCGCTTGACGATTTTTGCGCGGGCTCGCCGAGAGGGCCCACCTTGCTGTTACCGGGCTTGACCTGACGGTTTCTCCGATGTCGAGGAGGCTGGTGCTGTGTTGCACTCGTT
>CAXTVZ010000101.1:0-11159 GCA_964247685.1 uncultured Acetobacteraceae bacterium
GATGGTGCACTGCTGCTGATCCGCCGCGCCGCGCAAGCGACGTCGGCGCCGCTGCCTGACTCCTCGACCACAGGGCGTCAGGATCCTGAGAAGCCTATTCCCTTGTCGTTAGTCGGCGAGGCAAGCCTTCGAAAGGCGCTCCAGGAGCTACGCCATCAGAAGCGCGGGTTGTCGAGGACGTAAAACAACCCGCCCGCGATCAGCATCGTAGCCGGCAGGGTCAACAGCCAGGCCATCCCGATCCGAATCAGCATGCCGCGCTGCATCCCTTGGCCACCGGCGATCATCGTCCCGGCAATCCCCGAGGTGATGATGTGCGTCGTGCTGACAGGCAGACCGGTAAAGCCCGCAGTTCCGATCAGCACCGAACCCACCAGCTCCGCGCTCGCGCCCTGACCCGGCGTCATGTGCGACTTGCCCAGCCGTTCTCCGAGCGTCCGCACCACGCGCTTGTAGCCGACCATGGTTCCCGCCGAGAGGCAGAGCGCGCTCAGCATCCGCACCCACAGCGGAGCATAATGCACAGGCGCGCCCAGGCCCTTGCGCAAGCGGGCTGCCTCAACATGATCTGCCTTCGAGGCTCCGGCGTTCTCGATGACGTGCTTGAGCTGCGCCAGCACTGAATAGATATCGCCGCGGCGCGCAGTGCGGACGGTGATTTGTTCCGGCCGTTCTTGCGCGGTCGGCCTGGCGTTCTCCGGATCGAAGCTCAGGAGCTGGCGCGCCGCCGAAAGCCCGTCCTGCTTGCGGTCATCGCCGTATGCCTGGATCAGCGGGATCGCTGCCCTTGCATTCGTACTGACCTGGGTCAGCGCTTGCCCGGCGTGGAGATTGAGCGCGTAGGTCGCCGGTAGCAGGCCGATGATGGCGAGCATGATCAGGCCGATGCTTTTCTGGCCGTCGTTGGTGCCGTGCGAGAAGCTGACCGACGTGCAGGTCAGAACCAGCAAGGCGCGGAGCCACCAGACGGGCGGCTTGTCGCCTTCCGGAGGCTCAAACAGGTGGCCGCGCCGAACCGTCAGCCGCAGTACGGCATAGAGGCCACCCGCCAGAACCAGTCCCAAGATCGGCGACAGCGCCAAAGCCTCCAGCACCTTCCAGATCTGGCGCCAGTCGACCCCTTGCGACAGGTTGCGTGCCTGCAGGACGGAATCCGCGCAGGCCACCCCGACAAGGGCGCCGCGCTCAACGGGTCTTCCGCCTGCGGTATGCCCCAGCACGAGCAGGAGGTCGGCCACCCGGGACGTGCGGCGGCAAAGGTGCTCCGCCACACTTGGCAGGCGTTCCGCGAAGATCGCCTGCGGACAGTCAGCCTCGCGGCATCGCAGACGGGCTACCCTGAGGTGGACCGTGACCGGTGTTCCCTGGAGAGGGAGGTCTGCAAGCCGTCGCCAGTAGTTACTATGCCGAGCCTCCGAGTGACGGCCGCAGGCCGGACAAGGGCCTCGCCCGGAACCAGAAGCCTTGACAATCCATCTGTCGTCGCCCCGCTTCACGCTTGTGACGTGGATCCCGGGCAAACCGGCCAACAAAAAAGCTTGTGTCCTCATCCCATGAGGTGCGGTGCTGCCGCTCATCAGTCAACCCGAACGGCATGCACCGAGAACGAGGCAGGGCCTCATTAAAAGAAAACGACAGCCGCCTTTGCCGATTGTGAGCTAGTTGTGCGGCCGACCGATTCTAGATGAAAGGCATAGCCGTGAAGATCACTATCGCCTCAACGTGGCTGGTCGTCGCTGCCGGGCTGTTCACCCTTAGCCCCGGCTCTTTCGCTCAGCGTCGCGATGTCGTCCATTTTGGCGTGGGTTATGAGCCCTGCTCCCGAATGGAGCGGGATCCGGCCTTTCGTCCTATTGGAGAACCCTGGATCGCTGGCTACTGGACGGCAAACGATGAGAACGATCACAAGAGAATGAACCTCGGCGTCTCGATCGATCTTGTCGGCCTTGTAAGAATTGTGGAAGACGCGTGTCGCAAACGGCCGATTGAGACCTTGGAAGCCGCCGTCATGGATGCCGAATTCCTGGTGATGGAGCGGGAAGGTTGGATCACGAGGGGTGCTGGGCAATGAAAGCCGCGTCACTGCGGGCTAGGTGCCGTGGACAAATTATCCATGGCGGATGCGTGATTAATCGAGCGGGCTTTCGGCCTGTCCGCGGCGTGGGAACCGTAGCGGCGTTGTCGCTTCATCAAAGCCGAGTTCTGCCACCCGAAGAGGAACGACGGAGTTCGCCGGATGGTCTCGTCCTGACCAATTTCCTGAAATCACCGTTGCCGTAAACTGGCGACCGCGACATTCGACCTCCACGAGATCACCAACCACTGGAACCGGTCCATCGAAGCGGTTTTTGTCCTCACGCAGTTCGCGTTCGGTCACAACCTCACCCGATTTAAGCACAATACGTTTGATCCAGTAGGCCATCTCGAAAGCATAGCGCCCTTCTGGCCTCCCTCAAGCAGTAAGCGACTGCTCTTGTTGACACCCGGCAAAAGAATTGACTCAAAGCTGCCTTTTGGAGGCAGGCTTGAGCCGGGGCGATCTCACCGAGGCGGAATGGCGCATCCTGAGGACCTGCTGCCGATCAAGCGTGAAAACCGCGGCAGAGGCAGACCTCCCGAACAGAACCATTCGATCATCAACGGCATACTCTGGCGCCTGCGGTGCGGTGCACCGTGGCGCGACGTGCCGCCCAAAATACGGGAGCTGGAACACCATCTACCGCCGGTTCCGACGATGGAGTGAGGCCGGGGTCTGGGAAATCGTGGCGGTGACGCTGGCCGAGATCATGGCGGATACCGGCCACTACAGCATCGACAGCACCACAGTCCGCGCCCACGTCTCGGCAGCGGGCGGAAAAGGGGGGCTCATCGACGCGCTCTTGGCCGCTCGCGGGGCGGGTTCACCAGCAAGCTTCACTGCCTGGCTGACGCCCTCGGACGGCCGCTCGCCTTCCATCTGACGGGGGGCGAGGCGGCAGACTGCAAAGCGTATGACGCCCTGATCGTCTTGCCGGAGCGCACGCCAGAAGCCCTGCTTGCCGACAAGGGTTACGATGCCGACGCCATCCGTGCCGACCTCGCGAAACGGAACATCGAACCCGTCATCCCCGGTCGCTCAAACCGGCGAGTGAAGATTGAGCATGACCGGACGCTCTACAAGCAGCGCAACCGCATCGAGCGCATGTTCGGCCACCTCAAGATCAACCGCGCCATCGCCACCCGCTACGACCAGTTGGCAAGCAGCTTCCTCGGCATGGTCCACCTCGCCACCGCCAGATACTGGCTTAAATTTGTCCACGCCGCCTAGAAGCCGGCAGACCAGATGCGGACCAGACATGCGCTCTTTCAGGATGCTGCCCGATGATAGGCGGCGACCGGCCGGCGCTTCCGGTGATCAGGGTAACGCTGCGTCATCAGGCGGCCACCTTGCGTTCTTTGTCTGCTCTGCTGCGCATGCGAGCGGGCGAGCTGGGGGACGGCGGCGAGGTCGCCCAGTTGCTCGATCTGGCGGACTTCGTGGAAGAGTGCTGCGCTGACATGGAAGGCGAGGCGAACCGCCTGGTCGATCCTAACGCCGGCAGCCTTCTAGGCGATCCGGGTGCTTAGGCGTCTAGCAGGCTGCGGAAATTCGGGTGCGAAGATCGCGCTGATCTGATTCTCTAATCTCTGGGATTGGAGGATTGGATGCGCGGGTCGGACGAGCAGACTGGGGCGATGTTCAGCTATCTGGGCCTGGACGCGCTGGTTCCGCCGGACCATCCGCTGCGCTCGATCCGACTGGTGAATGCAGCGCTGGAGCGGCTCTCGCCTGAGTTCGCCCGGCTCTATGCTCAGGGTGGCCGCGCCTTGATCGCGCCGGAGAAGCTGCTCCGGGCCTTGCTGCTCCAGGCGTTCTACGGCGTCCGCTCGGAGCGCCAATTGATGGAGCAGGTCACCTACAACATGCTGTTCCGCTGGTTTATCGGCCTGTCGATGGACGCGCCCGTGTGGGACGTGACGGTGTTCACCAAGAACCGGGAGCGCCTGTTGGCGGGGGACATCGCGGTGGCGTTCCTGCTCGCGATCATGGGCGACCCGGCGGTCAGACGGCTCCTGTCCGACGAGCATTTCTCGGTCGACGGCACGCTGATCGATGCCTGGGCCTCGATGAAGAGTTTCCGGCGCAAAGACGGCGGCGACGATGATCCGACAGGGCCTGGGCGTAACGCGGAGCGCGACTCTCGCGGCGACAGGCGCAGCAACGATACGCATGCCTCGGTCACCGACCCCGATGCCCGGCTGTATCGCAAGTCCAGCGGCCAGCCCTCACGGCTCTGCTATATGGGCCACCTGCTGATCGAGAACCGCCACGGCCTGATCGTCGATGTGCGGACCACCCATGCGACCGGTCGGGCCGAGCGCGAGGCGGCGGAAGCGATGATCGCGGCGGCCGCCCGGGGACGCCGCGCCACGCTGGGCGCCGACAAGGCGTATGACACGGCGGAGCACGTCGCCAACCTGCGGGCGATCGGCATCACGCCGCACGTCGCCCAGAACCTGTCCGGCCGTCGCTCGGCCATCGACGGCCGCACCACCCGCCATGAAGGCTATGCGATCAGTCAGCGGATCTGAAAGCGCATCGAGGAGCCGTTCGGCTGGATGAAGGCCACCGCCGGCCTACGAAAAACCCGTCATCGGGGGCTCCGCCGCGTCGGTTGGATCGTGACACTGACTGCCACCGCCGCAAACCTGGTCAGGTTGCCGAGGCTCCTGAGCGCCGCGGCATGAGCGCCGTAACCGTTACCCGCGTCAGATTGTTCGACATGGCTGTCATCGAAGTTACCCGGATGCCCGGCGAGTGTCCCGAAGTCACCCGCGACCAACCCCGCTCAGCAGCCCAAGAGTAGAATTTCCGGAGCCTGCTAGACGTCCCGATCGGGCGCTGTTGCGGCATCATCTTTATGCGTTAGTCTTGACCACGCTCTTCTGGTCGTGTGCCAGTCTGAGCGCACGCGCGCAATTTACCCGCTTCCAGAACTACACGGACGAGCAGGGCCTGGGTAACCTCAATCGAGGATCCGTCCGGGACTCATGGTGCCGGTCGGGTCGATGGCTGATTTGATCCTGCGCATGAGGTCTAAGTCAGTGGCCGGCGTGCGCGCGAGGAAGGCGCGTCGCTTGACGGAGCCGATGCCGTGCTCGGCGCTAATCGAGCCGTCCGACGCATCCACCTCTCCGAAGATCACGGCCTCGCATCTGTAAAGTGCGGCGATGCTCGCTTCTTCGTCGAGGCCAGGCGGCAGGAGTACGTTGAAATGGATGTTGCCATCGCCGAGATGCCCGTAGGCGAGCGGCACCGCCGCAGGCTCGGCGCGCGCGAGCGCGGCATGCGTATCGTCGAGGAAGCGGGCGATCCGGGAGATCGGGATGGACACGTCGGTGCGCAGGTGGCGTCCACGCTGAGCCTGCGCCTCGATGATGCCTTCGCGAAGTTGCCAGAAGGCGGCTGCCTGGGTCTCGCTCGCCGCCAGCGTGCCGTCGGCCATCAGCCCCTCCTCCATGGCGTTCCCCAGGAAGGTTTCGGTCAAGGCGCGCAGATCGACCAAGCCGCTCGCCGACCTCCAACAGCACGTAATAGCGCGAGGGCGCGTCGAGCGGGTCACGCTGGCCCGGCACGGCGGCCAGCGAGAGTTCGAGACCGTGCCGCGGCAGGATCTCGAAGGCCGAGAGGAGGTCGGAAAGGTCGGCTCTGCCCCGCGCGAACAGTGCCACGGCCGCCTCGGGCGATGCTACCGCCAGAAAGGCGGTCTCAACCTGCGTCGGCTTGGGGAACAGCTTGAGACAGGCAGCGGTGACGATCCCGAGCGTTCCCTCCGAGCCCACAAACACCTGCTTCAGATCGTAACCCGCATTGTTCTTCCGCAGCTTCTTGAGCCCGTTCCACACCTGCCCATCGGGAAGCACGACCTCCAGGCCGAGGACCAGATCGCGCATCATGCCGTAGCGCACGACGTTGATGCCGCCAGCGTTGGTGGCAATGTTGCCGCCGATCTGGCAGCTCCCCTGGGCGCCGATCCTGAGCGGGAAGAGGCGGTTCTCGGCCGTGGCGGCCGCGTGCATAGCTTCGAGCACGCAGCCCGCCTCGACGATCATGGTGAAGTTGAGCGCGTCGATCTCGCGCACGCGGTTGAGACGCTCGAGGCTAATGATGACTTCGGAACCGTCCTTGGAAGGCGTCGCGCCGCCGACTAGCCCCGTGTGGCCACCCTGCGGCACGACCGGCAGCCCCCGCTCGGCACAGTAGCGGACGATGGTCGCGACATCCGCCGTCGTGCGCGGGCGGACCACCACCCTGGCGAGCCCGGTGAGGTCGCGTGACCAGTCGGTCGTATATCGCCCCTGGTCACCTGGTGCGGTCAGAGCGCCGTGGTCGTCGAAAAATCGCATCGCTTCCTCGAGCATGACGCGCGCCGGTTCCTCTGCTGATTTCGGCTGTAGGATACTAGGACAGGGCAAATGGGAAC
Source organism: uncultured Acetobacteraceae bacterium (assembly GCA_964247685.1). GTDB lineage: Bacteria > Pseudomonadota > Alphaproteobacteria > Acetobacterales > Acetobacteraceae > CAXTPV01. The sequence goes on from CAXTVZ010000101.1 coordinate 6,504, forward strand.
AAGCAAGCAGAACAGGGTTGCACAGGCCCGGCACGCGACGAGCACGGAAAAGCGCCTTGTATGTCACGCCTCAAGGCGACAAGATCTTCGCTGAGAAACCTGTACGAACCGACGCAGGCTTCGCAGTCAAGTCCCGCGGGGTTTCCGCCTTGCTCGGCTTCAGAGAACGATCACCTCGCCGCTGCCGTCGGCATGGCCGATGACGATCTCGTGCGCGATGCCCACGAACAATCCGTGCTCGACGACGCCCGGGATCTCGTTGAACCGGGGAGCGAGGCGATCGGGCTCCCCGATGCTATCGAGATGGCAATCGAGGATGTAGTGGCCGCTGTCGGTCACGATCGGCGCGCTCTCGCCACCGCGAAGCTCGATTGGGACGTCGCCGTGGCCGAACTCCGCGAGGAGCCTAGCGAGTTCCCGCCGCGTCGACTTCCAGCCGAACCGGATGACCTCGATCGGCAGCGGGAACTTGCCGAGCGTCTCCACCACTTTCGCGTCGTCGACCACCGCCGCCATGCGGTTCGACGCGCGCGCCACCATCTTTTCCCACAGCAGGCAGGCGCCGCCGCCCTTGATCATGCGGCCGGCGCGATCGATCTCGTCGGCGCCGTCGATCGTGATGTCGAGCCGGTCGACATCGTTGAGGTCGAGCAACGGCACGCCGACCTCGTTCGCGATGTCGCGGGTGGCCGTTGAGGTCGGCACGCCGGCGATGTCCAGCTTGTCGCTCTTGATGCGCGCGCCCAGCGCACGGACGAACCAGTGCGATGTGGTGCCCGAGCCGAGGCCGATCCGCATCCCGTCCCGAAGATAGGTGTCGATCGCCTTATGGCCGGCGGCGAGCTTGGCGCGGTCCTGGTCGGATGTCGGCTGCATCTTTGTTGGTTCCCTTTAATCGACGAGTTTCTCGGTGAGCCACGGCTCGAGAGCGGCAAGGTTGTCGGGCATAGGGCGCCCCTGCCGCAGCCCGATCGCGACCACGAGCATGTTCACCACCATCAGGTGGTTCAGCCGCGAGGTGAGCGGCGTGTAGAGCTCGGTATGTTCGTAGGCGGGCACGGCAATCGTGACGTCGGCGGCACGCGCGAGGCGCGACGCCGGTGCCGTCACCGCGACCGTGCACGCGCCACGTCTGCGTGCGGCGCCCGCGAGATCGACCAGCGATCGCGTGGCGCCCGATTGCGAGAAGACCAGCAGCGCCTCGTCGGCGCGCAACGTGGGACCGATCAGTTCCTGGCGGTGCATGTCGGACAGCAGCCGGCAGTGCACGCCGAGCCGGAACAGCTTGTGCTCGGCATCGAACGCCACGGTCTCCGACAGTCCGAGCCCCACCACGAATACCTGGCGCGCGGCCAGCAGGCGTATCGCCGCGGCCTCGATCGCGTCAGCGTCGAGATCGTCCCCGAATCGGCGGATGGCGTTGATGGCGTTGAGCAGCATCTTCTCGGACGCGTCCGCGATCGTATCGCCGCGCTCGATCGCCTGGTGGATGAAGGGCGGCCGCGGCGCGATGTCCTGCGCGAGGCGCAGCTTGAACTCGGGATAGCCCGTACAGCCGAAGCGCCGGCAGAACCGCATGATCGTCGGGTCGCTCACCCCGGAGCGCTCGCGCAGCTCGGTCATGGACATCGTGATTACGCCCTCGGGCGCGCTCAGCACGAGCTCGGCGACACGCGTCTCCGCCCGGCTCAGCGTAGGGCGCGCGCGCGCGAGCGTGGCCAGCAGCGTCGTCACTTGCCGCCGGGCGGCAGCAGATCGGCGAACCGCTCGAGGCGCATGGCGGCGGGCACGTCGATCGCGTGGCCGTTGCCCCAGTTCACCAGCCGGCACGGCACGCCGGCGCGCGCGGCGCATTCGAGATCGATCGCAGTGTCGCCAACAAAGACGGTGTCGGCCGGTGCCACATCCAGCACCCTGAGCGTGTGCAGCAGCGGCAGCGGATCGGGCTTGCGGGCGGGCGTCGTGTCGGCGCCGACCACGACTTCCATCGCGTCGAGCAGCCCGAGCGCGCGCAGCACCTCGACGGCGAGCGCTTCGGGCTTGTTGGTGCAGACGCCGAGGCGGAGGCCGGCCCCTCGCAGCGCCGGGATAGCCGCTTCGGCGTCGGCGAATAGTGTGGAGTCGACACAGGGCCGGGCGCGATAATGCGCGAGATACGACGCGGTGTCGCGCGCCACCCGCGCCTCGTCGGTGGCGACGCCCACCTGCTCAAGCACGCGCGCCACCAGCACCGCGGCGCCCTCGCCGGTGAGGCGCTCGACGTCGCGCACCGTGAGGGGCCCGAGCCCGTGCTCGGCCAGCATGCGGTTGATCCCCGACGCGATGTCGGGCGCGCTGTCGACCAGCGTGCCGTCGAGGTCGAACACGATCGCGCCCGTCATGCGGCGGCCTCCACCAGAGCCGCGTGGAGCGGTGCCAGCGCTCCCGCGAGCCCGGCATGCACCGGGTAGAGCCGGTCGTAGAGGCGCGCGCGCGCGGGATCCGGCCGGGTATCGGCGTGCTCCCGCACCGCGCCGAGCGCCTCCTCGAGCGAGGACCAGATCCCCGCGCCCACGCCCCCGATCAGCGCGGCCCCGTAGGCGCCACCTTCCTCCGCACCGGCGACGGTCGCCACCTCGCGTCCGAGCACGTCGGCCAGCAGGCGGAGCCAGACCGGCGAGGCGGTCGCACCACCCGAGACGCGCAACCGATCGAAATGCAGCCCGGTGTCGCCCATCAGCTCGACGATCGCGCGGACGTTCAGCAGCACGCCCTCCAGCAGCGCCCGCGACAGGTGGCGCCCATCGTGCGCCTGCGACAGCCCGACGAACGCGGCCCTTGCCGCGGGTGCCACCACCGGGCAGCGCTCGCCCATCAGGAACGGCAGAAAGGCCAGGCCGTCGGCGCCTGGCGCGACCTCCTCGGCCAGTGCCACGAGCTCGGCGAAGGAGGGCACCGCCACGCCGGGCGGCAGCATCGGCCGCAGGGCGTCGCGCCACCAGGACAGGGCGCCGGCGCCGTTCAGCGTGACGCCCATCACGTGCCAGCGGCCGGGCCCGTTGCCGCAGGACACCTGCAGCCGCGCGCCGCGGTTGTCGGGGCAGCGATCGGCGCTGGCGCCCACTAGGCCCGCCGTGCCGAGCGTAACGCCGGCGAGGCCGGGGTCGATCACGCCCATGGACGTGGTCTGGATCACGCTGTCGCCGCCGCCGCCGAACACGGGCACGCCCGGCGGCAGACCCCAGGCTTCCGCGAGCGCCGGACGCAGCGTGCCGGTCCGCTCGTGGCTCTCGACCGCGACCGGCACCTGATCGGAGCGCAGGCCCACCGCGTCGAGCATCGGCGCCGACCAGCGACGCTGCCGCACGTCGAACAGGCCGGTGCCGGACGCGTCCGACACGTCGGTCGCATGCTCGCCGGTCATGCGGAGCCGGAGGAGATCCTTGGGCAGCACAAAGCGGCGCATCCGCTCGTGCTGCGCGGGCTCGTGGCGGCGGAGCCAGGCGATCTTGCCGCCGGTGAAGCCGGGCAGCATGCGGTTGGCCGTGAGTGCCAGCAGCGCCTCGTCGCCGCCCACCGCGTCGGTGATGGCGGCGCATTCCGCCGCCGTGCGATTGTCGCACCAGAGGATCGCCGGCCGCAGCACGCGGTCCGCCTCGTCGAGCGCCACCAGCCCGTGCATCTGCCCGGACAGGCCGATGCCGCGCACGGTGACGTCGCCCCCGAGTGCCGCGGCAACGGCGCGGACGGTGTCGGCGGCAGCGTCTTCCCACAGCGTGGGGTCCTGCTCGGCCCAGCCCGGACGCGGCGTCACCATGCCGTAGGAGGCACTCGCCCGCGCCAGCACCGCGCCCGACGCGTCGAGTGCGACGGCCTTGCAGGCCGAGGTGCCGATATCGAGACCGATCAGCGCGTCAGCAGCCACGCCTACCCTCCGTGCCGCACGCGGACATGCTTGAGTGCCAGGTAGGATTCCATGCCCTCGCGGCCGTGCTCGTAGCCGATGCCGCTGCGCTTCCGGCCGCCATACGGGGCGTTCATGATGCCGGCATCGACGTTGTTGACGGCGACGCTGCCGAAGGTCAGCGCGCGGGTGAAACGGAAGATCTCGCCCACGTCGCGGGCATAGACATAGGCGGCGAGACCATAGGGACCGGCATTCGCCAGCGCGATCGCCTCATCCAGCGTGTCGAACGGGGCTATGCCTACCACCGGGCCGAACGTCTCCTCCGACATCACCAGCGTGTCGGGGCCGCAATCGCCGATCACGGTCGGGCTGTAGAAATGCCCGGCCTCGTTCATGCCCTCGGGACGGCCGCCGCCGCACAGGATCGCGGCGCCCCGGGCGCGCGCGTCGGCCACGTGGCGCTTCACCTTGGCGATGCCGTCGGCGTTGGTCATCGGGCCCAGATCGGCGTCCGGGCGCTCGAGCCCGTCGGCGATCACCAGGCGACGCGCACCCTCGACCAGCTCGGCCTGAAAGCGCTCGAGGAGGCTGCGGTGGACGTAGATCCGGTTAATCGCGATGCAGATCTGGCCCATGTTGCGGAAGCCGCGACGCAGCGCGCCGCGCACGGCGTCGGCGACATCGGCGCTAGACGCCACCACCAGCGGACAGTTGCCGCCGAGCTCGAGCGAGACCGACTTGATGCCGCCCATGGTGCGGAAGATGTCGGC
>CAXTVZ010000102.1:0-5046 GCA_964247685.1 uncultured Acetobacteraceae bacterium
CCCGGCCACGTCACCGGGCTCGCGGATCTAGGCGGCGCAAAGATCCGGCTCGCGATGCCAAATCCCGCCTTCGAGGGAATCGCCCGCCAGATCGAGACATCGCTCGCCAAGGCGGGGGGCCCCGCCCTGGCGGACGCGGTCTACCGGACCAAGGTCGCCGACGGCTCGGCGATGCTGACGCAGATCCATCACCGGCAGACGCCGCTGTTCCTGATGCAGGGCATCGCGGATGCGGGGGTCACCTGGACATCCGAGGCGATCTTCCAGGAGCAAGCCGGCCACCCGATCACCCATGTCGACATCCCGCCGGCACAGAACACAACGGCGACCTATGGCGGTGCGATAGTGGCAGGAGCGGCGCACAAGGCGGCCGCGCGCGAATGGCTCGACTTCGTTCGTTCCGCACAAGCACTGGCGATCTTCGAACGCTACGGCTTCAAGCCTGCGACCAATTGATCCTCTTCACCCAGATCACGGAGCTCGTTGCATGAGCACGACCACATCCTCGACCTACCAGCCCGCACATTCGCACGTCGCGGACACCATCTTCGGACCGTCTCCTGGCGAGGGCGCGCGCGCCTGGCGCATCGCCGGGATCGGGCTGCTGTCGGTGCGCTTCATCCAGGGCTTCATCTACTGGGGCGGCGGATCGCGCCGGTTCATCTACGCGCCCTCCAAGCTCGATGCCTGGGGCGGCCACAACTGGATGGCGAACAAGTTCCAGACCGCGATGCCGGGCGCACTCCTCGGTACCGGCCACCTCATCGATTTCATGCTGCGGCATTTCTGGGTGCTCTACGCCGGCGTCATCCTGTTCAGCGCCGCCGAGCTCGTGGTCGGCGCGATGCTGATCGCGGGCCTGTTCACCCGGGCGGCCGCCCTCGTCTCGATGGGTTTCTCGGTTGTGCTGATGCTGATGTTCGGCTGGCAGGGTGCGACCTGCATCGACGAGTGGACGATGGCGGCGGCCAATCTCGCGATGGGCACCACGCTGCTGCTCGCAGGCGGAGGCGGCTACTCCGCCGACAACGTCCTGCTCGCGCGCCAGCCGCATCTCGCCGCGCGGGCCTGGTTCCGCTGGATCGGCGGCGCCCTGCCGCTGCCGCAGACCGACCCCGCCTTCGGCCGCCTCGCACTCGCCCTGTTCGCCTTCGTGGCCGTGTTCGACGTCGGCACCTACAGCTACTACCGCGGCTCGGTGGTGACACCGTTCCATGGCGGCCCGGTCAGTCCGACCAGGCACCACTTTACGCTCGACCACGCGGCATTGATGCCGGACGGATCGGTGCGCTTCCACATCTATCTTGACGGCGGGACGCCGGAGGCGCCGGCCCATATCATGCAGGCGGCCCTGCTCGGCACCGACAAGCAGGTCGAGGAAAGCTGGAGCACGGCGATGCTGACAGCGCTGCCGGCGACCGCGATCCGCAACGACTACCGCTACAACGGCTTCAAGCCCGGCCCGTACGGGCTGGTGGCCACGATGGGTGCCAAGGCCTTGGTCACGCTGCCGCCGGTCGCCGGAGCGACGCGCGCGACGGGTCCCGCGGCGCTCCGGGTCACGGACGTGAACGGACGCAGCTTCACCGTGGCCGTCCGCGTGCAAGGCTGATGACACTGGACGCTCGGCATCCGGACGACATCGTGGGGTTCTGGGCCGCGGCCGGCATGGCGCGCTGGTTCGCTTGCGACCCTGCCTTCGAGGCCGAGTTCGCCGCGCGCTTCACCGACGCCTATCTCGAGGCGGCCGCGTGCCGCCTCAAGGACTGGGTCGGCACCGCGACCGGTGCGCGGGCTCTCCTGATCCTGCTCGACCAGTTCCCCCGCGACGCGTTTCGCGGCACCGCGCACGCCTACGCGACCGACGGGCTGGCGCTGGCCCTCGCGCGCCGCTTCCTGTGCCACGGCATCGGACGCGACATGCCGGCCGATCTCCGCATGTTCTTCGCCCTGCCCTTCACCCACTCGGAGCGCCTCGCGGACCAGGAGATCTCGCGGCAAGAGTGGCGCGCACTGGGTCCCTCGCGCGAGCGCCGGGCCGCCGAGCACCTCGCGGTCATCCGTCGTTTCGGGCGCTCCCCGCACCGCAACCCCGTGCTCGGCCGCGACACGACGCAAGAGGAGGCGCGCTTTCGCGCCGGTGGCGGGTTCGCCGGATGATCGCGGCGATGCTGTCCGGAGGCGTGGTCGGCGGCGTGCTCGGGCTGGTGGGCGGGGGCGGCTCGATCCTGGCGACACCCTTGCTCCTCTACGCGGTGGGCCTGGCACCACACCGGGCGATCGGCACTGGAGCGGTGGCCGTCTCGGCCTGCGCGTTCATTAATCTCGCCTTGCACGCACGCGCCCGGCATGTCCGGTGGGAACCGGCGGCGCTGTTCGCGGCCGCGGGCCTCGCGGGCGTGATCGGAGGTGCGGAGCTCGGCAAGCAGGTGGGCGGCCGGCACCTGCTCGTGCTGTTCGCGGTGCTGATGATCGCGGTCGGCATCCTGATGCTTCGGGCGGGAACCGGGCGAGATCACGAACCGACGCCATCGCGCCGCCCGGCGCTCGTGGCCGCGACCGCGTTGGCGACGGGCACGCTGTCGGGTTTCTTCGGTGTTGGCGGCGGCTTCCTGATCGTGCCGGCGCTGCTGTTCTCGACCGGCATGGCGGCGATCGATGCGATCGGCTCGTCGCTTCTCGCGGTGGGCACGTTCGGGGCGGCGACCGCGGCGGACTATGCGTGGGCTGCCCTGGTGGACTGGCGCGTTGCTGCCGAATTCGTGGCCGGCGGCGTGCTCGGTGCCGCAATCGGGCTGGCGGGCGCCTCGCGTCTCGCCGCCTCGCGCACGGCGCTGAAAACGATGTTGGGCGTGCTGATCCTGGTGGTCGCGGCCACCATGCTGGTCCAGGATTTCGCGCGGGCGGCGTGACGCCGGGAGGTTCTTCGAGTGCATGATCAGTCAGGTTCGCGCGTGCCCGGCCGCTTCGGCGGTGCGCCATGACGCTCGAGCAGCTGCGCATCTTCGTGGCCGTCGCGGAGCGCCAACACGTGACGCGGGCGGCCGAGGCGCTGAACCTGACGCAGTCGGCGGCCAGCAGCGCCATCCACGCGCTCGAGGAGAGCTTCCAGGTCAAGCTGTTCCACCGGGTCGGGCGGGGGATCGAGCTCACGGAAGCGGGTCGCCTCTTCCTCGACGAGGCGCGCGGCGTGCTCGCCCGTGCCGACGTGGCGCGCTTGCACCTGGCCGAACTCGGCGGCCTCCGGCGCGGCACGTTGCGGATGCACGCGAGCCAGACCATCGCGAGCTACTGGCTGCCGCGCCACCTGATGGCGTTCCGGCGCGCACACCCGCAGGTGGAGCTGGTGCTGCGCGTCGGCAACACGGCCGAGGTCGCGGTCGCGGTGCGCGACGGCACCGCGGAGATCGGCCTGATCGAGGGCACGATCGACCATCCCGGCCTGGTGGAGCGTGAGGTCGCGCGCGACCAGCTCGTGATCGTGGTGGCACCTGACCATCCCTGGGCCAGCCGGCCGGGTGCGTTCGGTGCCGCCGACCTGCTCGGGTCCGAGTGGGTCATGCGCGAGCCCGGATCGGGGACCCGCTCGGAGTTCGAGTCTGCACTCACCGACGCGGGGATCGACCCGGCCGCGCTCCCGGTCGCCCTCGAGCTGCCGTCGAACGAGGCCGTGCGCGCGGCCGTGGAGGCCGGCGGGGCGGCCACCGCGATCTCGGCGTCGGTGGCAAGCCCCTCGATCGAGGCGGGCCTGCTCGTGGCGGTGAAGTTCGACTTGCCGAGCCGCGCCTATCGATCGCTGCTGCATGCCGAGCGGACACCGAGCCGGAGCGCCGAAGCGTTTCTCGCAGGCCTCGGGCAGCAGACGCTCAGTCGAACTGCGAAGGCTGCGGCGGCAGGCCGTTGATCAGGGTGTCGCGGTTGCGGAGCAAGCTGTTCGGCACGTCGAAGCGCTGCCCGTGCACGTCGTGCACCGTCGAATGGTGGCGCGTGACGTGGACGATGGCGGGCGGTGTGGCCGTCGCCACAGCAATCGCCGGCGTTGCGGCAATCGTCGACAGCGCTAGGGACAGGGTGGCGAAAGAAACTGTGATCCTGTTCATGGCTTGATCTTTCCGGTTTGGTCGTGTCCAGAAGATCGGCGCAGCCCGCTCGCCGCACCAACGCGATGTCCGTGTGGGTTCGATCTGCTCGGCCGATCGGTCGGTGCGTTGGCAAACCCGACAGCGAAGCCTTACGGCTACAGAGCGCAGGGGGTGATTTTCGACGTCCTGCGGATCATGGTTCGCTCACGACCCGCCAGATGTCAGCGGCGGAACGCTTACTCCGATTGGGGTCCCTGGCAGACGTACTGGCGCGCCCGCTCGCCGTTGCGCCGTGAAGCCTGCCGCGCCTCGCTTTCAGACGACGCAATCCGCTTCCAATACCAACATGGCGCGCCGACCATTATGCTGGCGCCCGACGGCGTTCTGCTCGAGATCCTACATATGCATCGATCTGGCGGAGGACATACAGCTGGATCTCATTCTTTCTTACCGCACCAACGTGGCGCTTTACCCAGCTTTTCAGGCCTATTTTCGAAGGCCTAGACCGCCTCTGCTGGCGGTGTGGGGCAGGAACGATCCCTTCTTCATCCCCCGGTGCTGAAGCCTACCGTCGCGATCTTCCCGCCGCGGGAATTCACTTTCTAGACGCCGGTCACCTCGCCTTAGAGACTCATCACCAGGAGATCGCTAGCTTTGTTCGCGACCCTCTCAGCCGCAAAGCTCTCTTCAACATCATCTCCGACCCTCACTCCCGGTGAGAAGCCCATTTTATCAAGCGCACCTGGGTGGTCGCCTCGGATTTGCTTGCCGAAAGCGACCGCCTGAGTTCATCCAACGAGCCGCCAAGACGGCGAGTTGGCGCTCCAGGTGGCTGTTCTTCTCCCTCGCACGGCTTGTCTCAGTCGCCATGGTTCCGAGCGCTTCGACCAGGTTGTCCACCAGCGATTGCGCTGGAGTAAGACGCGGCATTACGCCGGTAGCTAAAGCCGAGCGTGCTGTAATC
>CAXTVZ010000102.1:5146-8155 GCA_964247685.1 uncultured Acetobacteraceae bacterium
ATCTTCGCCTGCCACTGCACGGATTGCCAGCAGCTGACGTCGAGCGCGTTCTCCATCGGCATGGCGGTCGCCGATGGCGGTTTCGAGCAGAGCGGCGATTTGCGCTGCTGGGAGAAGAAGGCCGACAGCGGCGGCTGGAGCCGGCAATTCACCTGCCCCACCTGCTCTGCCTGGACCCATACGCGAACGGAGAACACGCCCGGCACCACCATCGTGCGGCCGAGCACGCTGCACGACCATCGCTGGGCGCGGCCGATCGCTCAGATCTTCACGCGGAGCGCGCTGCCCTGGGCGCTGATGCCGGTGCAGTTCAGCTTCGAGACCGAGTTCCATGACACGACGCCGCTCGAGCGCGCTTTCGCGGCTGGCGGCATCCGTCCGCACGCGCCCTGATCGCGGCGTCCATCCACACAGGAGAGCCACGATGGCTGACACGTTCGCACTGTCGCGCAATCCCGCCACCGGCGAGGAGATCGAGCGTTTCCCGTTCCAGACCAGCGCCGAGGTCGACGAGCTTCTGGCGCAGGGAGATACTGCCTTCCGCGCCTGGCGCACCACGCCGGTGGCCGAGCGCGCCGCGGTCTACAACCGCCTCGCTGAAATCATGCGCCGACGAGCGGACGCGGTGGCGCCGGTCATCACGCGCGAGATGGGCAAGACGCTCAAGGAAGCCCGTGCCGAGATCGAGAAATGCGCCACGGCCGTATCGTGGTATGCCGAGCACGGTCCCGCACTGCTCGCAGACGAGCCGGTCGAGGTGGAAGGGGACGACCAGGTCTATATCTCCTATCGTCCCACCGGGCTCATCCTCGGCATAATGCCCTGGAACCTGCCGATCTGGCAGGCGACCCGCGCGGCGGTTCCGATCATGCTCTCCGGCAACGGGTTCGTGCTGAAACACGCGCCGAACGTCATGCGTTGCGCCTATGTCATGCGGGACATGTGGCTGGAGGCGGGGCTGCCGGCCGGGTTGTTCTCGGTGCTCAACGTCGACACCGACGCAATCGAGCGAGTGATCGCCGATCCCCGCATCTCCGGTGTCACGGTCACCGGCAGCATGCGCGCCGGCGCCGCGGTTGCCGCACTTGCCGGCAAAAACCTCAAGAAATCGGTCCTTGAGCTCGGCGGAACGGACCCGTTCATCGTGCTGGCCGACGCCGATCTCGAGCAGGCGGTCAAGCTCGCGATCTTCGGCCGCTACAACAATGCGGGGCAGGTCTGTCTGGCGGCAAAGAGGTTTATCCTCGAGGCGCCGGTTGCCGTAGAGTTCACGTCGCGGTTCGTGGCGGCGGCGCGCGAGATCAAGGCCGGGGATCCCACCAAGGAGGAGACGACGATCGGCCCGATCGCGCGCGACGATCTGCGCGACGGCCTGCATGAGCAGGTGACGAAATCCGTCGCGGCCGGCGCGACAGTGCTCCTCGGCGGCCACAAGATCGAAGGCCCTGGCTATTTCTACGAGCCGACCGTGCTTGCGGACGTGACACCCGGCATGCCCGCCTTCGACCAGGAGGTGTTCGGACCCGTGGCGGCGATCATCGTTGCACGCGACGCGGAGCACGCAATCGAGCTCGCGAACAAGAGCGAGTTCGGACTGAGCGGTAATCTGTGGACGAGCGACATCGAGCGGGCGCGCCGCATCGCCGAGCGTCTCGAGACGGGCGGCGTGTTCATCAACGGCTTCACGGCCTCGAACCCGCGCACCCCCGTAGGCGGCGTCAAGAAGAGCGGCTACGGACGCGAGCTCTCGCATTTCGGACTGCGCGAGTTCACCAACGCGCAGACGGTCTGGATCAAGGCCGGGTAGGCCGCGCGAGCGACTTCGGGAGCACCCGGGACATATTTTACCAGAGGTTGGACGGCATGAGCGACACCAGACATCTTTTCACTCCGATTACGGTTGGCGAGCTCGAATTGCCGAACCGCATCGTCATGGCCCCGCTGACGAGGAGCCGCTCGAGCGAAGACGGCGTGCCTCCTCCGTTTGCCGCCGACTACTACGCGCAGCGCGCGGATGCCGGATTGATCATTTCCGAAGCAACGAACATCTCGCCCCAGGCGGTCGGCTACGCGCTGACGCCAGGCATCTGGACCGACGCGCAGGCCGCCGCGTGGCGCCGCGTCGTCGAGGCGGTCCATGGGCGTGGCGGGCGGATCCTCCTGCAGCTCTGGCACACCGGGCGCATCTCGCACCCGTCACTGCAGCCCGAGGGAAAGCTCCCCGTCTCCTCCTCCGCGGTGCGCCCGCAGGGTCAGGCGTTCACCACGGAGGGGATGAAGGAGCATGTGACGCCGCGTGCTCTGGAGACCGACGAGATCCCGCCGATCGTGCGCGATTACGAGCAGGCGGCCAGGCTCGCGAAAGAGGTCGGGTTCGACGGTGTAGAGGTGCATGCCGCCAACAACTACCTGCTCGAACAGTTCATACGCGACAGCGTCAACAAGCGTGATGATCGCTACGGCGGCTCGATCGAGAATCGTATTCGGTTCCCCCTGGAGGTCGTCGAGGCCGTGGTCGGCGTCTGGGGCGGCGGACGCGTCGGAATCAGGCTGTCGCCAGCCACTACGGTGCCCGGCGAGACGGATCTCGACAGCACGCCCATGGAGACGTACAGCGCCCTGCTGGACGGGCTCGCGGGGCACGGGCTCGCCTATATTCATACGATTGAAGGCGTGACGTATACCACCCGTGATACTCCGGACTCGGTGGACTTCGCTGCGCTGAGAAGGCGTTTTGCGGGCCGCTACATGGGCAATAATGGTTATTTGCCCCCGATGGCGGAGGAAAGCCTGGAGAAAGGCGCGGTCGATCTGGTCTCGTTCGGCCGGCCTTTCATCGCCAATCCGGACCTGGTCGCGCGCATCCGCGACGGCGCGCCGCTCGCCGACGCGCCCAAAGCCTACTGGTACGGAGGCGACGAGACCGGCTACTCGGATTGGCCCACGATGAGAGGGCCTGCATTTCGGGTGAAGCTCTGAACTACCCGCCAGATCGCGTCGACCAGGCCT
>CAXTVZ010000102.1:8255-11146 GCA_964247685.1 uncultured Acetobacteraceae bacterium
CGACGACTGGCGTGATGGCTATCGCTCACTCCAGGTTTTCCTCCGGGAGCCCGCCATGAGGATCTCTGACGCCGTGATGAGCAAGCCTGAAGGCCTGCCCGGCCGCCACACCATCAAGCTGGAGGAATTGCCTCCAGCTGAGGAGGCTGCGCCACGAAGGGTCCTGGTCCGGATCACACGTTGCGGCCTATGCGGCAGCGACCTCCACAAGCTGTTCAACCAGGAAGGCTTCCTACGCGTCCGCGATCGGTGAAACCTGCCTGTTTCGGACGAGTGATCGAGAGGGCAGCCTGATCCATTCGATGCCGAGCAAGCCCGGATGACCGCGGACGGCATGGCGCGCCCCTCCGGCGATCCGCAACGCGCTGAGCAAGACCGTTCGCCTCAGCCAGTGACGACCTGAAGCGGCAATCTGGATCACGTCGAGAGGCCCAGGCCGATAAGCGGAAGGCTTCACACGGTCCCTGCCGGCGGTTCGGCGACCAGCGGCTCAAGGACGATCGTGATCTTGTCCTCGCCCGCGTCACCTGCAACGCCGTCGCCGCGCGACCTTCCACGAAGGCGATCGACGGCGACGCCATGATCCGCGAGGCTGCGACGGAGCAGCGTTCCGCGCAGCGCGTTCAACGCGACGAGGCTCGCATCCGCGTCCGCGCCGAGCGTGTCCACGAGGACGACCGCCAAAGCGGCGTCGCCTTCAGCATGGTGGGCCACCACGGCGATCACCGCCTGCGCCGCCGCGTCAATCAGGGCCGACCAGGGTTGAAAGCTCACCACATGGTCCCCGCCGTTGCTGTTGCGCACCCGGGCCAGTATCTTCGGATGGATCTTCCACGGCTGCTCGCCCTCGTCGGGGCGGCCGCCGTTCAGGACCCAGAGCGCGCTGACCTCGGACACCGAGGCGCACGAGATGACCGCGACCTCGATGTCTGACGCGAGCGAGTTCATCAGCAGATCATCGAGATGCGGCTCGCCATCAACCAGCCAGCACCCGCCGCCGCATTCCGCCAGTGTCACGTCGGCCATGAAGCCCTCCGTTCTCTCCGTAGTCGTTGCGTGACGTCGCCATCGGTGACATTCCCGTGGCGGAGCTCCGCGCCCGCACCCATGGCTCGCGGCCCGATGTCGAGAGGGAGAGCAAAATGCCCCTGACCTTGCGCGTGACCCGTGCCCCGGCCGGCGCCAGAACCGAGATCCGGACGCTGACCGGGGGCAGCCTAACGCTCGGACGTAGCAGCGACAACGACTGGATGCTGCTCGACCCGGACCGGCAACTGTCGAAGAGCCACTGCACGATCTCGATCACGCGCCGGGGTGCCACGCTGCGCGACACCAGCAGCAACGGCGTGTTCATCAACGGCGCCCTCCAACGCGTCCCGCGCGACACCGAGGTCGCGATCGCCGACGGCGACGAGATCCAGCTGGGCGACTACCTGATCCTCGTCGAGGAGGCCGAGGCGGTCCCGCAGCCATACGCCACGCAGCCTCTCGCCACCCAGCCTCTCGCCACCCGGCCCTTCGCGCCACCACCCGCAGCACCGGGGCACCGCGCGCCCATGGACGATCCGTTCGGCGGCGGTGGCGACGTTGCGGGCGGCCGTCGCGACCCGTTCGACGACCCGTTTGCGGCATCGCCCCCGACCGGGTTCGCCCACCCCTTCGCACCGCCGACGATCCCCACGATCCGCGATCCGTTCGACCTGGCCGACGAGGCCGCCCCCGCGCGCCGGCTCGACGGCGACTCCGGCCTGTTCCGGCAGGGTGCGTCGGAGGATGAGTGGCGCGGGCCGAGCCAGCCTGACCACGCCGATGCGCCCTCGCACGCCTTCTCGCCCCCCCGGGTGAGCACGCCGCCCGCGTTCGATGAGCTCGACATCGACGCGCTGCTCGGCGACACGCCGCCCGGCGCCGTGCCGGAACCGTCGGCGCGTGCCGATCCGTTCGCCCCCCGCCCGCCCGCGCCGCCGCCGGCCGCGCCGGCGCGACCCGATCCGTTCGCGGAGCCGCCCCGCGGCGTCGACCCGTTCGAAGGTCCGCCGCGCGGCGACGGCGGGTTCGGCGAGCGCCCACGTGCCGCCGACCCGTTCGAGCCGGAGGCGCGGGGTGCGGCCGACCCGTTCGGCGGGTCACCCCGCGCGGCCGAGCCGCTGCGCGGTCCGTCGCGCGAGATCGATCCCTTCGAGCCCGCGCCGTCGCGCGCCACGCCGGTCGCGGCGCCGACGCCCGCGCCACCGGAACCGCGGCACGCCGCTGCAGCGGCCGCTCCCCGCGCGGAGCCCGCCGCTGCTGCCCTCCTCGCCACCTTCCTCGAGGGCGCGGGTGCGACCGGCGCGCGCATGGGCGACGATCCCGAGGCGGCACTCCGCGAGGCGGGACAGCTCTTCCGCGCCATGGTGGACGGGTTGCGTCAGGTGCTGATCTCGCGCGCCTCGGTCAAGAGCGAGTTCCGCGTGGAGCAGACCATTCTGCGCACGCACGGCAACAACCCGATCAAGTTCTCGGTCACCACGGACGAGGCGGTGAGCGCTCTCCTCGAGCCGCACCGTCCGGGCTACCAGACCGCGACCGCCGCCACCGCCGAGGCGTTCGACGACGTGCGCTCCCACGAGCTCGCACTGATGGCCGGCGTGCAGACTGCGCTGTTCGGGCTGCTGCGCCGCTTCGAGCCGGAGGCGCTGGAGAAACGCCTGCAATCAAACCTGCTCGGCAATCTCGTGCCCGGCGCGCGCAAGGCCCGGATGTGGGAGCTGTTCTGCACCACCTACGAGGACATCGGCCGCGAGGCCCGCGATGATTTCCAGTCGGTGTTCGGTCGCGAGTTCGCGCGCGCCTACGACGCCCAGGCGCGCAAGACGTAAGGCCAGGGCTCTGCCCTGGACCCGCCAAGGGAC